>NZ_JCAXEU010000001.1:0-383784 GCF_059758705.1 Bhargavaea sp. GQ12
GCATCCCGCCGGCGTTTTTTGTTGGTTGAAAAGGAAAGAGCCGCTCCCCATCTGGGAACCGGCTCCGCAGTCAATCAAAGTTCAGTTTGTAATCCTCTTCCCGGATCATCTTCAGTCTGCGGGAGAAGATGTAGATTAAGCCAAGATTCAGGATGATCGGCAGAATGATGAACGTGCCGAGCATGATGGAAATATTCCCAAGGGTCCAACCGCCTTCCGCCAGCTTAATGTAGTTCAGCGGCCCGACGAGGCCGGACAGGCCGAAGCCGGCACTGTACGGGGTACCCTGGATGTTCAGGACACCGGCCAGCCCGCCGAGAATGGCTGCGGAAGCCATCATAGGAAAGGCGATCTTCGGTTTCATGAGGAAGTTGCGCATCTGGATCTTCGGCGAGCCGAGCACGTGGGCAAGTGCGGTTCCGAGCGAGTTGGCTTTGTAGCTTGCGATCGCGAGACCGACACCCGCCGCGACAATGCCGAGGTTGGCCGCACCCGCGCCGATGCCCGACAGCATGATGACTGTTGCCACGCCCACTGTCGAGAAAGGAGAAAGGATGAGTACGCAGAAGACGACAGCGATGGCCGCGCCCATGAAGACAGGCTGCAACTGTGTCAGGTATTCCACGCCGTTGCCGACGATCATTGATCCGCCCTTGACGTAAGGGAGCAGCAGATAGCCGATCATGCCGGGGACGAGAATGGTGGCGGTCGGGATGACGAGGATTGCATATTCTTTCATCTTGTCTCCCAGGAGTTTGACGAACAGGACAGCGAGAGCCGAAGTGATCCCGATATTCAGCGTGGTGCCGATTCCGGACAGGGTGAAAATCCCTTCTGCGTTTTTGATGATGGCACCGCTTCCGATCATGGCCGCAATTCCGATGCTCGCCGTCTGAATCGGCGTCAATTTAAAGGAAACACCGACCATCACCCCAATGATGACCGGCAGCAGGCTCATCACGTAAATGGTTATGTCCAGCAAATGCTGGAGGGAGGGGAAGTGAGGAATGAGCAATTTGAGAATTTCACCTAACAGGGCATTTGGGATGAGGGCGACCACAATCCCGATGCTCATTCCGTTGAGCAGATTGGAGAAGAAATTTTTCATGAGGCCAGGACTCCTTCTGAAGATGATGGGTTTCATTATAGGCATATGAAATTGTCAGGTCAATGCTAATTTTGGGAATATTTAATGTAACCGTTTACTTGAATGGATTAAGAAATAGCCTGGAGGGAAAAGAAGGGCAAATGCTTCAACGGGAGGAAATCAATTGCTGACATTTATGCCTAGTATGGACGAGCGGACTGTCGCTTTTAAATTCGACGGACGGCTGACCAAGGAAGATGCACTGAAACTGGACGAGGTAATTGCACGCAAGCAAGCGGAGGACGGAACCTTTAATATCTTTGCCGAGGTAGGAACGGTCGACCTGGCTTCTATTCCCGACGCGCTCAGGGAAGTCCGTTTTGATATGAGCCGATGGATGGCCTTTAATAAAGTCGCCCTCTTAAGTGAGCAGAACTGGCTCCAGTTCGCGGAAGGGCTGGGAATGGGTGAGATTGCAAGGCTGAAGACAATGCATTTCAACCCGGGCGAGTATGACGCGGCATGGGAATGGCTGAAGGATTGAAAGGGAGCATGGGAGCGGCTGCGCAAGTTCGCAGCCGCTTTTATTGAGTGATTTCCGATATCGAACCCTGCATCCCGTTCTGGTACGCTTAGATAAAAGATTGGAAAGTTAGGTGGCAGGATGATCACGGTAGTCGGCAGCATCAATATGGACCTTGTGGTGGGGACGGAGCGGTTCCCGAAGCAGGGGGAGACGGTCCTCGGGAATCTCTACACGACTGTGCCGGGCGGAAAGGGAGCCAATCAGGCGGTGGCGGCAGCCCGTCTAGGAGGCACAGTCAGGATGATCGGCGCGGTCGGTACCGATCCGTTCGGGGATGAACTCGTCGCAAATCTGGAGAATGAAGGCGTCGATGTCAGCAAGGTGAAGCGCGTGGAGGGCCCGAGCGGTATTGCGAACATCCTCCTATCGGAAGGAGATAACCGGATCATTGTTGTGCCGGGTGCCAATCATCAATTGACCCCTGAGGACATCGATCATTGTGAAGCGGCCATTGCTTCCAGCGAACTTGTCGTCCTTCAGCTGGAGATCCCGATTCCATCCGTTCTCCGCACACTTGAAATCGCCCGCAGGAATCAGGTTCCGGTGATCTTGAATCCCGCACCGGCAGACGGCTTCAGCCCCGAATTTCTGCAATACGAGCCCATTCTCACCCCGAACGAGAGCGAAGCGGCGATGATGTTCGGCGAGAACTGGGAACAGGCGCTAGAAGCGCATCCGAACCGCCTGATCGTGACACTTGGCAGGGACGGAGCGCGTTATTATGACGGTGAGCGGCATATCGTTGTGCCCGGCATTCAAGTGAATGCAGTCGACACGACCGGGGCCGGGGACACATTCAACGGCGCACTGGCGGTCGCGCTCGCGGAAATGATGCGGCTTGAAGACGCCATCCGCTTCGCCAACGCGGCTGCTTCACTTTCTGTCGAACAGTTCGGAGCCCAGGGTGGTATGCCGGGACGCGGGCAAACAGTGGAGCGTATGAAGCATCATCTATAACAGAAACGAGGCGCCACAGAAAAAATCTGTGATGCCTCGTTTTATAGCTCTTTTATGTACCACGTATCCATCGTCCCGTGCTCGGATCCATCCAGCGGCTTGTCCAGCTTTCGGAAGCCCAGCCGTTCATATAGCCGATTGGCAACCCGGAGCTTTTCCATCGTTTCCAGGTAGCAGTGCGCATAATGCTCCTTGGCAAAACCGAGTGCGGTTTCCATCAGCTGCTTTGACAGGCCCAGTCCCTGTGCATCCGGTTTGATATACAGTTTCTGCAGCTCGCATACGCCCTCATGTTCTCCAAACGGTGCAATCCCGACACCGCCCATGACCTCGCCAAGTTCATCTGTAACCACCCAGTACTTTGAATTGGGCAGTTCCCGATAGTAGTCAGACAAACTGCCCAGTTGCGGATCAAAGTAGGCGGTACCTGGTATATCCAGCCCGAAAGTTTCCAGCGATCGCTTGATGATCTGTTCGATTACAGGATTGTCATTTTCTTCGATTTCACGGATATTCATCGGTTCATCCCTCATTTTATTCGTCCTGTTTCCAATCTATCTTCTTCACCGCCAACATGCAAGGTGGCTTCAGCAACGGTTCTAATCCCGCCTCCACAGACTTACCCTATAAGAAAGACCTCCGGGAAAGGGGCGAGGGAGTTGAGGGTGGACGGTGTGTTCTCGGGAGGCGGTCTGAAAGGGCTCGCGCTGGTCGGGGCTTATGAGGAGCTGGAGCGCCAGGGACTGACATTCCAAAGGATTGCGGGCACGAGTGCCGGCTCGATCCTGGCGGCATTTATCGCAGCGGGCTTCACTGCCAAGGAAATTGCTGATCTGCTTGCCGAACAGGATTTCAGCGAACTGCTCGACCGGCGGGCTTCGCTCGTGCCGACACGTTTCATGAAGTGGCTGAACCTGTACTGGCGGATGGGACTGTATCAGGGGAAGGCACTTGAGGACTGGTTCACGGAAAAGCTTCTTGAGAAACAGGTATATACATTCGGTGACCTTCCCCCGGGCAAACTGAAGCTTGTTGCTTCAGACCTCACAAACGGCAAAATGCTCGTGCTTCCGGATGATCTGGAGAAGTACGGCATCCCCGCTGAAACGTTTCCGGTCGCGCGGGCTCTGAGGATGAGTTGCGGGATTCCCTACTTTTTCGAGCCGGTCCGGCTGTTCACGTCAGGTGGGGAAGCGATTGTCGTGGATGGTGGTGTGCTGAGCAACTTTCCGATGTGGATTTTTGATGATGAAAAAGGAAAAAGGGAGCGACCGGTGATCGGCCTGAAGCTGAGCCGGAGCCAGGAGGAGCGGCGGCCCCATGAGATCCGTAATGCACTGGATCTTTTTGAAGCATTGTTCTCGACGATGAAAAATGCGCATGACGAGCGATACATCTCGAGAGAACATGCCCGTGATGTCGTTTTCATCCCGATGGACGATGTAAAGGCGACCGACTTTGACATGGACCTTGAGCAGATGGAGAAACTCATGGAGAGGGGACGGGACAGAACCCGGCTGTTCCTCAAAACATGGCGGCACACATCCACACCGGGACGGGCATCTGTACGGGTAGTATAAAAGAACAACAAACCAAGCCGGGCCGCAATCATCATGCGGGTCGGCTTTCATTATGACCCATTGAATTTCCGAGCTAGTTTGAATTGAGTGAGATATAAGTTTATACTCATAAATATTCGTTCTATGGGAGGAGACAAAAGGGGAAATGAAAGAGGGTAATAAGAAAAAACGTTGGGAAATGCCAGATACATATGTCATTCTGTTTGCCGTCTTGTTGTTGGCTGTGGTTTTGACTTATATCGTACCGGCCGGTTCATTTGAAAGGGAAACCGTGGAGGGCGTCGAACGGGTCGTTTCGGGAACATACAGCCAGACGGAGGGAAATCCGGCAGGCTTCATGGATCTGTTCCTTGCCCTGCAGCAGGGGATGGTGGAGTCGGGAGAACTGATCTTTCTTGTGCTGTTCGCGGGCGGTGCTTTTGAAATCATTGAACGGAGCGGCGCCATCCGAGGGGGAATCTTACGTGCGGTCAACGTGACAAAAGGGAAGGAGTTCTGGCTCATTGCCATCATATCCATCCTGTTCGCGCTCGGCGGGGCAGTCGGGGCAGTCGCGAACTCGGTCATCCCGTTTGTCGCAATCGGGCTGATCATCGCACGCGCCCTTAAACTGGATGCGCTTGTGGCCGTCGCCATCACGTTCGGTGCGACGTTTGCCGGATTCAACGTGGGCTTCCTGAATCCTTATACAGTCGGGGTGGCACAGACGATCGCCGACGTTCCGCTTTTTTCCGGAATGGGCTTGAGGATCGCCGCGTTTGTCCTGATTGTCGGGGCGACGATTTGGTACACGTGGAGATACGCGAAGCGAGTACTGGCCGATCCTTCAAAAAGCCTGATCGGTGTCTTGGATGACGAGAACCAGGAAGAGTCATTGGATGCGCCTTTCACAGGCAGACATAAGCTGATTTTGTCGTTCGCAGGTATTGCCCTGGCGTTCTTCGTCTTTGCAACCATCAAGATGGGTTGGACGATCAACCACATGGCGGCGTTCTTCATCTTTATCGGCCTGGTTTCAGGAATCATTGCGGGGATGAACTATAATCAGCTGACGATGGCATTTATGGAAGGGTGTAAAAACCTCGTCTATGGTGCCCTGATTATCGGGGTGGCGAGGGCCATTCTGATTGTCATGGAGAATGCATACATACTGGACACCCTTGTCCATGCACTGTCGGTTCCGCTGGAAACATTGCCTCCGGTCCTGGCCGCGCTCGGGATGTTCGCAGCGAACGGTGCCCTGAATTTCCTCGTGCCTTCCGGAAGCGGACAGGCCATGATTGCCATGCCGATCCTGACGCCGCTTGCCGACATGCTGGGCATCACCCGGCAGGTGGCGGTCCAGGCATTCCAGTTCGGTGACGGGTTTACGAACAGTATCTTCCCGACATCCGGTCCGCTCATGGCCAGTCTGGCCGTCGCGGGTGTCGCCTGGGTCAAGTGGTTTAAGTGGATTCTGCCGCTGTTCGGCATCTGGGTGCTGATTGCCGTGATCATGCTAAGTGTAGGGGTACTCATTAATTGGGGACCAATCTGAATCGCGGGGAAGAACATAAAAGCCGGGCCGCCACATCAGGCGGCCCGGCTTCATTTATTAGTGCTTGCCTTTTTTCTTCCCTTTCAGTTCAATCCCTGCGGCGGATCCGCTCCGGCTGGAGTCAGCGACGCCGAGGAATGTACCGTTCTCGTGGTCGATCTGGATGCTCTGGACGTTTCCGATCGTAACCGGCGACGCTCCGAAGCGGTGACCCATGTTGTTCAGGTGAGACCGTACATCCGCAGGCATGCCGTCTTCATAGCGGTACGAAGTGAGGCTGTTTGTGTAGATGCGCGGTTCCTCGACGGCGGACTTCAGATCCATGTCGTACTCGATCGCATAAAGGATCGTCTGGAGGACCGATGTGATGATGGTCGGGCCGCCCGGCGAGCCGACAGTGAGGACCGGCTTGCCGTCTTCATAGACGATTGTCGGTGTCATCGAACTGAGCGGACGCTTGTACGGCTGGACTTCATTGGCACCGCCCGGAATGGCGTCAAAATCGGTGAGTTCGTTGTTCAGGACGATGCCGTAGCCCGGCACCATGATACCCGAGCCGAAAAGCTGCTCGATCGTCGTCGTATAAGAGACGACATTGCCGTATTTGTCGGCAACAGTAAAGTGAGTCGTCTCACCATACTGCGTATTTTCAGGCTGAGCGACTGCCGCAGTCGGCGTGCCGCCGCTCTCATATTTCCAAGGGTCGCCTGCCACCGGATTCTGATTTACCTGATCATGTGAGATCAGTGAACGGCGCTCCTCGATATAGCGTGGGTCCAGCAGGCCGTTCACCGGCACATCGACGAACTCCGGATCGCCTGCATACACTGCCCGGTCGGCGTAGGCCAGGTGCATCGTTTCAGCAAGGAGATGGTACTTCTCCCAAGCCTTTACGTCATACTGCGAAAGGTCGAAACCGTCCAGGATGCCAAGCATCTGCAGAAGGAATACCCCGCCGGAGCTTGGCGGCGGCATGCTGGCGATGTCATAGCCTTTGTATTTGCCCCAGATCGGTTCATCGATTGTTACGTCGTAACGGGCAAGGTCATCAGGTGTCATCGAGCCACCGAATTCCTGTACGGTTTCGGCGATGGCATCGGCGATTGGTCCTTCATAGAAGGCTTCCGTCCCCTTGGCGCGGATCTGCTTTAGTGTCTTGGCGAGGTCGTCCTGTACAAGCAGGTCGCCTTCATCGAGAGGTTCTCCGGTTTCATCGAAGAACACATCCCGTGCCGCCGATCGCTTCAGCTTTTCTTCATTATTCTCAATCGCTTCCGCAAGTACCGGATCGATTGCAAATCCGTGATCGGCCAGTTTGATCGCCGGGCCAATCAGTGATTCCAGTGGACGGGAGCCCCATCGGTCTAGCGCTTCCTCAAGGCCCTTAAGCGTGCCCGGCACCCCGACGGATGTCCCGTGCATCACCCGCTCGGAAAACGGGACCGGATTACCGTTTTCGTCAAGGAACATATCCGGTGTCGCGCCTCCCGGGGCACGTTCGCGGCTGTTCACGATAGTCGTATCTCCGGTCGCCCCGTCATGGACCATCATGAATCCGCCGCCCCCGATGCCGGACATCATCGGCTCCGTGACGTTTAGAGCAAACTGGATGGCCACGGCAGCGTCAATCGCGTTGCCGCCCTTTTTCAGGACGTCCCGGCCGATCTCGGTCGCCAGCGGGTGGGCGGTCGCCACCATCCCGCCATTTGCTTCCGCAACCTCCGGAAAGCTGTCATAGTCAATTTCCCCCTGCGGCTTTGCGCTTGCCGTCACCGGGAAACTCCCGGCGATCAGCGTCATCCCCAGCACAAATGCCGGCCACTTCTTCTTTAACACAAACAAACCCCTCCCCCTAAAGATGATCGTTCTCATCCACTATAGAAAAGGGAGGAGAGGCCTGCAATCGGATATCAGAAAATTGAATCATCTGGCATGCGGTTAATAGAACTTGCTATAGCTTTCGGCCCGGCTGGCAAGGGGGACAAGGCACTAGGGAATAACTAAAAGAATGGTAAGGGAAAAAGATGGTTATCTTTACAATTTGGAACACTCTCTTAACGTCGGCTAAACATATGAAAGGTAGGATAGTCGTTGCAGCGCATATTGATGGTTTTATACATACGCTATTCATAGGAACTGATGCGGCGCGCAACATCCGGCCGATCGGTGAAGACCCCATCGGCTCCCATGCGGATCAGCCTGAGGATATCCTGTTCCTCATTTACCGTGAAGACGTGGACATCAAGTTCCCAGCCCTCCACCTTATCGATAAATCCGGCATGCGCGGAAGCGGCCGGGATGCCGATACCCGAAGCATAGCTCCGAAGATACTCCAGGTCTTTGGATGAGAGGTCTGCATTCTCCTTGAACGAATAAAGTTGAATCAGCGGGATATTCGGGCGCATCTTGTGGAGGCGGATCAGGGATTCCTCGCTGAAGGACTGCAAAATGACGGGTGGCAGATCATGCTGTCCGGCTTTTTCTGTGATGCCGTAGCGCTCGAGTTCTCCGATCACGGCTTCTTCCATCCGGCCGCCTTCCGGTGGAGCCTTCAGCTCAATGTAGTAATTAACAGCACTTCCGAACCGGATGAGTACATCCCGGAGTTCGGGGATGGAGAGCTGTTCATGCGATGTCTGGGCGAGTTCGGGATTTTCTTCATTAAATACGAAACCGGGGGACACGTTCTTCAGTTCGTCCATCGTCATGTCACTTACTTGGCCGCCTGTCCCGTTCATACGCTGCAGCTCATGGTCATGGATCACCGCCAGACGGCCGTCTTTAGTCATCCGGAGATCCAGCTCGATGTAGTCGGCGCCCATCTCGTCGGCCAGCGCGTATGCCGGCAGAGTGTGTTCGGGCAAGTAGGCGGAAGCCCCCCGGTGGGCAATGGTAAGGAAGCGGTCCTCAGGAAGAGCAACAGGTTTTTCCTGCTGTGCGTAACCTGCTGCGGGTATCCGTTCTTCCTCCGGAGAGCAGGATGCCGCCGCAAGAAGGCACACCCATAAGAGGTATAGTAGGGGTCTTTTCATGAGACGTTCCGCCTTTCCTGATTTCTTTTCAATGTAACCGACCATAAAGGCAAAATCCATCCTGAAAAACAATTGTTTTTCCATTTATGTTCCGGTACGATTAAGTTACCTGATAAGGGGAAAGATTCTGATTTTATTGCTGTTAAGGGGGACTGCCTGCTTGAAAAAGGTAGAGCTGATTGATGTATCCAAGTCCTATGACCGGCAAAAGGATGTCATCTCAAACATCAATGTGACAATCGAGCCGGGAGAATTCTTTGTGCTTGTCGGGCCGTCGGGCTGTGGGAAAAGTACGATGTTGCGGATGATTGCAGGACTGGAGGAAATCACCGGAGGAACGCTGAAAATCGGAGAAAAGACAGCGAACCGTCTGCCTCCGAGCAAACGCGACCTGTCCATGGTTTTCCAGAATTATGCGCTTTATCCGCATTTGACGGTAGAGGAAAACATCACATTCGGACTTGATGTCAAAAAAGTACCGAAGGCTGACCGGAAAAAACGTGCGCTTGATACTGCGGAAATGCTCGGACTGACCGACTATCTGAAACGCAAGCCTCGCGAACTATCCGGCGGACAGCGCCAGCGTGTGGCACTGGCCCGTGCCATCGTGAGCGAAGCACCAATCTGCCTCATGGATGAGCCGCTGTCCAACCTGGATGCCAAGCTGCGCGCCCATATGCGTTCGGAAATCCGCCGTATCCAGAAGCGGCTTGGAATCACGATGATCTACGTGACGCACGACCAGGTGGAAGCGATGACGATGGGGGACCGGATCATGATCCTCCATAGCGGGAAGATCCAGCAGATCGGCAGCCCGATCGAGATCTATAACCATCCCGCTAATCCGTTCGTGGCAACATTCATCGGCTCCCCGCCGATGAACCTGGCGGAAGCGGATGTCCGGAAGGAAGCCAGTGTGCTCGTTCTGGCAAATGGGACGCAAATCGTCATGCCCAATGGGTCACTTGATGAAATTGCCGAAGAGCGGGTGACACTCGGCATCCGGCCGGAGTTTCTCATGCCGCCTGAAACCGGGGAGGGACTTCCGGTGTTCGATGCGGAAGTCACCAATGTCGAGGTGCTCGGGCACGAAACCGTCTTTTCTTTTGTTGCGGGAGAAGGGGAATGGACGGCCAAGTGGAACGGCCAGTGGCAAATCCGGCCGGGTGACCGTATCCCGATCGCTGTCGACACCGGTTCAGCCTGCCTGTTCAGTCTGGAGGACGGCCGTTTGATCAGGAAGGCGGCTGACCGGCAACGTACGGTCACGAAGGAAGGTGCAGCTCTGTGAGCACGATCCGGGAAGGTGCCGCACAAGTGCCGGCTGAGAAGCGACCTGGTGTATGGACACGCACGAGGCGCGGCAGGACGGCGCTCCTTTACCTGTTGCCATCAATCATCCTCTTTGGTGTCTTTGTCTTTTATCCGATGTTCCGCACGATCTACCTGAGCTTTTTCCTGACTGACCAGCGGGGGGAAGCGGCGGTCTTTGTCGGACTGGACAACTACCGTTATCTCCTCGAGTCCGCGGCGTTCCTTAACAGTGCGAAAGCGACGATTCTGTTCGTCCTTTACACCGTTCCTGCGGGCGTGGTCATTGCCTTGTTTCTTGCGCTGCTCGCCAATGAAAAGCTGAAGGGAATCGGATTTTTCAGGACGGTTTATTCTTCGACGATGGGTGTGTCAGTCGCAGCGGCCTCTGTCGTATGGCTGTTTATGTTCCACCCGAGCATCGGGATGTTCAACAGGTTCCTGGCGCTGTTCGACATCGGACAAATCCAGTGGCTATTGGATCCTGACTGGGCTCTGTTCTCGGTCGCCATCTCGACCATCTGGATGAATACCGGCTTCAGCTTCCTGATTCTTCTCGGAGGTCTCCAGAACATCGATGAGCATCTTTATGAAAGCGCGAAAATCGATGGTGCGGGCTATTTTTATCAGCTGAGGCGTATCACGCTGCCGATGCTGTCACCGACTTTATTTTTCATCATCACGATTTCGCTGATCAACGCTTTCCAGTCATTCGGGCAAATTGACATCCTGACAAAGGGCGGGCCCGCGCAGTCGACCAATCTGATCGTTTACTCGATCTACCGCGAGGCGTTTGTGAACTATCAGTTCGGGACGGCCAGTGCGCAGGCGGTTTTCCTGTTTTTGTGCATCCTTGTCGTGACAATCCTGCAGTTTAAGTTTGGTGAAAGGAAGGTGCATTACCAGTGACGATGAGCCTTCCGAAAAAACTGATCTTCTACACGCTGCTGACGATTTCTGCGATCGTGCTGTTTTTCCCGATTGTCTATGCATTTCTGATCAGCTTCATGACGGGACCCGAACTCATGCAGGGGAAGTTCTTGCCCGAGTCGTTCCATCTGGATAACTACATCAAGGTGTTTGACAGGCTTCCGCTCCTGAACTACTTGCTGAACAGTTTCATCGTATCGGCGGGAGTCATGCTCGGCCAGCTCGCAGTTTGTTCGCTCGCGGCCTATGCCTTTGTCTTTATTCCGTTCAAGGGGCGGGATTTCGTGTTCTTCCTGTTCATCTCGACGATGATGATTCCTTGGGAAGCGACGATGATCCCGAACTTTTTCATCATCCAGAACCTGAACTGGCTGAACACTTACCAAGGCCTGACGCTGCCGTTTTTTGCATTGGCATTCGGCACATTCCTGCTGCGGCAGCACTTCAAGACGATTCCGAAAGAACTGCATGAAGCCGCGCAGGTCGCGGGACTCGGCCCGTTCGCGTTTTTCCGTCGGGTGGTTCTTCCGGTATCGAAGACGAGCCTGGTGACACTCGGGGCTTACGGGTTCCTGACGACATGGAATATGTATCTCTGGCCGCTCCTCGTCACGACAAATGATTCGGTCCGGACAGTCCAGATCGGGCTCAAACAGCTCCAGTCCCAGGAAGTCGCAACCGATTGGGGGGTGGTGATGGCAGGGGTCATCGTCGTGATCATTCCGACCCTCCTGCTTCTGTTCCTCGGACAAAAACAGTTGCAGAAGGGACTGACGCAGGGCGCACTGAAGTGAGTGGGATTTACTCATAAAAAAGAAAGAGGGATGAGAATCTGATGAAAAAGTGGCGGTTTGGCTTATTGGTGATGGCGGCTTTTGTCATGCTGGTACTTGCGGCATGTACGAACAGTGATCCGGATGCTGCGCCCGAAACGGATGCAGATGCGGACAGCCAGGAAGAAGGGGAGCAGCAGGAAGCTGCGGTGAATGAAGACGGCAAAGTGGAAATCGAGTTCTGGCACGCGATGTCCGGCGGCGGTCAGGAATCGCTTGATGCCATCGCCGAGGGCTTCAACGAATCCCAGGACAAATACGTTGTCAAACCGGAATTCCAGGGCAGCTATGAAGAACTTCTCACGAAACTCCGCAGCATCGGCGGCACGAAAGACGCGCCTGCCCTTATGCAGGTGTTTGAAATCGGAACGAAGTACATGATCGACAGCGGCTACATCGAGCCGGTCCAGAAATTCATTGATGAGGACGGCTATGACCTGTCCCAGCTTGAGGAAAACATCCTGAACTACTACTCGGTTGACGGTGAACTGTATTCGATGCCGTTCAACTCCTCGACACCGGTCCTCCTATACAACAAAGACGCATTCCGCGAGGCAGGGCTCGATCCTGAAAAGGCCCCGGAAACTTTCGCAGACGTCATCCACGCATCTTCCCAGCTGAAGACTGATGAGATGTCCGGATTCTCGATGCTCACTTACGGCTGGTTCTTTGAGGAACTGCTCGCGACACAGGGCGGCCTTTACGTGAACGAAGAAAACGGCCGCGCAGGCAATGCGACCGAAGCCGTCTTCAACGGTCCGGAAGGGCTGAACGTCTTCCGCTTCCTCGATACGATGAATAAGGAAGGTACATTCGGCAACTTCGGAACAAATTGGGACGACATCCGTGCGGCATTCTCGTCTGGCAAAGTAGCGATGTACATGGATTCATCGGCCGGCATCGCCAATGCGATCGAATCTTCGCCGTTTGAAGTCGGCGCGGCGTACATCCCGCATGCCGATGAAGTAAAACGCCATGGTGTCATCATCGGCGGCGCGTCGCTCTGGATGTCCAAGGGGATCGCGGACGAAGAACAGCAGGCCGCATGGGAATTCATGAAGTATCTCACTACGCCGGAAGTCCAGGCGAAATGGCATCTCGACACCGGTTACTTCGCCATCAATCCGGATGCCTATGAAGAGGACATCGTAAAGGAGAAGTGGGCCGAATATCCTCAGTTCCAGGTGACGGTCAACCAGCTTCAGGACACAGAGCCATCCGTTGTCACACAGGGAGCGCTCATCTCGGTCTTCCCTGAATCCCGCCAGCAGATCGTCACCGCCCTTGAAAATCTCTATCAGGGCGCCGATCCGCAACAGGTTCTTGATGAGGCAGTTGAAGGCACCAACCGCGCGATTGAGATCGCAAACCAGACCAATCAGTAAACAGGCTTACCGGCCGGTCCTTTTATAGGGCCGGCTTTTAGTATTGGCGGCAATAGGACTGATGAAGAAGATGTCATTTAATTCAAATAATTGTTGTGTTACGATGAAAGGATCAAGACGAAAGGGGGAAGCAGAATGTCGGAGCAGGAGCTGATCATGACCAAGCTGATCGCGCCGGTGCCGGCGGATACCGCAATGGTGACTTCATCGTCTGTGGCAATGAGCGGACCCGGTTCATGGAAGGTCTGAAAGCAGTCTGGAATGCGGCTTTTTAACAAAGCGGCAGCCGGATCCGGAACGCTATGACATGTATGTCGACGACATGCTGACACAGCGGAACCTGGCGGATGTGTACCATGCGCTGAATACGTTTAACATCAGCGGCGTCCACAACGGTCTGACACAAGGGACGGATCAGGCAAAGCACATTCTGGTGCCCGTACTCTTTCTGCGAGGTGACCGCGATCTGGTGGTCACCAAGGAGATGGCGGATGAAATCATGGCGGACCTCGGGGACAATGCGGTGTTCGTCTCCCTGGAAGACAACGGCCACTCCCCGCTGGTCGATGACCTGGACGGACTAAAGGAATCTATTCTTGGCGGAGAAGGTGAAGCAGCATGAGGCTTGAAGGGAAAACAGCGATTATCACAGGCGGCGCGAACGGTATCGGTCTTGCCGCAGGCAGACGCTTTGCGGAAGAAGGGGCCAGGGTCATCTTGGCTGATTACGATGAACAGGCAGGCCGGGAAGCGGAAGAGCAACTAAAGGCTGACGGCCTGGACGTCCGGTTTATCTGTGTGAACGTCGCCGACCGTGAAAGCGTCGACCGGATGGTGGAGGAGACGCTGAGCGGCTCCGGCCGGATTGACGTGCTCGTCAACAATGCCGGCATCACAAGGGACGCGACGCTCATGAAGATGACCGCGGAACAGTGGCAGCAGGTGCTTGATGTCAACCTGACGGGCGTTTTCAACTGCACGCAGGCAGTCGCGGCCCATATGGCGGAGCGGGGAAGCGGCAAGATCATCAACACTTCGTCTGTAAGCGGCGTGTACGGCAACTTCGGGCAGACCAACTACGCCGCGTCCAAGGCGGCGGTTGTCGGCATGACGAAGACATGGGCAAAAGAGCTCGGCCGCAAGGGCATCAATGTCAACGCCGTTGCCCCAGGCTTCACAATGACGGCGATGGTCGCCAAAATGCCGGAGAAGGTGATTGAGCAGATGGAAGGCGGCATATCGCTCAGGCGGCTCGGCCAGCCGGAGGATATCGCAAACGCCTATCTGTTCCTGGCTTCGGATGAATCCGCCTATGTGCACGGCCATGTGCTCCAGGTGGACGGCGGCATCATGATGTAACAAAAGGAGGAGAGCGGAATGTACCCGGATCATGGATGGATCATGAAGCGGGCGGAAATCACACCGGACAGCACTGGTCCTACGGGGAGCTTGCCGTCAGGACGGCCTCCCGGTTCTCATGGCCGGCGGTACCGGCGTCATCGGCCGGAAGTTCGACCCGGAAGAGGCGATCCGGGCGCTGAATGACCACCGGACGACCATTTCCCTGTTTGTCCCGACGATGCACCAGGCGATGCTCGATACCGAATTGTTCTGGGAAACCGACTTTCCCTCTGTAGACGTCTTCCTGTCCGGAGGCGCGCCGTGCCCTTCAACCGCGTACGATGCCTACCGGAAAATGGGTGTCCGCTTCAGGGAAGGGTACGGCATGACGGAAGCAGGCCCGAATAACTTCATCATCGATGCCGATACGGCGATGAAGAAAAGGGGAGCCGTCGGGAAAAGCATGCAGTTCAATGAAGTCCGTATCGTCGACGCGCAAGGAAGACTGTGCAGCTCCGGTGAAGTGGGGGAGCACCAACTGCTGGGCCGCCACCTGTTCTCCCATTATTGGAACAATGATGAGGCTACCCGAGATTCGTTGCGGGATGGATGGTTCAGCACTGGCGACCTTGCCAGCCGTGATGAAGAAGGGGATCACTTTATCTTCGGCCGGAAAAAGGAAATGATCATCTCAGGTGGGGAGAACATCTACCCGCAGGAGGTCGAGCAATGTCTGATCAACCATGACGGGGTCAAAGAGATTGCGCTCATCGGAACCGCCGACCGGAAGTGGGGGGAGCGGGTCGTGGCGTTTGTCGTGGCCCATCCGGCGAACGTTCCCAAAACTGAAGAACTGCTGAGCCACTGCGCAAGGACGCTCGGAAGCTATAAGATGCCCAAAGATTTCTTCTTTGTGGAAGAGCTGCCGAAGACCGATATCGGAAAAATCGATAAAAAGCGGCTGTCCACCATGGCGGAAGAGTTAAAAAAGGAAGAAATGCAACACCCGGGTCAGAGCGGCTGACCCGGGTGTTTGCTGTGTGCATAAAAGGGGGCGGCTAACTATTCTTCACGCTTGCGGTTCTTCAACGGCACCTAAATTTCAAACTCAGGTGACTAATCTTCGAGCTAGGCTGCCTAATCTTCAAACTAACAAGTCTGCCCGAAAAAGGTGAAGCCCGATCAGTTTTCATCTTAACCGTCCCTTTACGAACTTCAACAGCAGCTTAACATTCTGAAAACATTCGGGCGTTAAGATGAAAGCGGAGTTAATCACAGGAGGTGCTTCGGATGAAGGTGGACCTGCATATGCACTCGGTGTTTTCGGACGGAGAACGGACCCCGCGCGGATTGATGGATTTGGCGGCGATCCAGGAACTTTCCTGCATCGCCATCACGGACCATGACTCGGTTGGCGCCTATTCGGAAGCGAAAGCCCATGAAGAGCGTACAGGCGTACGGGTGCTGCCGGGAATCGAGCTGAACACGTACGGACCGAACGGTGAACTGCACATACTCGGCTACGGTTTCGACCCGGATCATCCGCTGATGACTGCGCACTGCGAGTGGCGCCGTCAGGAACGCGAGTCTTGGAGCCGCAAAATCGTTCGGCGTCTGAACCGGATGGGCTACGACATCTGCTGGGAAGACTGCCGGTCCAAGGCTGAAGGCGGCGTGATCGTACGGACGCATATTGCCAAAGTCCTCGTGGAGCACCGGTATTTTCATGATGTGGAAGAAGCGTTCGACAGGCTGCTCGCATCAGGAAGCCCCGGCTATGTCGAGCGCGAAACGTTTTCATCCGAAGAGGCGATTGCCCTGATCCATGAGTGCGGCGGCTTCGCCTTCCTCGCGCACCCGGGAGTTTACCGGTTCGGTTTCAGCATTGATCGTGTCACGGATGAAGGGCTCGACGGCATTGAAGTGTATTATGCCGGCCACTCCGAACTGGAGACGGTCCAGTGGTGGGCGGAGTCGGAGCGGCTCGGCCTCCTGAAAAGCGTAGGCAGCGACTTCCACGGCGAGGTCACGCGCAATCCGCAGCTGCCGGGTTCCGTCGATTACGACAAAGAGGACGTGCACGGCTGGCTCAGCCAGATCATGCCGGTCTCTGAGGTGTCACGATGAGCAGGGACTGGTATGGATCCTCAACACTGCTCTGGGGCGGGACGATCCGGCAGATCGCGGACAAGTTCACAGCCGCAGGCCTCGGCGGTATCGAGCTGTGGACAGAACAGTTCCGTTTTTCCGGGTTCCGGATAAATGCCGTAAAGGAAGTGCTCGGGGATGCCGGACTCGGCCTGACTCTGCATGCGCCGAGCTGGGACCTCAACATCTGCTCGCTTAATGAGGGCATCCGAGAGCAGTCCTTGGCGGAGATCGAGCGCTCGGTCGCGCTGGCTGCTGACCTTGGCGCGGAAGATGTGACCATTCATCCGGGCCGGATCACAGTCAATGAGCGCTGGACAGAATGGCACCTCGAGAAAATGCAGCAATCGCTTGACCGGCTGGAGGGGATTGCGATTCGCGAAGGGATGCCCCTGTCCGTCGAGATGATGGAAGATCGGGACGGGGAACTGATCACGGGACCGGAGACGATGAACCGGCTTGTCCGCCACCGCTCGCCGTTTGTCACGGTGACGGTCGACACGGCACATGTGCCGTTTTCGCGTTCCCCGTTTATTGAAATGAATGCGCTCTGCCGTGTGGGCAAGCTTCATGTCAGCGATGCCACGGCCAACCGGTTCCATGTACCGCTCGGCAAGGGCAAGATAGATGTGAAGCCGGCCATCCGGGCAGCGGCCGAGCGAAAGATCCTCCGGGTGATTGAAGGATTCGATTATCTGGGGGAGTCGGGGATGCTCGAAGAAAATGTGGAGTATCTGAAAAAGAACGGGTTATTCGGAATGGAGGAAATCATGCATGAGATTCCTGGTGACGAATGACGACGGGATTTTTGCCCCGGGCCTGGCCGCTGCCGTGGACGTCCTCCAGCATTTCGGAGAAGTCACGGTGGTGGCGCCTGACGGGGAACGGAGCGCGGCAAGTCATTCCATCACGCTCCGGAAACCTCTCAAGGCGGAGCGGATGACGATTTTCGGCGGGAATGTTCCGGCTTACGCCATTGTTGGCGGTACACCTGTGGATTGCGTGAAGCTGGCGCTAGGTGTCCTGTTTGAAGAAAAGCCGGACTGTGTAGTTTCAGGCATTAACGCTGGGGCCAATATCGGCAGAGACATTCATTATTCCGGAACGATCGGCGGGGCGAGAGAGGGCTCCCTGACAGGCATTCCGTCTCTTGCCGTTTCACTGGACCGTCACGATGCGTCGGAACCTGATTTTGGGGCGGCGAAGGGCCTGTTCTATGCAGCGCTGTCCAGTCTCAGAAAAGAGGGAGCGATCGAGGGCCTCCTGAATATCAATCTGCCGGCCATTCCGGAGTCGGCCTGCCCGGGAATCGCGGAAGCCGTCCCTGACTTTTCCCTGGACCGCTACCGCCATATGACGGCGGACCAGCCGGAAGGCGGAGTTCTCTACTGGCTGCGGGACCGTCAGGCATGGCTCGAACCGTCACGGCCTAACAGTGATTTCCACCTTCTGCGGGAAGGGTACATAACGGTATCGAAGATTGGCCTTGCCGCCGGTCACGATGAAAAACAGATCACACCGATAGGGGGAAAACAGAGATGAAGATGAAAAAGACAATGCTGATGATGGGGGTTGCCGCAAGCCTGATGCTTGCTGCGTGCTCGGGAACGGATGCCGAATCAGAATCGGGTACCGAAGGAGCAGGCGGAGTAAGCGGTACGCTCGACTTTTACACGTCCCAGCCGGATACGGATGCGACTGCGCTGGTGAATGCGTTTAATGAGCAGCATCCGGATGTGGATGTGAACGTCTTCCGGTCCGGTACGGAAGAAGTCATCGGCAAGGTGCTGGCGGAGGAGCAGGCCGGCGATGTCCAGGCCGATGTCCTTCTGATTGCCGACAGCGTAACATTCGAGGGTCTTAAGGAGCAGGATCTTCTGCAACCGTACGAATCGGGAGAGCTCGAAGCGATTCCTGAAGACTTCGTCGATCCGGACCATACATATACAGGAACGAAAGTGATGGCGACTGTCCTCGCCGTCAACACGGAAAAAACGGAACAGCTGCCGGATTCATGGGATGTGCTGACGGACACCGCTTCGAAAGAAGAAGCAATCATGCCTAGCCCGCTCTATAGCGGGGCAGCCGCTTACAACGCAGGGGTGTTCACCCGCCAGGACAACTTCGGTTGGGCCTTCTATCAAGCATTGAAGGATAACGGAACATCAGTCGTCCAGGGGAATGGCGCGGCGCTGAAAGCGGTCCAGAGCGGAGAGAAAACATACGGCATGGTCGTGGACTATATCGTCGCCAATGCCAAAGCGGAAGGGTCGCCGGTGGACCTCGTTTATCCGGAAGAGGGTGTACCGGTCATCACGGAACCGATCGGCATGATCAGGGACACGGACAATGAAGACGCGGCAAAGGCGTTCATCGATTTCGTGTTGTCTGAAGAAGGCCAGAAGCTGGCGTCAGAACTCGGATACACACCGATCCGTACAGGTGTCGATGCACCTGAAGGACTGAAATCCATCGACGAGATGAACGTCCTGACCGCGCCGCTTGACGAGCTGAGCAACGGCCGTGATGACGACAAGCGCGAGTTCAAGGAACTGTTCGGAGAATAATGGGGGCGGTACGATGACACAGATCACCCTGAATGACGGAGGGCGGCAGGCGGCTGAGGCCGGACGCCGCTCTTCTCTGTTGAAGAACGTTCCGCTATGGCTTTCGGTGCTGCTCGTTACGCTATTATTCGTCGTCCCGGTCATCCGCCTGTTTTATATGAGCTTCGTGGAAGAGGGCGGGATGTCGCTTGTCCATTACCGCTCACTTCTCAATGAATCCGGCACGTGGACGATGTTTCTGAACACGCTGATCGTCACGGCGGGTTCGACGGGTCTTTCTCTGGCGCTCGGAGTGACGACAGCG
The DNA here is from genome assembly GCF_059758705.1 of Bhargavaea sp. GQ12. Lineage (NCBI taxonomy): Bacteria > Bacillati > Bacillota > Bacilli > Caryophanales > Caryophanaceae > Bhargavaea > Bhargavaea sp. GQ12. The sequence goes on from NZ_JCAXEU010000001.1 coordinate 19,599, forward strand.
TGGCTCGCCGCCTATACAGACATCAGGATGAAGAAGGTGCTGCAAGTGCTGATCTTGCTGCCATTCATCATTCCCAGCTATATCGTGACGATTGCCTGGACACAGCTGGCCTCGGACGTCCCGTTTGCGGACATCAACCTGTACAGCATGGGCGGCATCATTTTTGTCCTCGGAATTACCCACTATCCGCTTGTCCACCTGTTCACGGCGAATGTGCTCCGGCGCATCCCTAAGGAGCAGGAATGGGCGGCACGGGCGGGAGGGGGCGGCAGCCTCACTGTGCTGCGCCGCGTGACGCTTCCGCTTGCGCTGCCGGGTATTGTCGGCGGCGCGATGATCGCATTCTTGTCCAATCTCGATAACTTCGGCATTCCGGCATTTCTCGGTATCCCGGCGAACATTACCGTCTTGAGCACGGCGATCTACCAGGAAGTCATCGGCTTCGGCCCGGGGGCATTCTCGCGGGCGGCCGCGCTGTCGGTGATCCTGGCGATTGTCGCGCTTGCCGGCACTCTGCTCCAATGGCTGCTTCTGAGGAAATCGGCAACGGACGGGACGGCAGCTCCGGACACTGAGCCGAGGGTCCGCCTTGGAAAAAGGCGGCCGCTAGTAGAGGCCGCGCTCTGGCTGTTCGTGCTCGGAACCGGAATCGTGCCGCTCCTTTCCATGCTGAAGACGTCAGTCATCCGGGCATACGGCCTGCCGTTCATGCCGGAAAACCTGACGTTTGACCATTACCGGTATGTCCTGTTCGACTATGGTAAGTCGTTTGAAGCCATGGGCACGAGCCTGAAACTTGCGGTGGCTGCTTCCCTGATCTGTCTGGTCTTTGGAACGGCGATTGCGTATTTCAGAACACGCAGGCCGGGAGGGACCTTGCGCTATATCGAGCTTTCAGTGGGCTTGCCCTATGCGCTGCCGGGCATCGTGCTCGGCCTTGCAATGATTTTTGCCTGGATGGAGCCCTTACCCGGATGGAATCCGGGCATTTACGGCACCGCCGGGATCCTGTTGATCGCCTATGTCACACGCTTCATGGTGCTCCAGGTACGCGGCAGTATGACCGCGATGGCGCAGGTATCGCCTGACATGGAGGAAGCGGCCCGGATCTCGGGTGCAGGAGCGCTACAGAAGTGGCGAAAAATCCTGCTGCCGCTTTTGTCCGGCGGCATCCTGAGCGGAGCGCTGCTTGTCCTGCTCACTTCGCTTACAGAACTGACCGTCTCGTCACTTCTTTGGTCAAGCGGTTCCGAGACGATCGGCATCATCATCTTCAACTTTGAGCAGGCCGGCTACACGACCCATTCTACCGCCTACTCGGCCGTCGTCTTGGTTCTGATGGGAGCGATTGCCGGACTGGCTCATCTGCTGTTGCGTATCCGGAATAGGAGAGTGAATACACCATGAAAACAGAACTGGCCGGCATCTGGAAAACATTCGGGGAGACGGATGCACTGAAAGGCATCGACCTTGAGATCGGTGAAGGGGAGTTCGTCGCCATCGTCGGACCATCCGGATGCGGCAAGACAACACTCCTTCGGCTGATCGCGGGATTCGAGACGCCATCCGCGGGCGAGATCAAGATGGGCGGAAGTACGGTAGCGAACGCTGGCATCGCCGTACCTCCCGAAAAACGGGATCTTGGCATGGTGTTCCAGTCATTCGCACTCTGGCCGCATATGACTGTCAGCAAACAGGTCGCCTTCCCGCTCCGCCACCACCGGTTTATCGACCCAGCGCTGAAGAGGGAAACCGCCGGCAGGGTCCGGCAGATGCTCTCGATGGTCGGCCTTGCCCAATACGGCAGCCGCATGCCGTCAGAACTGTCAGGCGGCCAGAAACAACGTGTCGCCATTGCCCGTGCACTTGCGCCAAACCCATCACTTCTACTCATGGATGAGCCGCTCTCAAGCCTCGATGCCCGTCTCCGGCTTGAACTGCGGAATGAAATCCAGACGATCCACCGCCAGACAGGGACATCCATCGTCTATGTCACGCACGACCAGGATGAAGCACTCGCGATGGCTGACCGGATCATCGTCATGAACGGCGGCAAAATCGAGCAGGCAGGGACACCGGAAGAGATCTATTCCCGGCCTGAAACCCCATTTGTCGCGACATTCATCGGGAAGGCGAACCTGATACCGGGGGACTGGAAGGGCAGCCGCTTCCATCCGTTCGGAAGTCCGGAGCTCGCGTGGAACGTTCCGGATGTCGGACCGGCCTTCCGTGAAACCGGCCTATGCCCGCTTCGTCCTGAACAGCTGGCATTCGGCACCGGCGAAGGCATCCGCGGAACGGTTCGGAATGTGCTTTACCAGGGAAGGGAGATCCATTATTCGATTGACGTCGGAAAGCAGACGGTGGACCTGGTGACAGGCCTTGCCGGCCGGCTGAGTGTAGGCGACCCGGTCGTTCTGCAATACAGACTAACCCCGGCACATTCATCCCCGGCAAAGGCAGAAGTGGGATACTGGTGATCATGAGGGCTATCCCGTGTGAGCGGGAATAGCCTTTTTTTGTTTGCAAAAGGAATCCGGCAAAAAACTGTTTGAAATACCATAAACGGCGGGTGAATGGCAGGAATCCATCTGTGATATATAGAATAGTTTTAATTATCTAACAGATAAAAAGGAGAGAATGCCTATGTTCATGCCCCAAAAGGTCGTCGGGTACGGAAAGTCACAGCCCGATAAGGTGTATACCTCGTTCGAGGGAAGAGAGTGGACGTACGGGGAATTCCGGGAAAGGGCGGAACGGGTGGCTGCCTATTTCCAGCGGAAGGGCTATAAGCCGGGGGATGTGATTGCGCTGCTTGCGGGAAATTCGGACTCGTTTGTGGCCGCCTATTTCGGCGTTCAGCTCGGCGGGTTTACACTCATGCCGGTCAACACAAAACTGACGGCACGCGAAATCGGATATATCTTCGAGCATTCGGAGGCTAAGTCGCTGATCGTCGACGAGTCGCTGCGCAAAACAGCAGACGAAACGGGCGTATCTTTCCGGGAAGTCCTGGAGATTGGCGGCTCAGGGGAGTTCGATGCCATTCTCGAAGACGGATCGCTCATCCCTGAACCGGTGGAGCCGAAGGCCGACGATACAACTGTCATCATGTATACGTCCGGGACGACAGGAAAGCCGAAGGGCGTCATGCTGACGCACCGGAATCTCCTGGAGACGGCGGAGATCTGGGCAGAGGCGATGGACGTCACCTCTGCTGACCGGATGCAGATTACAACGCCGTTGTTCCACTGCGCAGCAAGTCATGTGTTCATGAACGCTGTGTCGGTCAGCGGCGGCTCACTGATCATCGAGACGGCGTTTTCGCCCGATAAGACAGTCAAGACACTGGAGGGAAGCCGGGCGACGATGTTCTTCGGTGTGCCGGCGATGTTCGCGATTCTTCTGAACCGCCCGGATATCGGTTCTCTCAATGTCCCGGATCTGCGGCTGTTCTGCTACGGCGCCGCGCCGATGCCATACGAGCTTGTGAAAAAGCTGAAGGAGATTTTCCCGGGCGTGAAGGTCCAGAACCTGTACGGCCAGACAGAAAATACACCGGCCGCGACGACGCTTAAAGACCATTACGCCCTCGATAAGATCGGCTCGGTCGGCGAGCCTCTTCCGAGAACGGAAGTGCGTGTCGTTGATGAAGAGGGGCGCACGCTCCCGCCGGGACAGGTGGGGGAGATTGTCGTCAAGGGTCCTCAGGTCATGAAAGGCTACCTGAAAAACGAAGAAGAAACCGCCCGTACGATCCGGGACGGCTGGATGTATTCGGGTGACCTTGGGCGCACCGATGAAGACGGCCTTCTTTATATCGTCGACCGCAAAAAGGACATGATCATCCGCGGCGGGGAGAACATCTATCCGCTCGAGGTGGAGGAAGTGCTGTTCCAGATTCCTGAAGTCCTTGAAGCCGCAGTCGTCGGTGTCCCGCATCCGGTTTACGGTGAGGTGCCAAAAGCGTTTGTGGTGGTTAAGGAAGGAAAGAAACTCGGCGAGGAACAGATTATCGAATACTGCGCCCAAAACCTCGCGAAATTCAAGCTCCCGACGGAAGTGGAGTTCCTGGATGTCCTTCCACGGAATGCTTCGGGCAAGGTTCTGAAACATACCCTGCGACCGAAACCGGAAGAAGCGAAGGCATAAGATGAGACACAACGAAAAGGACCGGCGTCTGCCGGTCCTTTTTAATCGGTATGGAATCGTATTTTGTCAACGTCTCAATAGGGTATAGCAACGTCTCAGCTTAGTATGTCAACGTCTCAATGGAGTATAGCAACGTCTCAGCTTTGTATATCAACGTTTCACTCCGATATAGCAACGTTTCACCAGTTCTCCACGTCTTGCCGCTCTCCCTTAAAGTTGTTTTTCTTGGAGTGGCGCTCATGCAGCACCTGCTCGACTTCATTGATGCTGACACCTTGCTCATGCAGCAGGACGAACAGGTGATAGAGCAGGTCGGCAGTTTCGTTTTTCAGCTCTTCTCGGTCGCGCTTCATCGCCGCAATGACGACTTCGAAGCTTTCCTCGCCGAACTTCTTGGCAATCTTGTCGAGCCCCTTGCCGAGCAAGTAGTTGGTATACGAGCCTTCGTCCGATTCCGCCTGGCGGTCACGGATCATGGCTTCGAGCGAAAGGAGCGGGGAAGCAGGTTCATCACCGAAGCAGCTTTTCGTTCCGGTGTGGCAAGTAGGGCCCACCGGTTCCACTTGGATCAGGAGGGTGTCTTCGTCGCAATCGAGCGTCATCGATTTGACACGCTGGATATGTCCGCTGGATTCACCCTTTTTCCAGAGACGTTCCTTGCTTCGGGAGTAGAACCAGACGACGCCATCTTCCAGCGTCTTCTGGTAGGCTTCCTCGTTCATGTAGCCGAGCATGAGGACGGTGTGGTCCGTCCAGTGCTGTAGCACTGCCGGGATGAGCCCCTTGGAAAAGTCAGGCTTCATTCGGCACACCTCCGGCCGTCAGGCGGACGGGAATGCCGGCATCCGATAGAAGGGATTTCACTTCGCCAACTGTCGTTTCTTCGTTGTGGAAGATGGATGCAGCAAGGCCTGCAGACACATCTGTTTCGCGGAACAGCTCGACAAAGTCATCGGCACTCCCGGCGCCGCCAGATGCAATGACCGGGACGGTGACGGCTTTTTCCACGGCTTTCAAGAGGGGGAGGTCGAAACCGTCTTTCGTTCCGTCGCCCTCCATACTAGTCAGGAGAATCTCTCCGGCACCGAGCTTTTCGCCTTCGGTGACCCAGTCGAGAACGCGGATGTCGGTCTTTTTCTTGCCTCCATGCGTAAAGCAGAACCAGTCCTGCGCTTCCTCGTCCCAGCCGGCATCAACCGACAGGCAGACGCACTGGCTGCCGAACCGTTCCGCCGCCTCGCGGATCAGTTCAGGACGGGCAAGTGCCGCGGAGTTGATGCTGACTTTGTCGGCGCCTGCCTTTAGCAGGCGCCCGATGTCGTCTGCCGTGCGGATGCCTCCGCCGATGGCGAGCGGGATAAACAGCACTTCCGCCGTGCGCTTGATGACATCGAGCATGAGGTCGTGGCCTTCGTCAGTTGCGGAGACATCGAGGAAGACGAGTTCGTCAGCGCCTGCCGCATTATAGCGGGCGGCCATTTCCACCGGGTCCCCAACGTCGCGGAGCCCCTTGAAGTTGATGCCCTTGACCACTCGGCCGTCTTTTACGTCGAGGCAGGGGATGATGCGTTTTTTGATCATGGTGACACTCCTTTCATCTGCATATTGGTACCTGTTTTATTGTTGAAGAGTCCGGTTTCGTCATTCACACAGTCAATTTCGTCATTCGGGCCCGCAGTTTCGTCATTCACGCGCCCAATCTCGTCATTCAGTTCGCCGAGCCTTCACCGGATACTCTCCCAAAACTCATCCGTATTTGCCGCTTTTCCGACAATCGCAGCAAAAACACCTTCCGCTTCAAGAGCGGCAAGGTCGCTGCCGTTCCGGACGCCGCCGGATGCGATGACCGGCCATTTCGAAGCCTTCGCCAATTTTCCGGTCATTTCCACGTTCGGTCCTTCCATGCGGCCGTCACGGGCGATATCGGTGTAAATGACGCCTCCAATTTCAGCTCCGTCCAGGCGTTCAAGCATTTCAAAAACGGTCGTCTCCGCGGTTTCAAGCCAGCCGTTCAAAGCAACTTTGTCGCCGCGGGCATCCAGTCCGAGCATGAGCTTGCCCGGGTATTTCCGGCTCATTTCAATCAGCCAGTCTGGCTCGGTCAAGCCTTTTGTGCCGATGATCAGATAGCCTGCACCCATGTCGAGGTATTCTTGGATCGTCTGTTCGGAGCGGATTCCGCCACCGATTTCGACAGGGATCTGCGTAGCCCTGATGATATCGCGGAACAGGTCCATCTCAGCGGGCTTTTTTTCTTTTGCTCCGATCAGGTCAACAGTGTGGATGCGCCCGACACGCGGCTGTTCGGAGTAAAAGGCCACCGCTTCAAGCGGGGTGCGGCCCATCGCCGCTTTTGTATCATAGTCGCCTTCAGTCAGGCGGACGTTCTGTGAATCGATAATGTCTATCGCCGGCCAAATCTCGATCATTCGGATGCCTCCTCTTTCTCTCTAAACCCTCCGGTTACGGCTTGCTGCAGCAATATGAGTCCCGCGTCCCCGCTTTTTTCGGGGTGGAACTGGATGCCGATCAGCTGTCCGCTTTGCACGAGCGCTGTGACAGTCTCGCCGCCGTAGTCGGCTGTCGCGACCGTGTGTGGCCCGGGTGCCGCTTTATAGGTGTGAATAAAGTACATGTCCTTGCCGTCCAGTTCAGGCCGGTCACTTGCTAGTGCGTTCCAGCCGAGGTGGGGGACCGGGAGGCGGGTTTCAATCCGAGTGATTGCACCGGGGATGAACCCGAGCCCGTCGACATCTCCTTCCTCGCTGTGTTCGAACAAAAGCTGCATGCCGAGGCAGATTCCGATGAAAGGCTTTTCTTCTTTGAGTTCGGTCAGCAACGGGATGAGCCCATCGGCTTCGAGCCGCTTCATCGCATCGGCAAAGTGGCCGACGCCCGGGAGGATGAGGACATCCGCCCTGCGGAGCACATCCGGATCCTTCGTCAGCTCCACCCGGTGGCCGAGGAATTCCAGTGCACGCCGGACGTTCGCGACATTGCCGAGGCCGTAGTCGACGATGGCGATGCGGCGTCCGTCCGTCAGTTCTGCAGCAGCTGTTTCACGAGTGTTCATGCAAGGAGCCCCTTCGTAGAAGCAAGCCGTCCGTCGCCCGGCTGCATCGCTTCGCGCAGCGCGCGTGCAAACGACTTAAAGAACGACTCGATCTCGTGGTGGGCGTTGCCGCCGCGGATCAGGTCCATGTGGACGGTGAGCCCCGCGTTCATGACGAGACCGCGGAAAAATTCTTCCGTCAGCTCGGTGTCGAAGGTGCCGACTTTTTCCCTGGAGATCTCCGCATTAAAACTCAGGTAAGGGCGTCCGCTGATATCGATGACGGTGCGGGTGAGCGTTTCGTCCATCGGGACATAGGAGGTGCCGTAGCGGCGGATGTCGGATTTGTCGCCCATCACCTCACGCAACAGCTTCCCGAGCACGATGCCCGTATCCTCTGTTGTGTGGTGATCGTCCACCTGGGTATCCCCGTTCACTTTCACGTCGATTTCCAGTCCGGAGTGGAAGGCGAACAGCGTCAGCATATGATCAAGGAATCCGACGCCCGTTTCGATTGAGGATTCGCCGGTTCCTTTTTTGAGTTCCATGCGGATTTCGGTTTCTTTGGTCTTGCGTTCATAACTTGCCATCAGTCGTCATTACCTCCGTTCAGGCGGGCTTCCATCGAAGCCGCGTGTGCATACAGTTCTTCGGCCCTGGCAATCGGGATTCCTGCATCGGCATAGCGGCGGTAGTCCCTCTGATCAACGCGGATGACCGCATTCGCCGTCAGGAAATCGTTTACGGACAGGCCCGATTGGAAGCGGGCGTTGCCTCCGGTCGGGAGCACGTGGCTTGGCCCGGCGGAATAGTCGCCGACCGCTTCCGGGGAATACCCGCCGACAAACAGGGCGCCGGCATTGGTCACGTCTTCCGCATAGCTTTCGGCATCTTCCGTTTGCACGGCTGCATGCTCCGGTGCGACGAAGTTCAGGAGTTCCACCGCTTCGTCACGGTTTTCTGCGAGAATCGCCCAGTGATTGTCTGCGAGGCTCTTTTTGATGATTTCGCTCCGTGGGGCCTCTTCGGCAAAATGGACAGCAAGCCGTCCGACTTCCTCAAGCTTGTCACGGTCCAGTGAGATCAGATAAGTGCGTGCCTGCTCATCGTGCTCTGCCTGTGCAAGCAAGTCGAGCGCTGCCCATTCGGCATTAGACGACCTGTCCACGACGATCGCAAGCTCGCTTGGACCTGCGACGGAATCAATGCCGACATCGCCGTAAACGAGCTTTTTCGCCATCGCGACGTACGCATTCCCAGGTCCGCATATCTTGTCGACCCGTTCGATTGTCTTCGTCCCGTAGGCGAGAGCGGCGATGCCCTGGACACCTCCGACCGTATAGACATGGTCGACGCCGCACAGATAACAGGCGGCAAGGGTTGCCGGGTTGCCCGGGGGCGGAGTGACAACGGTGATGCTCCGGACGCCCGCAACTTTCGCAGGGATTGCCGTCATGAGGACAGTCGACGGATAATTCGCCTTGCCGCCGGGCACGTAGATTCCGACTCGGCCGATCGGGTGGAATACGGGATAGAAGCCCTCGGGTTCGGCCGGCTGCCATTTGATCTTCGACTGATAGGCCTCAATGTTTTCCTTGGCGGCGATGAGGGCTTGCCGGAGCTCGTCAGAAATCGATTCATATGCCGTCTTTAGTTCTTCAGCCGAAATTTCCCGGACTTCCGAGCCTTCGCCGTCAAATTGCTTGGTGTAGCGGGCAAGCGCATCGTCACCGTTTTGCCGGACGTCCCGGATGATGTCCAGGACTCTGCCTGCGATGTCGTGGTTGTCCTCACCGGCAGGACGGTAGGATTGCATGAATTGTTGTGCGGTCTGCATTCAGTTCACCTTCAATTCGTTCATAAATGAGCGGATTTCCGCTGATTTCGTAAAAAACGCGTGTTTGTTCGCAATCAGCCGAGCACTGATCTCATCGAGGCGGACACGCTCCTGAAGGCCGTTCATCCGGAGCGTTTCGCCGGACTGGACGATATCGACGATCGCATCGGCCATGCCGATCACCGCCGCAAGCTCGACTGAGCCGTTCAGCTTGATGATTTTGACAGGCTTTTCGGACCGCTCAAAGACGGAACGGGAGTAGTTGACATATTTTGTGGCGATTGTCCGGTATTCGAGAAGCTCCTCCTTCGAAGCGATGGCGAAGTGGCAGTAGCCGAACGGCAGCTCCAGCAGCTCGTTCACGTCCGCGTCGTACTCGGCGAGGATGTCGCTCCCTGTGATGCCGAGATCCGCGATGCCTTCTTCGACATAGATCGGTACATCATCTCCCTTTACGAGGAGAAAGCGGATGCCGTTTGCCTCGACAAGCAGTTCGCGCTGGGCGGCTTTGAGTGCGCCGTGCCAGCGGGGATGGCCGTTTTCATCCAGATAGGCGAGAAAATCCTTTAGCTGGCGGCCTTTTGAGAGTGCAATCGTAATCATGGAATCATCCTTTGTCTATGCGTTTGTCGGGCAGGCTGCCCGTTTGCACTTGAGAGTTTAGATTGGCGCCAAAAGAGAAACCTTCCGGCCTGTCAATAGAAAATCCCCATTCCGAATGCTTCGGAGCGGGCAGTGTACTGTCCGCCTGAGGCGACCGGTGTCGTTCGGCCGGCGCCGTAAAGACGGACGAACACGCCGTCATAGTACGATTGCGACGGAAGGGCGGTGATGTCCGGATAGACGGCTTCGACACCGGCTTCACGTAGGGTTTCTTCCCATCCGGTCAGTTCTTCGAGCACCTGGCGGATTTCCGGGAATGTCGACCGCAGCTTATGGACTTGTGATTCAGGCTGGTCGCCGATCAGGTCAAGCAGCGGATGGTCACCGAGCAGCTGGCGCAATGCGGACGTGCTCCGCTGTGACAGCGCACGGCGGATTGCCGGGTCCGCAACCTTCTCTTCGCCCAGGATCGCCGGGAGAAGCGCGTAGTGGCTAATGACTGCGGTTTTCGGGCGGTCATCCATGCGCTCATCCATGAATCTGATCAGGAGTGAGAGCCCTTCCTGCTGGCGGGATGTGCTTTCCGAAAACACTTCCATGCCGAGTTGGCGGGTTTCTGTACCGGAGTGGAAAACCGGACCGGAGTAAACAGCCCGCTCAGCATCGATTTTGTATTTATGGAGATAGCGGACAATCGCGTTGGTCCAGTCGTGCCGCAGCGCGTGGACGGTGCCGTTCTGCACCCAGGATTCACGCTGGGGCATAAGCCGAAGGTCGTCTTCTGTCATTCCCGGCCAGTCGAACGTTTCCACGACGGGCAAGTCGATGATATCGAACCCGTTGCCGTGGAAGAATGACAGGAACTCGACTTCAAGCTGTTTCTGGCGGATCAGTGCGGGATTATAAATGAATGAAGTCATTTCTGTACACCTCTTCACTTCATTACTTTATCATGATAAAGTAGTAGATGAATGAAATAATAGCATAGAGAATTCAGAATTGCAATAGGAGGGATAAACATGACATTCATCGACGGGCATGTCCATACGCCGTACTGTCCGCATGGCACGGCTGCGCCTATGGAGGAGTATGTGAAGGCAGCGGAGCGGAAGGGGATTAAGGTACTCGTCTTCACCGAACATGCGCCGCTGCCTGACGGATTTACCGATCCGGTTCCCGAAAAAGACAGCGCAATGAAGCGTGAGGATGTCGCTGCTTATCTGGCAGAAGGCGCCCGGCTGCGAAAGGAATATGCAGGACGGGTTGATGTGCGCTGCGGCTTTGAGGTGGATTACATCGAAGGATTCGAGGAGGAGACCCTCCGCTTCCTCGAGGAATATCCGGAAGAGGCAGCCAACTCCATCCTGAGCGTCCACTTCGTGAAAACCGGCACCGGCTGGTTCTGCATCGACTACAGTGCCGACACTTTCGCGGAAAAAGCAGGCGAAGGCAGCGTTGAGAACCTGTATGAGGCTTACGGACAAGCAATGGAAAAGGCCGCCGGCATGCCGTTCGGTAAACTGAATCCTCCCGTGCTCGGCCACGTCAACCTGATCCATAAATTCCGAAAGCGTGTCCGGCCGGAGACGGATCCGATTAACTGGACGGGTATACTGGAAAAAGCGGCCGCAAACGGATACGTGCTCGACTTTAACCATGCGGGCCTCCGGAAGCCGGACTACGGGGAGACTTATCCGGAACCGTGGATGGTTGCAGAAGCGAAGCGTCTCGGACTGAAGCTGCAGACCGGTTCGGATGCCCATTCTCCGGAGGATGTGGGCAGGGGATACACGAGATGAAAAAAGCCGGAAGTCGGTATGACTTCCGGCTTTTCTTTAATTTGGCAGAATCTCCTCAAGTGCCCCGAACAGCTTGTCCATTTCATCATCGGTCCCGACGGTGATCCGCAGATAATCTTTGATCCGCGGCTTGCCGAAATGGCGGACGAGGATGTTGCGGGACTTCAGCTCGGAGTACAGCCGTCCGGCGTCAGCTTCCGGGTGCGTGCAGAACAGGAAATTCGCAGACGAAGGAAGGACGGTGAAGCCGAGCTCGGCAAGGCGCATCGCGGAGCTGCCGCGGGTGGCGATGATCTTCGCGGTCGTCTCCTCGAAGTATCCGGCATCCCGGAAAGCCGCCTCCGCGCCGGCCTGTGCGAGCCGGTCGGTCGTGTAGGAATTAAAGGAGTCCTTGATCCGGATCAGTCCTTCAATCAGTTCCTCGCTGCCGAGTGCATAGCCGACACGGAGGCCTGCCAGCGATCTCGATTTGGAGGTTGTCCGCACGACAAGCAGGTTGTCGTATTCCATGATCAGCGCTGCTGCCGACGGGCCGGCGAAATCGATGTACGCCTCATCGATAATGACGACGCGATCGGGATTGCCTTCAAGAATCCGGCGGATGCCGTCAAGCGGCTCATAGATGCCGGTCGGGGCGTTAGGGTTCGGCAGGATGACGCCTCCGTCGGCTCCCAAGAAGGCGTTCGTGTCCAGCGTGAAATCGTTCCGGAGGGGCACTTCTTCAAACGGCACACCGAACAGATTTGAATAGACCGGGTAGAAACTGTAGGTCACGTCAGGAAATCGGATCGTCTTTCCTGGATCAAAGAACGCCATGAAAGAAAACGCCAGGACTTCATCGGAACCGTTCGCCGTAAAGATGTTTTCCTGCCCGAGTCCTTCTGCATCGGCGATGGCCTGCCGGAGAGGATCAGCGGTCGGAGATGGATAAAGGCGGAGTCCTTCAGCCGCACTGCGAATTGCTTCCGTCACTCCCGGTGCCGGCGGGTACGGGTTCTCGTTTGTATTCAGCTTGATGATCTCCGCACGGTTCAACTGTTCGCCCGGGACGTAGGGTTCTGTCCGCCGCGCCATTTCACTCCAAAATCTGCTCATGCCGATCGCTCCTCATGCTTTAATGATTTATCACGTTAAAGTTAACGGAATAATCAGGTGTTGTCAACGGTATTCCAGGGTATAGGGTAGTTTAGTGAAAGGGGGATGCCTGAAAATGAAGAAGAACCTGTTCCTCATCGGTGCCGCCGCCATGTTCCTCTCCGGATGTGGCGGACAGCAGAACCCGGAAGAAGCATTGCCGGATGTCCCTGAGGAGGTGGAAGCAGACGGGGACGTCCAAAGTCTGGCGCAAGAATCGGAAGAAATGAGTGAAAACGAATCCGGTGAACACAAAATCCATGCACAGGAAGTAGACCATGCCCAGCCAGTCAGTGATCCGTCAAATTATGAGGAATTGACGCACGCGAAAGAACATTTCACGCCGGAAGATTATGAGATCCGCGTCGCCAATGACAACCCCGGTAATCGGGTGCTGCTCTTCATGGACGGAGATGAACCGGTCTTCAAGACGGTGCTGATCAAGAACCAGGGCCTCTTAAAAATCATTTCCTCCGATAAAGGGCTCATAGGACAGACCAAGATTTGACGAGATGCCGGTCTTGCTCATATACAAATGAGGCTGTCCAATAAGTCATTAATACGATAAAAACAGCAAACGGCACGGACTCTGGTCGCTTACCGCGGGCCGGCGCCGAGCCCCGCGTAAAGCGGGTCTCGACAGCCCGGCTTTTCCCGCAGGACAGAAAAACCTCCTCGAATCCGCCTCGCACGAAGGAAATGCGAAGCATTTTCGAGGAGTCTCCCGGCGTCCGTGCCGTTTGCTATATCATGTGCTGAATCCGACTTTTCGGACAGCCCCATTTTTTATTTGATGCTTCGATAAAGGCCGGTGAGCTCTCGCTTAACATTCAAAGGGATTGCTATAAATTCGGCCATGCCGCCTTTCATTCCAGTAATGGAGTCATTGGACAACTCAAGCAGTCCCTTTACTTTTATCCGCACTATACAGCTTTATGATCAGACAGTTAATGTCTTGTCCGAAGTTAGTGTAAATTTAATTCTTTTGTCCTCTTGTTATTTTTAGGAACAAAGGATACATTATTGCCATACTCTAATTCTGAGTAAAACAATCAGAAAAGGGGGTTTAAGGATGGCGTCTGAGTTCAACAAGCTATTTGATGACTGGTCCAAAACCTATGATGATACAGTGGCCGGTACTGACCCGGAGTACCGGGCGGTGTTCGCCCATTATGAAGATATTCTGCAATCCGTTGCAGACAGAGCTGATGGATTGATCCTGGAATTCGGGGTGGGCACCGGAAACCTGACCGAGCGGATCCTCAGTCAGGGAAAAGAACTGATTGGCTACGAGCCATCGGTGGAAATGCGGAAAATCGCCAAACAGAAACTGCCCGGACTACACCTTTTCGAAGGTGACTTTCTGGAATTCCCAATACCGGACCGGGCACCGGACACGGTCGTGAGCACCTACGCATTCCATCACCTGACTGACGAAGACAAGAAAACTGCAATTACCCGCTTTCACGAACTGCTCAGCCCCAGAGGAAAGATCATCTTCGCGGATACGGTTTTTGCTAATCAGGAAGCGAAAGAAAAGATGATCCGGGATTCCCTGGACAAAAATTACGGCCGTCTGGCCCAGGATCTGCAGACCGAGTATTACACGACAATCCCGGTCCTTACTGAAATCTTCGGGGAAGTGGGCTTTGAGTCCGCATTCATCCGGAAAAATGACTTTGTCTGGCTGATTGAAGCTGTCAAGAAAGGCTGAACGAGTGCCGGAACTGTACAACATCGGAGAAGCATCCGAAGAAGGAAGGATCCAAATGAACGTTGCACGAAATGTCCATGAACTCATCGGCCGTACCCCCGTTGTGGAACTTACATCATTCCCGCTGCCGGACGGGGTGAGGCTGTTTGCAAAGCTTGAATACATGAACCCCGGCGGAAGTGTCAAAGACCGTCTTGGCCAATACCTTCTAAAGCGGGCTTTCCTGGAAGGGAAGCTTGAAAAGGGCGGAACCATCATTGAGCCGACAGCAGGGAACACGGGAATCGGACTTGCAATTGCGGCGATCCGGTACGGGGTCCGCGCCATTTTCGTGGTCCCTGAGAAATTCAGCATTGAAAAACAGACGCTCATGCGGGCGCTTGGAGCAGAAGTGGTCAATACACCTACCCAACTCGGAATGGAAGGCGCCATTGCCAAGACCGAAGAACTGCTTGAGAAGATTCCCGGTTCCTATTATCCGGGCCAGTTCCGGAATGCTTCCAATCCCGACACGTACTACGAAAGCCTCGGACCGGAACTGGCGGAAGAATTGGACGGGAAGATCGATGTCTTCGTTGCAGGAGCAGGCTCCGGCGGGACGTTCACCGGCACGTCCAAGTACCTGAAGGATCATCTGAAAAACGTGAAGTGCGTCATCGTCGAACCGGAAGGCTCCATCCTCAACGGCGGTCCATCTCATTCCCACCGTACTGAAGGGATCGGGATGGATTTCCTCCCGCCGTTTATCGACAGGCGTCTGTTTGATGGCATCCATACCATTTCCGACGAAGAGGCATTTGAACGGCTGAGGGAAGCCGCAAAAAAAGAGGGACTGCTTGTCGGCAGTTCTTCAGGGGCCGCGCTTGCCGCAAGCCTGAGAGAGGCGGCAACGGCCCTGCCCGGAACAAATATCGTCACAATTTTTCCCGACAGCAGTGAGCGCTATATCAGCAGCGGAATCTATGATGAGGTGATGAAAAATGAGGAAGAAAACGCAGTTAATTCACGGAGGGGTTAGCCGGGATCCTTATACGGGGGCGGTCTCAATCCCGATTTACCAGGCCAGCACATACAAGCAGGACGGTGTCGGCAACTTTAAATATGAATATGCCCGTACAGGCAACCCGACCCGGGAAGCGCTCGAAAAGCTGATCGCTGACCTGGAGGGCGGAGCCCGCGGGTTCGCTTTTGCATCCGGCATGGCCGCCATCACAGCGACCGTCCAGCTGTTCAGGGCAGGGGACCATCTGCTGGTGACGGATGATGTGTACGGCGGGACATTCCGCGTGATGGATAAGATCTTCAGCCGGTTCGGGGTTGACGTTTCGTTCGTCGATACAAGCGATCCGGAAGCGGTCAGAAAGGCCGTCCGTCCGGAAACGAAGGCGATCTTTATCGAGACACCGACGAACCCGCTCCTGAAGATCACGGACCTTGAGGCAATTTCCATAATCGCAAAAGAAAACGGGCTGAAGCTGATTGTCGACAATACATTCAGCACCCCGTATTGGCAAAATCCGATCGCCCACGGCGCAGACGTCGTCCTCCACAGCGCCACCAAGTACCTGGGCGGGCACAGTGACGTTGTAGCGGGGCTGGTCGTCACGAAAGATGAGCAGCTGGGCGAAGAGCTTCATTTTGTCCAGAACTCCACCGGGGGCGTGTTGGCTCCCAATGATAGCTGGCTGCTGATCAGGGGCATCAAGACGCTCGGCATCCGGATGGAGGAGATCGAGAAGAATACCGAGGAAGTTGTCCGTTTCCTCACTGGCCACGATGCAGTCGGGAAGGTCTATTATCCGGGACTGGCGGACCATCCGGGCCATGACGTGCACCAGAGGCAGGCAGGCGGATTCGGCGGAATGATCTCCTTCACAGTGGAGAGTCAGGAAAAGGCTCTATCCTTGCTGGAGAAAGTCCGCTACTTCACACTCGCGGAAAGCCTGGGAGCTGTTGAAAGCCTGATTTCGATTCCTTCACTTATGACCCATGCGTCCATCCCGAAAGAGCGGCGCCATGAACTGGGGATCGAGGACGGCCTCGTCCGCATCTCGGTCGGCCTGGAAGATCCTCTGGACTTGGTGGAAGATCTGGAACAGGCGCTTGCCGCAAACGAAATCCATGTCTGAGTGATCAAATAAGCGGAGACCGTCCCCGGGGCGGTCTCCGTTTTTGTATGTCGGGACTGCCGACCGGCAGGAAACGTAGTGGTATACTGGAACTATTCAATTCCGCAGATAAAGGGGAAAAGACAACATGATTGCAACCGACTTTGATCAGATCCGTTCAGATTTTGAAACGAGCGAGTTTTTCCGGCACCTTGGACTCCGGATCACCCGGCTCGATGAGGAAGATGTCGAGCTGTACCTTCCGTATAAACAGGAGCTGGACAATGTCCAGAGCACCGTGCATGGCGGCGTTTATATGAGTGTCCTCGACACGATGATGGGATTGAAAATCCGTCAGCTGGGCTTCGAGGCACCGGTGACGATCCAGATGCAGACACAGTTCCTGAAGCCGCTCATCGGAGAATCCATGACTGCGCGTGCCGCACTCATCAACCAAAACAGGAGTACTGTCCTGATAGAGGGCAAACTGTTTAACCAGGCAGGGGAACTGATCGGCTATTCGACTGCCACATTCAAAGTATCCAATACAAGGAAGTGATTGTGCATGAAGACAATATTGCTGACTGGCTTTGAACCGTTTCTGGACTATCCCGTGAACCCGACGATGCGGATCGCGGAAGAGCTGGACGGGACGAGCATCGGGGACTATCAGGTTTGTACGCGGATCCTGCCTGTCGACTTCGGCAAGGCGTCCGCCAGACTCATCGGGCTGATCCGGGAAGTGGAACCGGACGTCACGGTTTCTCTTGGTCTGGCTGCCGGCCGGTTTAAAATCACACCTGAACGGATCGCAATCAACGTGAAGGACGGAGCTGCCGACAATGAAGGGCATCGCCCGGTCGATGATCCGATTGATGAAGAGGCGCCTGACGCCTACTTCTCGACGCTTCCCGTACGGGGAATGGTCGACGCCCTGCTGGAAGCCGGCCTGCCGGCAGAAATCTCCAATACAGCCGGCACATATCTGTGCAACAATGTCATGTATGCAGGCCTTCACTATGCCAAGACAGAAAACCCGGAAATGAAATCCGGCTTCATCCATATTCCTGCATCGCATGATCTGGCTATCCGTCATGGGAAAATTCCCAGCTGGAGCCATGAGGACCTGCTTGGGGGAGTCAGGATCTGCCTGGAGACCATCGCAGGGGAATCCAAGGGTTAATGAGGCCTGCAGCCGTATCTTTCTTCATCTTGAATGGCTTTCAGGAACAGTGATACAGATGACCTCCGACCTGACTGTGGAAGACTTGGATTTCCGCCCGGATCCGCAAAAGCGCTCGCTCGGTGAACTGCTTTCGCATATCGCCCTCATCTGCGAAGCCGATGCCCGGATATCGGATGAAGCATCGGAAAAGGAGATGGCGGACTACTATCAATCGGCGGAAGTGAATTCGCCTGAAGAGGTCCGCAGCGCACTGCGGAACAACCTGAAAGGTCTTAAACAGCGGTACAGCGGATATACCGAGACGGATTTGAATGTGACCACTACAAGCTGGTGGGGCACGACGGATACCCGGCTCGGCTGGCTTGTCCAAATCCTCACGCACATGGCGCACCATCGGGGACAGTTGCATTCAATGCTTGTCAGGATGGGGAAGGACCCTGAAATCCAATTGTTTGAATAGCAAAAAGCGGCGTTCTCCATCTCAGGAGAATACCGCTTTTTTGTTAAGAAGACGCTTGGAGAAGTCTCCGGCGTTACATGTTCCTATTGTTGAACCAGACGCACCAGCAGATGGGCGAGGGTGTGTTGCTGTTCCTTATCGGCCACTTTCCAAAGCTGCTGGAGCAAGTGTTCTTCGCGGTTTCGCGGCTCTTCATGTTTCATGAGGTAATTGGCCACCCATTCCGCACCTTTTGCGAGCTGCTCCTCGCTCAAGCCCATCTTTTCACCTTTATCCACTTTATGAGAGAGGAATTGCTTGAAGCGGTTGAAGTTATCGAGGATTTGGTCTTTTTCCTCATTATTATAGTCCTGCATTTCGTTTTCGATCCGATCTTTGAATTGATCCATACCCGGGCTCCTTTCAATTTTCCTATATTCAGTATTTCCTTTGTATCCTGCGCCAAAACCGAAAAGGAGTAAACTCCATGCAGAGTGGAGTTGTTCGAAGGGCATGGGTCCAAATCCATGGGTCTGTCGGAACAGGCATACCTAATAGATGGGGTAATGCGATTTTTTTTCGGCAAGAAAGGTGGTTCTTTTTATTAAGCGGCCATGACCAAATGATCATTTTTAACAGAAAGTAAAAAACCTTTTGAATACTTTACCTCTCTATTCTACAATGAACCTATTATTCGGACTGATTAAGGAGGTCATCTTTTTGAAAGTTGGAAGCGTTTACACCGGCGAGCGTGGCATTTCGGATGCAGAAGCAAACACGGCGCCGAAACGTCAGGCTCAGACGGATTTTGTCCGTGTCACGGAAAGCAGCAGATTCAGGGAACTGATAAAGAAGAAGAAAAAGTTCATTGTACCGCTCACGATCTTTTTCATGGTGTTTTATTTCATGTTGCCGATCCTGACGTCTTACTCGAATGTCCTGGAGAGGCCGGCTATTGGTGATATTTCCTGGGCGTGGATTTATGCAGGCGCACAGTTCATCATGACTTGGGTTCTTTGCACGGTTTACGTCAGGAGATTCCTGAAGTTCGACAAGGAAGCGGATGAAATTATCGAAACAGAGATCAAGGGGGGATAAGCTTGAGCACAACAGTCATAGTCCTGTTTTTATCTATTGTACTTCTCACATTGTTCATCACGTGGTGGGCTGCCAAGCGCACGACCACCGCGGGCGAGTTCTACACGGCCGGCGGGGGACTCACCGGCTGGCAAAACGGCCTTGCCATCGCAGGGGACTACTTGTCTGCCGCCTCATTCCTCGGTATTGCCGGGATGATCGCACTTTTTGGGTTTGACGGATTCTTCTACTCCATCGGATTCCTGATTGCCTATCTTGTCGTGATGTTCCTCGTGGCCGAACCGCTCCGGAACCTCGGTAAGTATACGCTTGCGGATATGATCAATTCCCGCTTCGACGCGAAAAAGGTCCGCGCGGCGGCTGCGTTCAGCACGATCACCATCGTCATCTTCTATATGATTGCACAGCTTGTCGGCGCAGGTGCATTGATCCAGCTTTTGTTCGGAATTCCTTATTGGATAGCGGTCCTCATTGTCGGTGTCATGATGACCATCTATGTCCTGTTCGGCGGTATGACGGCGACGAGCTGGGTGCAGATCGTCAAGGCAGTCCTGCTCATGCTCGGTACCGTTGTCATTGCGGTGCTGGTGTTTGCCCGCTTTGACTTCAGCGTCATGACAATGTTCAGCGAGGTTAAGACAGCAACCGCGCACGGTGAAGCATTCCTGCAGCCGGGACTCAAGTATACAGTTCCGCTTGATACGATATCCCTTATGCTCGCGCTCGTTCTCGGTACTGCCGGCCTGCCGCATATTCTGATGCGTTTCTTCACGGTCAAGGATGCCAAGACGGCACGCAGTTCTGTTGTTACGGCGACTTGGATTGTCGGGATCTTCTATATCCTGACTATCTTCCTCGGATTCGGGGCAGCTGCATTTGTCGGGCATGAGGCCATCGTGGCGGCGAACCCGGCCGGAAACATGGCCGCTCCGCTGCTTGCGGAAGCGCTTGGCGGTGATCTGCTCATGTCCTTCGTCTCGGCAGTAGCATTTGCTACAATCCTGGCGGTGGTGGCGGGACTGGTCTTGACCGGTGCCTCGGCATTTGCACATGACATCTACGGTCAGATCATCAAGAAGGGCCAAGCAACCCAGCAACAGGAAATGAAGGCTGCCCGCCAGGCTTCCCTCTGGGTATCGGTCTTCTCGATTCTCCTGGCGCTCGGCGCTCAGTCACTGAACGTTGCGTTCCTGGTTTCGCTCGCTTTCTGTGTGGCGGCAAGCGCGAACCTGCCGGTCATCCTGTATACAATCTATTGGAAACGCTTCAATACGACAGGCGCCATCACGGCGATGCTTTTCGGTCTGATTTCGGCGCTTGTCCTGGTTGCAGTAAGCCCGAACGTCCTGTCGCCGGAAGCAGGTGCTGCGATGTTTGTTGGCGAACCGCTCTTCCCGCTCACGAACCCTGCTATCGTATCAGTGCCGCTCGGATTCCTCGGTGGCTGGCTTGGCACGATTCTCTCGAAAGAGTCGGACGCCCGGCGTTTTGCAGAGGTATCGGTACGCGCCAATACCGGATATCGTGAATGAACTTGAACGAAAAAACCGCTCCTGCCGGTATTTCCGGCGGGAGCGGTTTTTCTATGCATTTGTGAATCCGGGGAGCAGCGGTGCGGCCGAAAGATTAGGCAATGAAATCTTCCTCTGGAACTTCCTCCGGCTGTTTTCTCATGTAGTAGCGGCCCTTCGTTGCAATCGCAAGGACAACGGTCAGGATGGCGGCAAGAATGGCCGCGAAAAATGCCGCTGTGCTGGCGAGGAACTCACCCATGAAGCCGAGTGCGGCGATGGTGCCGAGAACACTTGCAACGATGAGTGCAACAGTTCCGACAGGGTTCCACTTATACAGGTATTTCTGGCGGGCCTCGTAGTAGAGCGGCCCGATTTTTAGCATCTTCTTCACGATGAGCGCATCAGCGACAAGCACTGCTGCCCAGGCGAGAAGGAAGACGCCCTGGAATGTCATGACGGCGCCCAGGTGGTCAACAATGCCGCCAAGCATCAGGATGATGGCAAGGACACCGGCAACGACCACCCAGAAACGGCGACCGGGCGTGAATCGGAACATGTTCTCGAAGAAGTTCGAAAGCGACAGCGAGGCGCTGTAGATGTTCGTCACGTTAATGCGGAGCTGGGTGAGCGCCGTGAAAAGCGCACCGCCAAGGCCGAGGAGGGTCACGATGTAGACACCCGGGTTGGCTTCGCCGAGACGTACGCCAAACCAGATTCCGAGACCGCCCATAACACCAAAGCAGAAAAACTGCGGGACGAAGCCGATAATAATGGAGCCTTTTTTGATGTCCTTCGGCTTCAGGAACCGGGTGTAGTCGGAAGCGAGCAGGGCAGTGAGGCCCATGATGCCGTGATGCATTCCGATACACGCCAGAAGGGCTGTGCCGCCTACCTCAACGCCTGCCGGCATGTAGGTCCAGAACGAACCTTCATATACGGAAGGAGTGAGGAATGAAAAGACGATCGCAGCGATCAGGAAGACGAAGAAGATCGGAAGCGACCATTTCTGCAGCTTGTCCAGCTGTTTGATGCCGAACCAGTTCAGCGGAATGACGATGGTTCCGAAAAAGACGATGAGCACCCATTGAGGGATGGAAGGGAAGAAAGTGTAGACGGCAGCGACCAGGATCAGTCCTTCAAACGCAACATAGAGGATGAAGTTTGATGCGTAGATAAGGGACGTGAGCGAGGCGCCGATATAGCCGAATCCGCCGCCTCTTGACATCAGGTTGACGTTCATGCCGGATTTCGCGGAGAAATAAGCGATAAACGAACCGAGGATGCCGGCGACGATGATCGCATACGCTGAGGAAATCAGGGCGTTGATGGCGCCGAACTGCAGAGCCATGACACTGCCCATCTGGAAGTAGAAAATCGCAGTGGCGATTCCAAATGTAATATTCGTGATGCTCAGCCATCCCATTTTCCGTTCGGAACGGGGGACGCGGTCCAATGAATAGTCGTCGGTATGTGCTTCTTGTGCCGTTGTTTGGTTGTCTACGGACACTGAAGTCATTGAATCACTCCTTATTCTATTTGAGTTAATAAATTTTGTAGAAAGACCACTCTCCCATGTGATGGTTTTCACAAACTGCAACTTTATTAACATAACAAAAATATCGCATATCGGCAAGCTGTCCTAAATCAGAACACGGCAGGGTGAACGATCCCTGCCGTGTTCTGGGTCAGATGAAATTAAAGAGCCTTTAGCATGCCGCCATCGATGACGAGGGATTGGCCGGTAAGGTAGGTGTTGGCGCCGGATGCCAGGAAAACGACGGCTCGGGCAAATTCGTCCGGCTGTCCGTAGCGGCCGATCGGAATGTTCTGTTTGGCGTTCTCGGTGACTTCTTCCGGTGTCACGCCGGTTTTCTTGGCGCGCACGGTGTCCAGCTCGATGATCCTGTCTGTTTCGATTTTGCCGGGCCCGACTGTATTGACGAGAATATTTGAAGATGCATACTCGCGGGCAAGGGATTTCGACAGGCCGACCATACCGGCACGGAACGTATTGGACAGGATGAGCCCGTCGATTACTTCCTTCGTGGAAGACGAGGAGATGTTGATGATGCGTCCCCAGTTGTTTTCCTTCATACCCGGCAGGACCTCCCGGACAGTACGCGTATAGCTCAGCAGGTTCTGCTGGAATGCCTTGATCCAGTCTGCATCTTCCACATCTGCAAATCCTCCGGCTTTTGGCCCCCCGGTGTTGTTGATGAGTACATCTACTACGCCAAAAGCTTCACGGACTTTAAGGAAAAGCTCGGAGATATCCTCTTCACGGGACATGTCGCACGGGTGGTAGCGGATATTGTCATTTCCGGATTCCTCCTTGAGTTCCCCTGCGGTCTGTTCAAGAGATTCAACGCTCCTGCTCGTCAGGAAGACGGCTGCCCCTTCTTTTGCAAACTCCAATGCGATAGCTCGTCCAAGCCCTTTGCTTGAAGCCATGACCAGTACATGTTTGTCCTTCAGTTTCAGATCCATGAAATTTCCTCCTTTATCCCCAATAATCCGATTGTACCGGAAAACCGGCGTTTCGGTCAGGATTCATTCCATTTTGTTGGGACTGCCTTGAGCGGCAGGGGGAGGAGGAGTAAGATGGAAGGAAATGATTGAATTTCGAACAAAGCGGGGTGACCGGTGTCCATGAAAAAATTCGTTCAGCTCGCGCTGATCTTCCTGTTCTATTTCTTCGGGGTGCAGGTCAAGGAATGGCTCGGTTTGCCCATCCCAGGCAGCATCATCGGGCTTCTTTTGCTTCTTGTGTTCATCATCGTGTTCAAAAACATGTCGGTGAATGCCCATGCCGAAGGTGCATCCGTCCTGATCCGCAATTTCACACTGTTCTTCATCCCCACCACGGTCGCCATCATCCTTTACCTGGACTTGTTCAGGACATGGAATGCGATTTCGTTTGTGGCGGTGCTCGCGAGTACTCTTCTGACAATCGTTCTGACCGCGTGGGTGATTGAACGGTCGGTCGGGAAGGGGGAAGCATGATGAACACGACGATCATCTATCTGTTCGGTGCGCTTATGACGCTCGGTACATACGCAATCGGAATCTATCTGTACAAACGATACAAAAAGACCTGGCTGCAGCCGATGATTGTAGCAACTGTCCTGATCGGGCTGTTGCTGCTATCGGCTGACATTTCATATGAGACCTATATGAAGGGGGCAGAATTGTGGAACTGGCTGCTTGGGCCGGCAGTTGTTGCCCTCGCTTATCCGCTGTACTTTAACCTGCCGATGGTGAAGAAATACTTCGGTCCGATCCTGCTCGGTGTGTTTGGCGGAGGGCTGTTCGGCCTCTTCAGCGGCTATCTTCTGACGAAATGGCTCGGGGCGGATGCAGCGGTTGCCATTTCGACAATCCCCAAAAACGCCACGACGCCAATAGCCATCGAACTGTCTGAGACGATCGGCGGCATCCCGTCGCTGACTGTCGTCTATGTCATGATTGCCGGCATCGGCGGTGCAGTTCTCGGCATTCCGATTCTCGACAAGATGGGTATCCGTCATCCGGTTGCCCGGGGACTCAGTGTCGGAATCGGCTCACACGGATTCGGTACCGCGAAACTCTTTGAAACAAGTGACAAAGAGGGCTCCGTAAGTACGGTTGCCTATATTCTGACTGCGATCCTGATCACGGTCGTCTGTACCCTGTTTTTTATGTGAACAAATGATAAAGCTCCATTCCGGCCTGATCCGGAATGGAGCTTTTCTCTTTGATGGCGACCGGAGTCAGAATGCTCCAGATCCTCCGCCTCCGCCACCGGTGCCTCCGCCTGAGCTGGTGGAGGACGAGGAGCTTGAAGAGTGGGCGGCATGTGTGCCGGCAACGGCAAATGAGCGGTTCATGATGAGTGGATCGTATCCGAAGAAGACCGGCGCTTCCGGGGAAGCCTGCCGCGTTTCCGCAAATCGCGCAAATGGTAGATCGATGTGTTTATTTTTGGTGCCGATCGCATAGATATAGCCGCGGAGACGATCTTCGCGCGGCATGGCTTGCCAGTCTTCCAAGTCGACGCCGTCCAATTTTTCGGTGAACGCCCGCCATTGTTCACGAATAAGATGTCCTTTGTCGCTGAGCGGCCTGAGGAAAGCAGCCGTGATCAGGCAGCCCGCGGCAAGCGGTATGGCGATGGCAAGGTGGACCAGTGCACCGGATATGCCAAAGTAGATGGCGGTGCCGGCAAGGACGCTTCCTGTGAGGACGAGGAGCCCGGACGTTCCGGGATGGGCTTCCCTCAGCCGAGCCTCCTTGATCTCCATGGCAACGGTGCCGATCCACTCCACCATCCGGTTGCTGTACTCCCCGGCTTTCATATCGTCTTCGGTCCGTCGCTTCAGCTCATCCAGATCAAACGCGCCTGTCCCGTCACTAAAGCTGTCAAAGAGGATGGAACGGAAGATTTCCTCGTGCTTGTGTTCCGGTGCCTGGTCTGTTTCTTCGAACCGGGTTTCAGTCACCTGGACAACCTGGCCTTTACGGATCAGGTCGAGCAGGGCCGCGGAAAGGCGCTCGGGTTCGGCACTGGCGGCCGGTGAAGTGAATTGTACGGCTGCAGGCATGCTGATGATTTCATCCGGTGTGCGGAAGTCGTTTTCTTCCGCCTTGAGTCTCGCTGCTTCCCGTTTACGGCGAGAAGACTTCCATTCAATCCAGATGACGGCCAGGAGTAGGAGCCCCGCAGCCGGCAGCATGATGTTGCCGATCAGGACTGCATTCCGGTGGCGGGCTTCCGCAGCTTCCTGTTCTTGGGCAAGCCGTGCCCGTTCATCTGCAATTGTGTTGCGGATAGTGCCGGATTCAGTATTCAGGGAAGGGAAAAGGGAACCGTCGAAGACAACACGGATATCTCCGTTTTCTCCAGAGCCGACATGGCCCAGGTCAAACCGGGCACTGCCGTCAGACTCGACTGTTCCGGTCCCGGCCGCCTCATCATAGCCGATCACTTCCGTTCCGGAAGCAGGTTCCGGAGGTACGACCTTAATGATCATCCTGCCATAGTCCGCTTCATTGCGGTCATCGAAGAATGGCCAGTAGAACTCAGCCCCGTCCTCATAAAGGGTAACGGAGTCCTCAATGTCATAACGTAATTCGATCGTTACCTTCTCGTCTTCACCGCCCCGGAAGACTTTGTACAGGTCTCCATCTCTCTCGGTCTTGAGCGGCTGCCCATCCTCGAAGGCACTGAATCCCGAGATGTCGGTGCCCTCTTTGGGGACGAGCATCCGGGTCATCCCATTAAAATCACCATCAAACTGGTAAGTGTGATATTCGGTTACATTGACCCTTCCGCTTTTGTCCATTTTGGCTTCGATCGTGCTGTCCGTGATTTCGAAGTCAACAGCCATCGCGGCGGCCGGAAACAGGAACAGCAGGAGCGTCGCCGTCAGGATGGTTCTGATCATTCTGGTCATCACGACCGCCTCCTTTTCAATTTGGTTATCTATTTATACGGGACAGGCATTGCCCAGGTTTCAGGCGTTGCTGAATTGCAGTTGGATTTGTCAGGAACATTCAATTAATCTGAACGTTCTTTGCTATTCGACTTGTTCGCGCTTTCTTTCTATTGCTATAATGGCTTCAATCAATAGTTCCAAAGAACGGCTAACAAAAAGGGGGATTTTGTGTGAAAAAGAAGAAATGGACAGCACTCGCAGCAGGGACCATGCTGAGTGCAATGGTGCTTGCTGCATGCGGCGGGGATGACGGAGGTTCTGCCGGAGGAGACGGAGAAGGCGGGGGTAATTCGGAAGGACTTGATACGCGGATCGTGACAATCGCCACCGGGGGTGCATCCGGCCCGTACAACATCATCGGGACCACACTGGCAAGTGAATATTCAGATGCATACGGCGTCAACTCAAAGCCGCAGACAACTGGTGCTTCAGTTGAAAATATCAACTTGATCAAGGAAGGCAAAGTTGAGATGGCATTTGTGATGAGTGATGTCCTGACGGAAGCGGTTGAAGGTACCGGCAACTTTAACGAACCGGTCGACCAGGTCCAGCAAATTGCCGCGCTGTATCCGAACTTTGTTCAGATTGTGACGACGGCGGACTCCGGCATTGAAACGGTAGATGACCTGAAGGGCAAGCGTGTGGCGGTGGGTGACCAGAACTCAGGTGTCGAAGTGAATGCCCGCAACTTGCTGGAAGGACACGGAATCACCTATGACGATATTGAAGTCGATTACCTTGGCTATGCCGAGGCGGCTGACGGCCTGCGTTCCGGCCAGATTGACGCGGCATTCCTGACAAGCGGCCTTCCGAATTCCTCGGTTCTCGAACTGTCGAAGAGCCTGAATCTGAGCATGGTCTCTGTCGACCCGGCAAAAGTTGAAGAGATCGCGGAAGAACAGCCATATTTCATCTCTATGGAAATTCCGGCGGATACATACGGCAATGAAGAAGCCGTTCCGACTGCAGCCATCATGAACGCCCTTGTCGTGTCGGCCGAGCTGTCGGAAGACGACGTCTATAAACTGACGCAGGAATTCTTCGATAGCCTGGAGTCACTTGAGAACTCCCACCAGGCGGCTTCCGACATTTCTCTGGAGGGGGCACAGGAAGGTATGGTCGCACCGGTCCATCCGGGAGCGCAGAAGTACTATGACGAGCAATGAAATCCAAAAGCTTCATCTTCGGGGGCATAGCGGTCGTTATGCTCCTTCTTTCTCTTTCAATACGCGTTTCCGCCATCCGTGTCACCACAGATGGCTGGCAAGAAGATATTCCCGTTAACCGGTTTGAAGTCGGCTGGATCCACTCTGTGGAAAAAGAGCCGTGGTTTGAAACCTATGTAGTGCGTGACGGGAAGCTCTATCTCACGAAAACCCGGTTTAAGACATTCGGGGCAGGCGTGCCATCGGACGGGGAAATCATTCCGTCGGATGACGGCTTTGTCCACATGGCCCTCGAGCAGGAAATCGGAGAACTGACTATTTCAACATCTGCCAATGTCCGGACGACTTTATACACGGAAAAAGGCGATCGCCCTCTTTATGATCCCGGAGGGGAGCGGTGGACGGTCAGAATTACACATCAACAGGTGCCGCTTTGGCGGCTGATCGGAGGTGCCCATCATGAGCGAAACTGAGAAAAAAGGAATTGCCGCGGAAACGGAGTTCCTGGATGAGCAAAAGCAGGAGGCGCTGCTTGAGAAGTTTGATGCAGATTCCAGGACACGGAAAATCAGCAAACGGACAGTTGTGCTGTTTATTTCGATTGTCGCCATTTTGTATTCGGTTTTTCACCTGTACACGACGTTTAATCCGATACCGGCGCTGCAGCAGCGCGCGGTACACGTGGCAGTCGGGGCCGGGCTTATCTTTCTGCTTTACCCGATGACCAAAAAGCAGAACCGCAGCCGTGTGCCATGGCTGGACTGGCTGCTGTTCATCGGAGCCATTGCGACTGCCGTCTATCTGATCTCCCAGTACACGGCCATCGTCACGACGAGGGGCGGGATCCCGAACGCGGCTGACATTGTCATGGCGATCGTGACGGTGCTGCTTGTTCTGGAGGCTGCACGCCGGGTGACCGGATGGATCCTGCCTGTGCTCGCGCTGATATTCCTCTCTTATCCGTTCTTTAGTCATATGGCATGGGTTCCCATCAGCATGGCGACCCGGCCATTCGATTTGGGTGATATCTTCGGCCAGCTGTACCTGAAGACGGAAGGGCTCTATTCAACGGCCATCGGTGCTTCCGTGAACTTCATCTTCCTGTTCATCCTGTTTGGTGCTTTCCTGGCCAAATCCGGAATGGGTCAGTTGTTCAATGACCTGGCGCTCGCTCTCGCGGGCCACAAACAGGGCGGACCGGCGAAAGTCGCCGTCATCTCCAGCGGCTTCATGGGCAGCATCAATGGTGCCGCAGTGGCCAACGTAGTGGGTACCGGCGCGTTCACCATCCCGATGATGAAGAAGATCGGCTACTCGAAGAACTTTGCCGGAGCCGTGGAAGCAAGTGCCTCTGTCGGCGGTCAGATCCTGCCGCCGATCATGGGCGCGAGCGCGTTCATCATGGCCGAAACGACAGGTGTCGAATACGGGACGATCGCGCTGGCCGCATTGATCCCGGCTCTCCTTTACTTCCTGGGTGTCATCATGCAGGTCCACTTCCGCGCAGGGCGCAGGGGGCTGAAAGGCATTCCGAAGGCCGATCTGCCGCGCGTCAAGGAAGTCATGAAAGAAAGAGGGCATCTACTGCTTCCGATCTTGTTGCTCGTCTTCTTCCTATACCAAGGGGTTCCGGTCGGACAGACTGCGATCTATACGATTATTTCCACGGTCATTATCGCTGCGATCCGGAAAGAGACCCGAATGGGCTTCCGTGACATCCTGGCCGCGCTGGACAGTGGCGCCAGGCAGTCGCTTTCTGTCATGGTCGCCTGTGCGGTGGTCGGAATCATCATCGGCGTCGTCAGCCTGACCAGCTTCGGGAACGTGATGACCTCTTCTATTGCAAGCCTTGGAGCGGGTTCCCTCTTCCTGACCCTGTTCTTTACTATGCTGGCTTCAATGGTTCTCGGAATGGGGCTTCCGTCGATTCCTGCCTATATCATAACGGCAACCATGGCAGCACCGGCTCTGGCCGAGTTCGACATCCCGATTATCGTCGCCCATCTGTTCGTGTTCTATTTCGGAATCTTTGCCAACATCACACCACCTGTTGCGCTTGCCGCTTTTGCGGGGGCCGGGATTTCCGGCGGGGATCCGATGAAAACGGGCTTCCATGCCCTTAAGCTTTCTGCGGCCGGCTTTCTGATCCCTTATCTGTTTGTCTATAACCCGGCCATGCTGATGCTGGACACAGAGGGCATCGCTACGAATGCGAGGGAGTTCGGGATGGCCGCGCCGCTGGATATCCTGATGATCACGGTTACTGCGGTGATCGGCATTATCGCACTGAGTTCAGCGATCGAAGGTTATTTCCGGACAGACATGAATCTGATTTTCCGGATTTTGCTTGGAGCAGGGGCCGTCGGAATGATTATCCCGGAAACCTATTCCGATGTGATCGGCATCGTGATTGTCGGTGCGATCTTCGTCATAAACTTCCTGAAAGAGCGGCGGGAAAGCAGTCCAGCCACAGCCTGACAAGCGACATCTGTCCAGACC
This sequence comes from Bhargavaea sp. GQ12, assembly GCF_059758705.1. Classification (NCBI taxonomy): domain Bacteria; kingdom Bacillati; phylum Bacillota; class Bacilli; order Caryophanales; family Caryophanaceae; genus Bhargavaea; species Bhargavaea sp. GQ12. The sequence goes on from NZ_JCAXEU010000001.1 coordinate 49,374, forward strand.
GACATAATGAGTCCCCTAAAATCTTTTGCCTGACCCGGCAAAACGGTTTCGGGGGGCTTTTTTCGTATGCTGCCTCATTAAAGCGCTGAACATTATCCCGATCCTGATGTCCCATTTCTGGATTCATTGTACAATGGGGAAAAGGGGAGGCGATGGAATTGAAAGCGCATACAAGTGGTGCGGCCGGAAGAGTGATTGCCTATACCGGAATGGAATTGCAAACGAAAGGGTGGCTGCAGGAGGCTGCGCTGAGAATGCTCATGAACAACCTTCATCCGGATGTGGCGGAGCATCCGGACCGGCTGGTCGTGTATGGGGGGATCGGCAAGGCAGCACGCGACTGGGAATCATTCGATGCAATCGTCGCCGCGCTGAAACGGCTGGAAAATGACGAAACTCTTCTGATCCAGTCCGGAAAGCCGGTAGCCGTATTCAGGACACACCGGGATGCGCCGCGTGTACTGATCGCCAATTCGAATCTGGTTCCTGCCTATGCCGATTGGGACACGTTCCATGAACTCGACCGTCACGGACTTATGATGTACGGGCAGATGACCGCGGGAAGCTGGATCTATATCGGCTCCCAGGGAATCGTGCAGGGAACGTATGAGACGTTCGCAGAACTTGCTCGCCAGCATTTCGGCGGCTCCCTCAAAGGCACCATTACACTCACGGCGGGTCTCGGGGGCATGGGCGGGGCCCAGCCGCTTGCCGTCACGATGGCGGAAGGGGTGTGCATCGCGATAGAAGTGGATGAGAGCCGCATCGACAAGCGGATCCGGACGCGGTATCTGGACAAAAAGGCTGATTCCGCCGATGAAGCCATCCGCCTTGCAGAGAAAGCGAAGAAAGAGGGAAAGGCGCTTTCCATCGGATTGCTGGGCAATGCGGCAGATGTACTTCCCCGACTGCTGGACAGGGGATTCATCCCGGATGTGCTTACCGACCAGACATCGGCGCATGATCCGCTAAATGGCTATGTTCCGTCCGGAATGACTGCGGAAGAGGCGGAGGAACTACGGGCTTCGGACCCGGAACTTGCCGTGAAAAAGGCGAAATCATCGATGGCCTGCCATGTCCGTGCCATGATCGGCATGATGGACAGGGGTGCGGTGACATTCGACTACGGCAACAACATCAGGCAGGTGGCGAAAGACGAAGGCGTCACCCGGGCGTTTGACTTCCCGGGATTCGTGCCGGCCTACATCCGGCCGCAGTTTTGCGAGGGCAGGGGGCCGTTCCGCTGGGTGGCGCTGTCCGGCGACCCTGAAGACATCAGGAAGACGGATGAAGTGATCCTTCGGGAATTCAGCGACAACGTCCAACTCTGCAATTGGATCCGGATGGCGCAGGAGAAGATTGAATTCCAGGGCCTCCCTTCCCGGATCTGCTGGCTCGGATACGGTGAACGTGCCCGCTTCGGTAAAATCATCAACGACATGGTGGCGTCAGGCGAGCTGAAGGCGCCGATCGTCATCGGCCGCGATCATTTGGATTCCGGATCCGTCGCGTCTCCTAACCGGGAGACCGAAGCGATGAAAGACGGTTCCGACGCGGTTTCTGACTGGCCGATCCTGAATGCCCTCATCAATGCCGTCGGGGGGGCGACCTGGGTTTCCGTCCATCATGGCGGAGGCGTCGGAATGGGATACTCCCAGCATGCAGGGATGGTCATTGTGGCAGACGGAACAAAGGAAGCGGAGGCAAGGCTGGAGCGGGTACTGACGACCGATCCGGGGATGGGCATCGCCCGCCATGCGGACGCGGGATATGACGTCGCCATCCGGACAGCAAGGGATAAGGGTATCGACATCCCGATGCTCAGGAAGGAGGATCCGTCATGAGAAGACCTCTCTGGATTAAGCATGCGGCCCAGCTCGTGACCGTCGCAGGCGGCAAGGGACCAAGGTCAGGACCGGAAATGTCAGAACTCGGCCTGATCGAAGACGGAAGCATCTGGATCGAGAACGGTCAAATCAAGGCAGTCGGCACGACCGCCGAGCTGAATGAGCAGTTCGGGGAATGGGAGGAAGATGCGGATGTTTTCGAGGCATATGGCAAGCTCGTGACGCCGGGGCTTGTCGACCCGCATACTCACTTCGTTTACGGAGGAAGCCGGGAGAAAGAATTTGAAATGCGGCTTGAGGGCGCATCCTATATGGATATCATGAATGCCGGCGGCGGAATCCACGCGACTGCACGCATGACAAGAGAATCGACGGAGGAAGAGCTGTACCGGCAGGCGGAGCTTCGGCTGGATTCATTCCTCCGTCACGGGGTGACAACGGTAGAAGGGAAGAGCGGCTACGGAATGGAGCTTGAGACCGAGCTGAAGCAGCTTCATGTCATGAAACAGCTGAATGAACGGCATCCGGTCGACATCGTGCCGACTTTCATGGGCGCCCATGCAATCCCGCCGGAATACAAGGGCAGGGAAGAGGAATTTGTCAGCCTCATCATCAATGAGATGATTCCGGCCGTGACATCGGAAAAACTGGCTGTCTTTAATGACGTCTTTTGCGAAGTCGGTGTCTACTCGCCCGAACAGTCCCGGCGAATTCTGGAAGCGGGCAAGCTACACGGGCTGACTCCAAAGATCCATGCAGATGAAATCAAACCCTATGGGGGCGCTGAGCTTGCCGCAGAAGTCGGTGCCATCTCTGCGGAGCATCTGCTAAAGGCATCCGATGAGGGGATCCGGAAGATGGCGGAAGCGGGTGTGGTCGCCTGCCTCCTGCCGGCGACGGCCCTGTATCTGCGAGAAAAAGCTGCAAGGGGAAGGGAGATGATCGACGCGGGTGTGCCGGTCGCCATCTCGACCGACTGCAACCCGGGTTCTTCCCCGACGACTTCGATGCCGCTTGTCATGAACCTGGCGTGCATTTCCATGAGGATGACCCCGGCGGAATCCCTTGTCGCTGCAACGATCAATGCCGCACATGCTATCGGGGTGCAGGACAAAGCCGGGTCTATCGAACAAGGCAAGCAGGCAGATCTCGTCATGTGGAATGTGAAAAGCTATCAGGAACTCCAATACCTGTTCGGTGTCAACCATGTCAGTGCCGTCTGGAAAAAGGGAGAAAGAGTTGTCTGAACAGTCGGGAAGAATCCCGGCTTTTTGTGTGCACACAAAAAGCAGAAAGCATTCCGGTGTCTAGTTGATGCTCGACACCGGTGCCATCTGCTTCACATTCATGCCGGACACAACAAGTCTTTATCTTGTACGAAGGTGCGGCGCATAATCTCTTTCTCGAGTAGCAGAATAAAACGTTGACTGAGCCCGTGTGCAATCGCCGTGAGATAGGTGTCAATAAGCTGATCGTCCGACAATCTTTCCAACCAGTTCACCTCCGGAACAACAGTCTGGGAAGTGCGGACTGCCGCCGTTCCCGTAAATTCAATTTACCAAAGAAACATTTCGGGAACAACTGTTCCTTTATCCACAAAATCCGGTGGATAACCTGTTGATAGTGTGTGTGAATGATGCCTCATTCCGCGTTCGGCAGTGTGGATGATGTGCATAGAGTTATCCACAGAATCTGGATAAGTCGGATTTTGTCGAAAAGTTTTCTGCCTTTCGCATCATCTTTCTGCTTGCAGCTACATAGAATGGCAGTTTCATCTGAATAGTGTGAACCGGTATAATGGAGAAGTATTCATCTATCAGGCAGTGAATGGAGTGAAGGTAATGGAACAATTTCTGAAAAGCCATCAGGAAGAGATGCTCGTCCTGCTCGGGCAGCTTGTCAATATTGACTCCGGCTCGCGAAATAAAGCGGGAATCGACAAGGTCGGAAGCATCCTGAAAGAAGCGTATGTCAATCTCGGATTTGACGTCCAGACCGTTAGCCAGGAGGTACAGGGCGATCACCTCATTATCCGGCATCACGATGCTAAGGATCCTGAAATCCTGGTTGTCGCCCACATGGATACGGTTTTCCGCGACGGAACGGCGGCGGAGCGGCCGTTTTCAATGAGGGATGGCCGTGCATACGGGCCGGGAGTCATCGACATGAAGGCAAGTCTCGTCTCGCTCCTGTATGCCGTGCAGGCCATTAAGGACAGCGGCCGGTCTGGCCTCGAAAATATCGAAATTCTCCTCACAAGCGACGAAGAAATCGGTTCGATCACGAGCCGCCCGATGATTGAGGCACATGCGAAAGGGAAGAAGGCTGCCCTCATCATGGAGCCGGCACGCAAGGACGGTTCGCTCGTCAGCGCCCGCAAAGGCGGAGGAGACTACACGATCCGTGTACACGGAGTTGCTGCGCATTCCGGCATCGAACCTGAAAAAGGGCGGAGCGCTACGGAAGAACTCGCTCATAAAATCATCAAGCTCCATGCGCTGACTGACTACAGGGAAGGCATCACCGTCAATGTCGGCATCATCCAGGGGGGAGATGCAGTGAACGTCGTCACACCGGAGGCGGTCGGCTATGTGGATATCCGTACGACGAAATTGTCCCAGGCGGAGCCGCTAGACCGCAAGATCCGCGAACTCTGCAGGGTGCCCGACGTGGAAGGAACAACTATTACCGTTGAGGGTTCCATCAACCGTCCTCCAATGGAACGTACTGAGGGGACGGCCGGTCTGATCAAACTGATCAGGGAAATCGGCTCGGAAATCGGGGTTGATGTCACGGACACCGCCACAGGCGGGGGAGGCGACGCATCCTATACATCAGCTGCCGGCATCCCGACGATTGACGGAATGGGGCCCGTCGGCGGGAATGCCCACCGCGATGACGAGTATATGGAAATCGATTCGTTCGTCCCGCGCTGCCGGCTGCTTGCAGAAACCATTGTCCGGCTGTCAGAAAACAAATGAACCCTGCACGAACAAAAGGACCGCACTCCGGAAAAATCCGGGGTGCGGTCCTTGTTCATTCTCAGCGGCGCTTTGACACGCGACCGAGCAGGAAGGCCCCTGCCGCCAGGGCGATGGCGGCATTGGTCTTCGGTGTAAATACCTGCTTGGCGACCAGATTCAGGTTCTGAGGACGCTCAGCCAGACGGCGCATGAAGTAGCCGTACCAATCTTTGCCGAATGGTACATATGTCGTGAAATTATAGCCTTCGGCTGCCAAGTCGTGCTGCATATCACGGCGGAACCCATAAAGCATCTGGAACTCGAAATTGTCCCGTGGAATCTGGTTTTCTTCCGCGAATTTCTTTACATGATCGATGACATGGTGATCATGCGTCGCGATTGATGTGAATTTACCGTGAAGAAGATGGTACTCGATCAATTTGATAAAGTTGCGATCGATTTCTTCCTTCTCAGTAAAAGCGACGTTTGCCGGTTCCTTGTAAGCACCTTTCACGATGCGGAGCCGGTAGTCCTTATAGTCCCGGATATCGTCTTCCGCCCGATGGAAGTAGGCCTGGATGACCGTACCGACATTTGAGTAGTCTTTCGAGAGCTCATCCAAAATATCAAACGATGGCTGGAGGCGGGCATAGTCTTCCATGTCGATGTTGACGAACATGTCATATTTTGCGGCAGCCCCGACAATCTCCCGCAGGTTGGACAGGGCAAAGCCGTAGTCGATGTCCAGGCCGAGCTGGGAAGCCTTTAGGGAGATATGCGCATCGACTCCCGCCTCATGAATCGCTTCCACAACGCCCAGAATCTGATTCTTGGCAGCGGCCGCCTCCTCGCGGTCATGGACGAATTCCCCGAGATTATCTACTGTAGCGGATATTCCGCATTTATTTAATTCCTTTATTGTTTCAATAGCTTCATGAATATCCGTACCGGCCACGACACTTTGCGCGCCGAGCTGAAGGCCGTATTTCTGTGCGGCAGCGTTCAGGAACTGATTTTGGGAAAGACCGATAAAGAATTCTTTAAGCATATCAACGGCTCCTTGCCATATGTATTCGTTTTCGAAATTATTATACCACTAGTTTGACTTGTATGGGCTTTCATGTGAGGATTTTTTGCCCCCAAGAGAAAAACTCCCCGAAAAAGGGGAGTTGGGGTGAAAAAAATATTTGCATCAATGCAGGCCGTGGACTACCATGGCATCCGCGACTTTCCTGAAACCGGCTATATTTGCGCCGACCATCAGGTTATTCTTGAAGCCATACTGCTCTGCAGTTTCTACACAGTTTTTATGAATGTCTTTCATGACGCGGTGCAGCTTTTCATTGACTTCTTCAGCTGTCCAGGAATAGCGCATGCTGTTCTGGGACATTTCCATAGCGGACACTGCAACGCCGCCGGCATTGGCTGCCTTGGCCGGGCCATAGTGGATGCCGTTCTCGATAAACATGTCGATCGCTTCCTGGTCGCATGGCATATTCGCACCTTCAGCAATTGCAATCAGGCCGTTTTCAATGAGTCTAGCAGCAGACGCTTCATCGAGTTCATTTTGTGTGGCACAAGGAAGTGCAATTTCACACGGGATTGACCAGATGTCCGCGCAGCCTTCCGTGTAGGTCGCATCCGGGTGGAACATGACGTAATCCTTGATCCGGCGGCGCTCGACCTCCTTCAGTTGCTTGACGGTGTCGAGATTGATCCCGGCAGGGTCATATATATAGCCGTTTGAATCGCTGCAGGCAATGACTTTTGCGCCGTATTCGATTGCTTTTTCCATCGCATAGATCGATACGTTGCCGGATCCGGATACGATAGTTGTCCTGTCCTTAAGGTTCAGCCCGTGGTGCTTGAGCATCTCATCTGTGAAATAGACAAGGCCGTAGCCTGTCGCTTCCTTCCGACCGAGGCTGCCGCCGCTTTCGGGATCCTTCCCGGTAAAGACGCCTGCTTCGTAAGCGTTGCGCAGTCGCTTGTAGTGGCCGAACATGTAGCCGATCTCACGCTTGCCGACACCGATGTCGCCCGCAGGGACGTCCGTATCCGGACCGACATGTTTGCTCAGTTCGGTGATGAAGCTCTGGCAGAAGCGCATAATTTCGCGGTCTGTCTTGCCTTTTGGATCGAAATCGGCGCCGCCTTTGCCGCCGCCGATCGGAAGACCTGTCAGCGCGTTTTTGAAAATCTGCTCGAAGCCCAGGAATTTGATGATGCTGTCATTGACGGAAGGGTGGAAGCGGAGCCCGCCCTTATACGGTCCAAGCGTACTGTTGTACTGGACACGGTAACCGCGGTTCACATGGACCTTCCCGTTGTCGTCTTCCCACGTCACCCGGAATGAAATGATCCGTTCGGGTTCGACGATCCGCTCCAGAATGCCGTCCCGGATGTACTCGGGGTGCTGTGCAAAGACAGGGCGGAGAGAATCGAAAATCTCACGGACCGCCTGGAGAAATTCTTTCTGTCCAGGATTGCGCCGTTTGACGAGTTCGAAGACCTGATGGACATAATCGTTTGCGTTGCGCCGTGCCTCTTCCTTAACGTCTCTGACCATCTGCATGTTGCATCATTCCTTTCCTGGAACCGAAAAAAGGAACCTGCTTGGATTCCTCGTTCTTTTCCGTCTATGTTTTCTCAGAAAATGCTATGAGTCTGATTTCATAATTATACACAGCCGCTCAAGCGTTTTCAATACCGAATTTTCGGATTATGGCATTTAATAGCAATTGTTCAAACAACATTCACATTTTTGGCGCTTAATTTTTTTGGTCATTCAGGATCCGAATGGTGAGGCTTTTGACGTCTACCGCTGTCTTTTCGCTGACGACATCTTCAAGGATGACATCACGGAAATAGGTCACGCTCTGTTTAAGCGGCATATCCAGGATCTTTGTCAGAGCGATTTCATACATCTGGATAAAATCAGGCTCGGTATTTCCCCGTTTGAGTTCCGCGTAAGCCTCATAGAACTGGTCCAGCTTGTCGGCCAGCTCGAGCAGGCGTCCCTCGAGTGTGCCGTCCTTGCCTTCTTTCATTCTATGGAAAAAGACCGCCTGGAACTCTTCCGGGATTTCCCGGAGGATAAACTTTTCCATCATCTTTTCCTCGACTGTGGCCAGCATCTGTTTTAGTTCGGGGGAGGAATGCTTGACGGGCGTCTTGATGTCTCCAATAAAGACTTCTGCAAAGTCATGGTTGATCGTTTTCTCATAAAGGGACTTCCAGTCAACATCCGCCCCGTGCATTTCTTCAAGCGTGCCGAAAAACATGGCATATTGTGCCACTTTCCATGAATGCGCGGCGACATTATGTTCTTCGAATTTGAACTTGCCGGGTGCACGGATGATCCGTTCCAGGTCGTTCATACTGGTAAAAAAGCTGTGAATGCCCATGCTGCTTCCTCCTTGCTTCATTTGTGCGGCTTTTCATCAGTTTATGCACATCCGTTTATAAGTGCTGAAAACGCCGCCCGGATCGGACGGCGTTTCAGCTTGCTTATTTGTCCGTTGCGTCCTGGGCAACGAGGACAAGGCGACCTTCATCCAGCACCTTCTCGTACTCGTCTGCTTCCTGTTGGGACAGCCCGACACCTTGGAATTCGGAGCGGAGTTCATCGCCGCGCTTTGCGACGAGATTCTTCATTCCTTTAAAGAAGCCGGTATCGCTCATGCCTGCTGTTTCTACATCGAGTGCTTCCGCGATGTCTTTTTCCCGGTCATCAGAGTGTGCGAACAGATAAATGTGTTCCTTGTCGTATCCCTGTGTGACGAGCTTATTGATTTCTTCGCGTGCCTGCAGGCCGTTTTCAACTGTGATCACTTTTGCCATTTGCAATCCCTCCTGGAATTCTTATCATTTACGGTTATCTTTACCCGCGGGACATCCGGCTAAACAGAAGCTTCCTCTTCGATCATCGCAGTGATCTGATTCCTGAGTCTTGCCAAAATACGTTCACGCCGCTTTTTGATGCCGGGAATGGAGATTCCTGCAATCCGTGCGCATTCGGCGTAGGGCATGCGCTCCGCAAAGAGCCTGATGAGCAGGAGCCGGTCCTCTTCAGGCAGCCGGGCTAAGGCCTGACGCAGCAGCGGGAGCCGGTCGTCGGGGACAGGCGCATCTGCATGGGGCCCATGCCGTCCTGCCAATGCCTCAAGCACTTCGGGACCGACGGCTGAACCCGCATCCGCGTGACGGCTTTCTTTTTTCAGTTCATCCAGCATCGCTCCGCGGATCGTCCGGTACGCAAATGGAGCGAAATGGCCCCGGTTGCTGTCGTATCTTGAGTATGCCTGGCAAAGCGCAAGGCGCGCCGCCTGACGGAAATTGTCATGATCGCGGCGGATGTTGAGCTGTCGGAGCATGGCGGAAATCATAGGTTCATATTGCATGATGAGATCTTCTGTGTTCGGATTCATCGGTCGGCCTTTCCGGCCGTGCACGGCGCAACGTTTTCCCGGGTACGTTCAGCCTATAAAACGCATGTGCGGAGGTCGAATCGGCTAATGTGATTGTCAAATTAGCAAAATCCAATTTTGAAGGTGCCAAAATTGGATTTTGGCGCATCTCCCTGTAAGAAAGCGGCGTTATTAAGTGAGAAAAGACCTATTTAAATGTCCCGGAGGTATTTTGAAATTGAAATTTGGCAGTACGGAAAAAGGAAACGGTTAGCGAAACGGCAGACGGGTAAATGATAAACAGAGCAACTATGGAAGAATGGAAGAAAGGACGGATCAGATGGATATTCAAGTACAATCGTTTTTCCTGAAAGAAGACGGACAGATTCCGAATAACCCGGCGCTTCCGGTCATTTTCTACCAGAATGCATTTGACGGGGAAGACGGCGGGCGCAGCCCCGAAGAGATCGAAGCGGCATTCAACAGCCATGGTTGGACAAACAGCTGGTCTGGGGATGTTTATGATTATCTGCACTATCACTCCAATACACACGAAGTGCTGGGTGTCCGACGCGGAACCGGGACGATCCTGGCGGGAGGGGATTCCGGACAGAGGCTCGAGGTCAAACCGGGAGATGTGATTTTGCTGCCCGCCGGCACGGGACATATGAAAGTGGAGTCGTCGGACGACTTCGAAGTGGTCGGCGCCTATCCCGAAGGGGCGGAACCGAATCTGATGGAGCGCGATCCGGCCAAGGCAGCGCAGGCGAAAAATACGATCGGCAATGCCGGTATCCCCGGACAGGATCCGGTATACGGAGAAGACGACCAGAGTCCGATGCGCCACAAGTGGATCAAATGATCAAATGCCAGGCCTCCGCTGCCCGCGGAGGCTTTTCCTATGGCTCCAAAAGATGAAGATATGCGGAAAAAGCCGTATAATGAGAGAAAAGGACTTCATGAAAGGGGGAGTGCATCATGGAAGAAAGGGACAAGCGTCCGGCGGGACCGTATCCGGATTGGCCGGAGGCAGGCGGTTGGCTCGCTAGGCGGAAGAAACGTGCGGAGCTTTTGGACTATTATTATCCGAAAGGGCAATATGAAAAAGAAGCACGCAGAGAGATGGCGGCAGTGCTGGTGGAGTTTGAGGAAAAGTTCCGGCGCTGGTATCCGGCCCTTCCCGACTCCGGCTACGCTGTTCTTCATCAGGACAAGCCCCGGCGCCACAGCCGCGGTGAAGACGTGCGCGAGGCAGTGAAGCTGTACAGGGCCAAAAATATCGGCTACGGCAAGCTAAGCCGGATCCATGATGCACTTGACCTGTATTACTTGATGGAGTCGCAGTCCGTGTACTATAAGCAGGAAATCGACAAAGCGGCGCAGGCACAAAAGTGGATCGGGGAAGATCACTTCAGCGAATTCTTTCCGGAAGTCGCCGAGTGCATGCAGGAAAGGCTGAGAGGGCTGGTCCGGAGCGGCTTTGATACCCTGCTGAAACTGCAGGAACGCCAGCAACAGGCGGAGATGACGGTTCGCCGCCTCGTGGAAGGAAAAGGGGCTCTCTGGTCCAGAGCCGCAGAGCTTGCCGGTGATCTCCTCATGTATCCGGTCCGTCAAATGGGCAAAAAGAAATAAGACGGCTGCAACCCGCATTTGGGGCAGCCGTCTTTTTCAATGTGCGGGTACTTACTTTGCATATTATCCGTTGCATAAGGGTGTATATTCATTCACTCTAACGGATTTGTTTTGCTTTCACTTTTCTGTTCTTCCTCGAACTCTTTCTGGGCCTCTTTGACAACCTGCTGGAGTTCATTTTCGGGAACACCTCTCAAATAATAGGCGGTGGCGGCTTTGCCGATGGCATAGGTGCCACCGCTGGCAATGGAGGCACTGAGCGCCGAGCCGGCTCCAGGGAATACAAGATTCGCAAACTTGCTTCCCTGCTGGGCGACCATTCGCAATGTAAAGCCGGTTGCACCGATGCCGCCAAGTGAGATCAGCAAATCCCTCGCTGTCTTGAATTCCAGTTCCCTGCCGGACAGGTAGGCGATGATCATCATGAGCATCGACTGAAGGGTGAGGAGTACGGCGATGTCCGACGCGATGATCGGGCTCAGGGCTACGGTCGCGCTGAGCGCGGAAAAGATCCGGATAAAGCGCTCAGCTATCCTGGTCGCCACCCGGTTCAGCCGGACCGTCAGCCCAAGATGGATGGCTGCCCGGACATCCAGGCTTTCCTCCAAAAAATCCAGAAGTTCCTCAATGCCTTTCCGGCCGTCAAAAGCGATTTCGGGATGGTCATGTTCGCCATCCGAGGCGTTGTCGGGATCCCGGCTCCATTCGATGTAAGAGGAGACCGGGAGAATCGCAGTTGCATCCAGCCCGCACTGCATGAAGATGCGTTCCAGCTGCCCGGTTTTTTCTGAGATCAGATCGATCTTGTCTTCCGGATATAGGGCCGGTTCCTTAATGCGGGAAGGGTTCAATTCGTCGATATGCGTGAGGATCGCTATCAGCGGCAGTTCGCCGCCCGTTTTTTCCATGAGCTGTTTGGTGACGAGGACATCTTTGTCGATATGTGCCCGCTCCGTCGCTTTCTGAAGAAAGAGGAGCGCGTCCGGCCGGAACTCACGGATCACGCCTGCAAGCTCATCCTCCGCTTTCGTATCGAAGGTCTCCGATTCTCCGATGCCGCGCGTGTCGATGACTTCAAAGTAAACCTGTCCTTCCGACTCGTAGGTGAACCTCCTGGCTTCTTTCGTGCCAATCTCCACGTCACTGACTTCGGCAAGGTATTTTCCGCTCATTGCATTGATCAGGCTGCTCTTGCCGACGCCGGTCCGTCCGACGAGAACGAAGCGGGGAGGGCGCGGGTTTTTGAGTCCTTCCAGCAGGGCGTTCAGATCCTCGTCATCCGTGATGGCGTCGATCAGTTTGCGCCGCTGTTTTTGCGAGATCAGGTTTCCCGGCACCTTGTCAACGAGCTGTTCTATGTAGTTGTTCAGGTTTCCGATATGGCTCAGACGCTTTTGCATTTCCTCAAATTTGGGATTCACATCATTCTCTCCTTTTCTGGGGACCGCTCGGCATGAATTATCCAACTATACCCCGTGACAGTAGGGCTGAGACATCCGGAATATCCTAAAAAGCCCTTCCGGCGGAGAATAACCGGAAGGGCTGGAGCTTTCCTTAAAACGATACGTCTTGCGGCGGCTGTCCTTTTTTGTTCATGACACGCATGGCATCAGGCTGTACTTTCAGGATAACAAGATTTGGATCATCAGGTCCTTCGAAATAGCTTTCCATCGCATCATTCCAAACCTTGTCAATCAGGCCTTCTTCATCCGTGACCTTGACGGTGCCCATGATCTCCAGGTAATCGTCGCCAAAGCCCTCGCCTTCGTAGCCGATCAGGATATGGGTGTGAGGATTGGCCTCAAGTTCGTCGACTTTGTCAGTCTGTTTCGAGGTGGCCGTGTACAAGGTGAAGCCATCATTGAAAAATGTCATGTATCGGGTAAACGGCTTGCCGCCTTGGACGGTCGCCATTGTGCCAACCATGCTTTCATCAAGTATTTTCTGTGCAGTTGCTTTCGTGTCCATCCGGATCCCTCCCGTGTTTGAAATTCTCTCTTTACTATTCCCTGGGGGAATCCAAATAAACGGTCACGATGGAGGGGAAGAGGGAATCACTTTTTCCGGTCTTCGTAAAATACTTTGAAATTTGGATCCGGGATGCCAACTCCAAGTTCGCGGGCTTTGTAGTCCCGGAGAAGCTCGAAGAAGCGTTTGCTCAGGAAAAGAAGGACAACCAGGTTGATGAACGTCGGGATGGCTGTTGTGATGTCGGCAAAGTACCAGACATATTTGCCTGGAAGCTCGTAGTAAACCGCATAGATGACGAGCAGGAGTCCGGGAAGCGGATAGACGAGCTGGAAAAACTTCAGGACTTTATTTTTCAGCGATGACTGCTCAGGCTTTCCGAAAACCTGTCTTAACAGGATTTCATAGTATGTGTACCAGCCGCTGGTCGTCGTAAGGCCGAATAGGAAAACGGATATCGTGATGACGTAGCGGCCCACTTCACCGATGCCCTCTTCAAAAGCTGCAAGAGTGAGCGATGCGCCGTCCAGGCCGCTCGACCACAACCCGGTGATAATGATGGTCAGCGCAGTGACTGTACAGATGATAATTGTATCGATAAAGACTTCTGCAGCGCCCCACATGCCCTGTTTGACCGGGTGGTCGGTCTTGGCGGTGGAGTGGATCATCGGGGACGTTCCCCAGCCGGCTTCGTTGGAGTAGACTGCGCGGGCAACACCCATCTGGATGACCTGTGCCACAGCTGCCCCGGTAAACCCGCCTACTGCAGCCATGCCGCTGAATGCACTGTCAAAGATCAGGCCGAATACAGGGAGGATGTCTCCTGCATTCGAAAAAATGATATACAGTCCGGCTACCAGATAAAACAGGCACATCGCCGGAATCAGCTTGGCGGCCGTTTCACCGACCCGTTTGATGCCCCCGAGGATGATCAGGTAGATTCCGACTACGTAGATGATGGACGACGGGATCAGCCCGAAACCGAACGAAGAATCGATTGCTTCGGCGACCGTATAGTTCTGGAGCGTAATGAAGAAAGTCGAGAAGATCCCGAAGCCGAAGAGAAATGCGGGAATCCACCAGAACTTGAAGTTCTTTTCTTCTCCGAGCCCTTTTTGCATGTAGTAGGTCGGTCCGCCGTATGGGTCTCCTTTCTCATCGGTGCTTCGGTAATGGACGGCGAGCGTGACCTCGACCATCTTCGTCATCATGCTGAAAATGGCCGTAAGCCACATCCAGAAGACCGCACCGGGTCCGCCGACCGCAATCGCAGTCGCCACTCCACCGATGTTGCCCACGCCCACACTGCCGCCGATTGCCGTGCTTACTGCCTGGAATGGCGTGAGAATTCCTTTCTCATTGTTAGAGCGCTTCCGTTCCTCTTTCGAAAACACTTTGCCGAAAGTCGCCTTGAAAATATGGGGCAGATGAAGAAGCTGGAAAACCTTGCTTCCGATAGTGAAATACAGCGCAACGAACAGGACCGTGAAGATAAGCGGCAGCCCCCAGAGCCACCCCACGATTTTTTCCAATAACAGATCCACAGACATTCCTCCTCAACTCTCGATTTTTCAAACCTATGTATCTTCCTGCCGGAGATAGAACCTATCATAGCGTGATTTGGCCTAAAATAATAGATTTTTTAGATAATTTAACATAAAAACATCCCCGCACGTCAGGTTGCGCGGGGATAAAGGCTTATTTCTTCGTATATAGAGAGATGACTTTCGCTGCATGAGCCCGTACGGCATGGCCCTGCGGGTTGAAGTTGCCATCTTCGCTGCCGGTCATGAAGCCGAGTTCATAAGCGGCATTGACTTCTTCCTCGAACCAAGGGGAGACGGAATCACCGTCAAGATAGTCAGCCTCGGCCGTAGCCTCGTATGGCTTGCCGATCTTCACGGAGTATGCCCGGACGACCATGGCCGCCATCTGTTCACGGCTGATCAGGTTAGCCGCACCGAAGTTATCCGCTGTCCGGTTCGTGATGCCGGCCTTAATCGCAAGATCGAGTTCTTCTTCGAACGGAAGGGTGCCGTCGCTCAGGCCAAGGGAGCGGACCGTCATCGACATAAACTGACCGCGTGTAATCGGCTTTTCAGGGCCGAATGTCCCGTCCGGGAAGCCCTTGACGATTTTCATCGACGTGAGGTGATCGATAAAGGATTTCGCCCAGTGGCGGTCGCTTACGTCCGGGAACGACTTGATCGGCTCAGGAGTAGGGATGACCTTGCCGCCGAGCTCGAACGTGAAGATGCCGAAGCCGTCTTCATCCGTCTCGCCGGTGTAGGCGATGTTGCCTGTCGCGTATTTCTCGGCTTCAGGGCTGGACTTGAATGTCAGGACAGGATCTCCTTCTATCGGTACGATCGACCAGTTGTTGTCTGCTGCAGGATTGAGTTCCTTCTGCTCCGAGATATAGTCCATGAGCACCTGGCGGTTTTCCTCAGCGGAGTCGACGATCAGCGGGGCACCCGCGACATGAGGGAAGTTGCCGCTCTGGCGGTAATTGTTCATGACGACAACGAATTCTTGGGTATCTTCTACCGGCTTGCCGTTGTATTCAAGGCTGGTGACGCGGCTTTCTTCTGCGTCCGTGCGGTTGCCGTCGGCATCGTACTTCGCAGGTTTTGTGATGTCAAACTGGTAGGTCAGCCCATCGATCACATCGAAGTTGTAGGAACGGAAGTCAGGATTCAGGAGTTCCTGAGGCCCCTCCGCATCCGGTTCGATCGTATTGAAGTTCGCCGCGACGCGGTCGAGGTAGTCACGGACCTGGCTGCCCGTCAGCAGGACCGCCTTCAGCGTATTGTCATACAGATACAGGTCTGCGGCGCTTCGGATGGTCAGGTCGCCGGCTGCGATATCGGTGAAATCCGCTGCGCCGTTACGGCCGGCCTTGAAAGGTGCACCGACGGAAAGGATCGGCGTGTCTTTGTATTCCGGAGCGTTCAGTTCGATAAAGTCCTCGGCATAGGCCTTCTGTGCTTCTGTCACGATCTGGATGGACGGATCGTCCTGTACCAGGGCGAAATAACTGTGGATCGGAGAGGTGGTCGTACCGATTTTCGTTTCCGTGTATTCGACAGTCGCCTCATGATATGGCTTGATGTCCTCCGTAAATGTCTCGTGCATCTCGTAATCCTTCACTGCGCGGACTTCTGAGCTGCCGTCCGTCACTTTCCAGCCGTCGCCGTCCGGTTCGATGGTCAGGTCGATGACACCGAGATATTCTCCGCCATACCCTGCTTCTGTTGCCGGAATGCCGTTGATGGTTCCTTTTTCCGCATCGATGGAGGCGACGACATCATCTCCGTCCATGAAGTTGGAGCCGAGTGTTCCGCCTGCAGGCGCCGGGAAGATGTCATGGGCATGGGAGAAGGTGATCGCGTCAACACCTTCTACCTGGCTAAGCGGGAGAACCGCGTTTTCAGCCTTTGTTCCGGCTTCTGCCGATTTGTCGAATCCGGAGTGGGCCATCGCAATAATGACATCAGCGCCTTTTTCTTTCATCTCTGGAATGTATTTTTCGGCGGATTCCGTGATGTCCTTGGAAATGACCTTGCCGTCCAGGTGGGACTTGTCCCAGTTTACAATCTGAGGGGCGACAAAGCCGATGTAACCGATTTGGATCGTGTGGGTGTTGCCGGCTTCGTCGGTCACTTCCTTGTCAACAACCTCATAAGGCTCGTACATCAGCTCATCATTGTCCGGATTGTCATCCCCGTCATCCTTATACACGTTGGCGCTCAGGAACGGGAATTCCGCCTTTTCGTATGTCTTTTCCAGGAAGTCGAGGCCATAGTTGAATTCATGGTTGCCGAGGACGGCTGCATCGTAGTCCAGCAGGTTCATGAGTTTGATGACAGGGTGTACTTCATCATCCCCGACAGGGTTGACCGTCGCATAATACGTGCCAAGCGGTGTCCCCTGAATGGTGTCCCCGTTGTCGACAAGCACAGAGTTTTTCACTTCAGTTCTTGCCGCCTCCACTGCTGATGCGACCTTCAGAAGACCTAAGTTCTCGTTGGCTGCACCTTTATAGTAGTCGTAGCTGAAGAGGTTGCTGTGAGTGTCGGTCGTCTCCAAAATCCTCAGCTTGACGGCATCTCCCGGAACTTCCGCCAGTACATTGACGGGTCCGGGCGATGCAAACAGCATTCCGGCTGACAGCAGCAGCGCCCCGGTAACCTTAACCGCTTTTTTAGAATGGTTCATCCATCGATCCTCCAATTCAGTTAATTGAAATCCCTTTCATTCTATCACTATCGAATGTTAACGGCCTATGAAGTTTGTATGAATTTGACCAAGTTTAGGTAAACTTTCAGCCCTATATTACTTTGAATAAGAGATAGCTTAGTTCAAGGTAAATGGAAAGAATAAGAAAATGAAAATGAAACTTTGTGCCTTTGAATGTTGGGTTGGAACCAGACTTTTATAGCCGAAAAAATCGATTATGTAGGGATAAAGGTCTAATTGAATGTAAGCGTCTGTTTAATAAATGCTTTTCTCACCTCATGTAATTTCGACAGTGGAAGGTCTTTCGTCACGTTTTGGTCAAGGGGTCTTCGGATGTGTTTTTGACATTGTTGTGACTGGAAGGTATTCAATTAAAAGGAACATTCAGGATGTACCCGCCGACGGGAACACTTTTGCAATGTTTTCTGTGAACCACCCGACAGGCTGTGCGCTGTTTTTGTGCATGCAGCTAAAGCCGGAAATACCTGCGGACAGCAGTTATTTTAATATGAAAGTTTGAAAAGGAGATGGATGGAATGTCAGGAATTATTCGCGTAACCCCTGCCGAACTGGAAGCGATGTCCAACCGTTACAATAACGAATCCAGCGAGGTTTCGGCTCAGATCGGCCGCCTGGACGGCATGATCGCTGAACTTCAGTCTGCATGGGAAGGGGCTTCCAGCCGTGCATTTGCAGAACAGTACGAGCGCCTGAAGCCGCACTTCATCGACATGCAGGACCTTCTCTCTGAAATCGCTGTACAGCTGAACCGCACTGGCCATGCCCTGCGTGATGCGGACGAGCAGATTGCAAGCCAGATCCGTAGCTGATTGCTGGATGGAATAGTTGAGCGCCTTTCAAATTATCCGGAAGGCGCTTTTCCTTCATTTAATGGGAGGTATTCGGATGTATATTGAAGTCACTGTGGATCTGTCCCGATATGAGGGTGGCGTATTTGACCTCAGGCTGTCGGACTACCACACATTCAAGAAGTTGGCGGACATCGCCCGGGAAGCAAAAGATGTCGCCAGACATCAGCGGGAAGGCCATTGGGTACGGGTCACCAATAGAAATAGGACCTATCCGGGACATTTGACGATGGCGCATTGCGGCATTACGTCCGGTGACCGGCTGGAGATTCTCTGACAGCAACGTTTTTTGGGATGAACAAGGCAAAGGAGCATCACTGATATGGCCAATCGAACACAGACATATATGGAAGCGCTGCTGGATGCCGCGATCCGTCACGGGGATTATCAGAGTTCGTTCGTTTTCCAGACGGAACGGATCGGCCTGAAAAATGAAGCGGAAATCGCATTCCTCGGATCCGCTGATCCGGTCATCCGGAAAACGATAGAAATTGATGGGGATGAGCTGGTCATTACAGCAGAATTCCCCGAACGGTTCCGGCGTTTTATCGCCATCCATGAAGAAGACGAGAAGACACGGTGGATCTTCGCGGGCCGCCTTGCGGAAAGAGCAGGGGCGGATGAGGACAGCCGTCTTCAGCCTGTGATCTGCCCGGAAAATATTGTGTTCGGCAGCGGCCTGGAGCCTCACTTCCTGCACTGGGGAGTGGAGGATAGCCTTCCGCCGGCCGGACAGGACCCGGATCGTGTATGGCTGGAGGTCAAAGCTGCCGCAGCTGCGGCCGTCGACAACAGCCGGCCGTATGAGGACTTTCTGAAACATTATGAAACGCTTGACCTGAAACCGCGCACGAAGGCGATCATGCAGGCTGAAAACCAGGATGAACTCTTGAAGCATATCGACGGGGTGATCCGGTCCATTGACCAGAAAGAAAGCATGAATGTCAGGCTGCCGCAGAAAAAGTGGAAGCTGGCCAAGATCTTCAGCATTACGGCGGGCATTCTGCTGATTCCGTCCATCGCCCTTGCCGGCTATACTTTCGCTTACGAGAAACCGAAAACCGAAGCGATCACGGAAGCCCATGAATCCTACATGACGATGAAATACAGCGATACGGTGACACTGCTGTCAAAGTACGACGTAGACGGACTCTTTACGAGCTTGCCGACTCCTATGTCATCAATGAACGGCTGACAGAAGAGCAGAAGGAGAATATCCGCTCGAACATCACGCTGAAGACTGATGAAGACTACCTGAAGTACTGGATCTACATCGGCAGGGATGAGGGAGAAGAAGCCGTCGATCTGGCCCGGGCAATGGAAGACCCGGTCCTCCTTGCCTATGCCCTTGCCGTACGCCAGGAAGAAATCCGTTCGGATGACAGCCTGTCAGGTGAGGAAAAGCAGGAAATGATCGGGGAAATGGACAGCGAACTCGAGGAGATCCGCAAGGCGATGGATGAATTGAACAAAGCAGAGGAAGAGGCGGAGAAAGAAAAAGAGCCGGTCAAGGGTGCGGATGCGAAAGATGAAGAGCCATCTGGCGGCACTGAAAAAGCTGACGCGGAAAAAGCCCCTGAAGAGCAGGAAGCCCAAGAAGATGCACCTGCCTCGGAGGAGACACCTGAAGATACGGAAACGCCGGCTCCATGATCCTGCCGGACGCGCAGAAAGAATAGAAGGTGAAATGATTGCAGCAACTATGGGTCCATTATGCGGAACACGTCCAGCGGCTCGATTTCAATGAATACTCAGTGAAGCGGATGACAGTCGGCCCTTCTGTCGGGGACAGCATCACGGTGCTGGATTTTCCGTTCGTCAAGGGCGCCTTTCAGCTGGAAGGCGGGGAAGAGGGCTTCACGATACGGGATGGGCAAGGGAAAATCGGTTACCTGAAAATCGGCCAGCCGGTCTCCGTCACGCAGCGGGGCCGTTCCCTGACATTGTCGGTCCTTCCCGCACCCAGGCGGAGCCATACATATTACGTCGGGTATACGGACCACATCACATTCGGCGCAGGGAATATGGAAGCGACGGTGAATTTGAGGGATACCGTTATCACGGGTGACGAAGAAAAGCGTTTTGTCTCCCTGAAGGGGGCGGCAAATGGTATGCAGACGTGGAATTCGGCTGTCCGTTCTACCTGAACGGAAAGAAACGGTCAGGTTCTGTGCCCCTGCAGACAGGGGATGTCATTTTGTGGCTCGGCATGCAGGTCCGGCTGACGGATAAGGACGTGATCGAGCTGTCCTGTACAGGTGCATTCACGACAAAACTGCCGGCATTCCAGCCTCCCGAGTCCGAAGTGATGAAATCCTATCCGGTCTACCGGCGCACGCCGCGGATCGTCTACGAAGCGCCGGAGGACAAGGTGTCGCTGTCTTTCCCGGTACAGGAACAGACGGATGAGGGACGGGGGCTTTGGCTCGTGATCTTGCCGCCGCTCGTCATGCTAATCGTCATGTCGCTCGTCGTGATCTTTATCCCCAGAGGCCTTTTTATCATCATCTCGATCTCGATGTTCATCGTGACGCTGATCACATCGACCGCCCAATACTTCAGGGAACGCAAGCGCCGGAAGCGTCAGGAAGAAAAGCGCCGCAGGGTCTACACGGCTTACCTGGAAAACATGCGTGAGGAATTGTATGAGCTGCGCGGTAAGCAACAACGCATGCTGGACTATCACTACCCGGCTTTCCCGGCACTAAAGCAAATGACGGATGGCCTATCCGGCCGCATCTGGGAAAAAACAAGAGAAAATGATGACTTTCTGCATTTCAGGCTTGGCACTGGCCGGGTCAAGGCAAGTTACAATCTTAATCTCTCTTCGGGAGATCTTGCCAACCGGGAAGTCGACGATCTGATTGAGCAGTCAAAAAAGATGGAGGAAGTGTTCAGCGAACTGGACAACGCCCCTGTCACGGCTGACCTTTCAAAAGGGATAATCGGCCTGTTCGGGAAGGAAGACGTCATCAGGAAGGAAATTGCGCAGATTGTCGGCCAGCTTTCCTTTTTCCACAGTTACCACGATGTCCGGTTTGTCTATATTTTCAATGACAGTAAGTATGACCAGGTTGAATGGATGAAGTGGCTTCCGCATTTCCGGTTGCCGCACATGCATGCCAGGGGCTTCATCCATGATGAACGGTCTCGTGATCAGTTGCTCGGTTCGCTTTATGAGATCCTCAGGGAACGGGATAATCACGAAGACCGGGGCAAGGTGGTATTTATGCCACACCTTGTGTTCATTGTGTCCGACTACAGGCTGATCGGGGAACATGTCATCCTCGAATACCTGGAGGGAAAGCATCACCAGGCGCTCGGCATCTCCGTAATCTTCACGGCAGACGCCAAAGAACGGATTACAGAAAACGTCCATATGCTCGTCCGGTATGTGAATGACAGGGAAGGGGACATCCTCATCCGGGACCGTGTGGCGTCGGATACCCGGTTCAGGCTGGACCGCTATGTGCCTGAAGGGGATGAAAGGTTCGCGAGGACACTCAGAACACTTGATCACCAGGTCGGGATGACGAACTCGCTTCCCGAGTCAGTCGGTTTCCTTGACCTGTACGGAGTCACCGACGTGGAAGACCTGCCGATCATTGAAAAATGGGAAACGAACCAATCGGCAAAATCTCTTGCAGTTCCGGTCGGTTATAAAGGCCGCGAAGACCTGCTGGAGCTGAACCTCCACGAGAAGGCCCACGGTCCTCACGGGTTGCTGGCCGGAACGACCGGTTCAGGAAAATCGGAATTCCTTCAGACCTACATCCTGTCGCTCGCTGTGAACTTCCACCCCCATGAGGTGGCGTTCCTGCTGATCGACTACAAGGGCGGCGGCATGGCACAGCCGTTCAAGAATATTCCACACCTGCTCGGAACAATCACGAACATAGAGGGGAGCCGGAACTTCAGTCTGCGGGCACTTGCTTCCATCAAGAGTGAGCTCAAGCGCAGGCAGCGGCTGTTCGACCGGTATACGGTCACCCATATTGATGAATATACATCTCTTCATAAAAGCGGAGTGGCGGAAGAACCGCTTCCGCATCTGTTCCTCATCTCGGATGAATTCGCAGAGCTGAAAAACGAGGAGCCGGACTTTATCCGGGAGCTCGTCAGTGCAGCCAGGATCGGTCGGAGCCTTGGTGTCCATTTGATCCTGGCCACCCAGAAGCCTGGCGGCATCATCGACGACCAGATCTGGAGTAACGCACGCTTCCGTGTCGCACTAAAGGTCCAGGATGCTGCGGACAGCAAGGAAATCCTGAAAAACGGCGATGCGGCGGCCATCACGGTCACAGGCCGCGGATACCTCCAGGTCGGCAACAACGAAGTATATGAACTGTTCCAGTCCGGATGGAGCGGTGCGCCTTATCTGACCGAGACTTATGAAGGCGAGGATGAAGTGGCGATTGTCACCGACCTCGGTCTCGAACCGCTTACAGGGCTTTCCGTCTCGGAAGGAAGGAAAAGCAGCCTGACACAGATCGAGGCGGTAACCGCCAAAATCGGGGAGGCGGCGAGGTCGATCGGGGCAGATCGTCTGTCGAGCCCTTGGCTGCCTCCGCTTGACGGCCGGATTACACAGTCTGCAGCCGTTCGGTTACAAGGCAGAGGATTTGCAATCGGTATAGCTGACGAGCCGGAAAAGCAAAGCCAGTACCCCGTGGGATACGATCCGGATGCGGACGGTAATACAGGCGTGTTCGGGTCGCCGGGCTACGGTAAATCCTATACGCTCCAGTCGCTCATCCTTGGCATCGCCGGCATAAAAACGCCGGAGGAAGCAAACTTCTACATGCTGGACTACGGAAACGGGTCGCTGTTGCCACTCCGCCAGCTTCCGCACACGGCGGACTACCTGACGCTGGACGATGAACTAAAGCGAGATAAGCTGATCCGGCTGATCAAGAACGAGATTGTCCGCCGGAAAGCCGCTTTCCAGAAGGCGGAAGTAAGCACGATCGCCATGTACAACCGCATCGCGGAAGAAAAATTCCCGCTGGTCTACCTGGCCATCGACAACTACGACATCATCCGGGACGAAATGGAAGAGCTGGAGATGCAGATGAACCAGTTCGGCCGTGACGGACAGTCGCTAGGTATCCATATCCTGCTTGCAGCCACAAGGCCGATGTCCGTCCGCCAGACCCTCATGAACAACCTGAAGGTAAAAGTGGTCCACTATCTGATGGACTCGTCGGAGATGTACGGAATCGTCGGACGGCCGCCGTATACACCGGAACCGATTCCGGGACGCGCAATCCTCAAGAAGGAAGAAGCCCTGTTCATGCAGATGTTCCTTCCTGCGGACGGCGAAGATGACTTCACCGTTCTGGAAAGCGTGAAGGAAAAGGTCCGCGCACTGAAAGAGCGCTACGCGGGCTCCGGAGTGCCGCAGCCGATTCCGATGCTGCCGGCGGAACTTACGCTGGAACAGTTCGAAATGGCAGCGGAAGGAGCGGGCGGACCTGGCATCGTGCCTGCAGGCCTGGACGAGGAAGCGGTCCGTCCGGTCGCAATCGACTTCAACCGCAACCGACATCTTCTCATCATCGGACTTGCCCAGCGCGGCAAGACGAACATGATGAAGGTTCTGATCCGGGCGGTCCGCTCTCAGGATACCGGCCCCGTCGCTGTATTCGACTCGTTCGACAGGGGACTCTCGGCATTTGCACAGGATTCCCGAATCACCTATGCCGACACGAAAGAAAGCCTGGAAGCGTGGATTGCGGACGCGGAGCAGCACTTCGCAGCAGCGGAGGCAGCCTATGTCGCCTCAATCCGGGAACCTGGAGCGCAGGTGGAGACAGTCCCGTCCTATCTGTTCATCGACGGTTACTCGAGATTCCTCCAGACGGCGGACGCACGTATCCAGGACCGCCTGGCGAAGCTGATGAAAAACTATTCGCACCTCGGCTTCAACGTTATCGTCTCAAGCTCCAATGCAGAGATATCGAAAGGCTATGATGCATTCACCAATGAACTGAAGCTTGTCCGGCAGGCCCTGGTCTTCATGAAGAAATCCGAACAGACCATCCTCAACGTTCCGTATGAGCGGAAAGAAGAAGAGCTGCCGGCAGGATTCGCACACTATATTCTGAACGGAAAAAGCACGAAGATCATGACGCCGTTCTGTCTGATGGAGAAGGAGAAAGTACGATCATGAAAAGAAATTACAAAAAACCCGCTGCAATCATTGCCGGGCTCATCGTCATCCTGGCGCTTCCGGTCGCGTTTTTCGGATTCATGTCCGGAAACGTGCTGTCATTCGCAGATTCGCCGGGACGCACGATCGCTGTTGTCAACGAGGACCTCGGCAGCGAACGGGGAGAAGAAGAGGTCGAGATGGGCAGGGAAATCGTGTCCATCCTTTCAGAGGATTCTTCCTACGAATGGGAAGTGACGGGGAGGGGGTCGGCCGAGAACGGTCTGAAGGCCAACCGCTATGACGCAGTCGTTTATATCCCATCCGACTTCTCGGACAAGGTCATGTCCTATGATGAAGCCAACCCTGAGAAGGCGGAATTCTCCTATCATGTGCAGAGCCAGAAAAGTGGCAATGTGAAGGAGACGATCATCGAGGAGATCGACCGTGCGACCAACCGCGTTAACAGCCGGATCGCCACGCTCTACTGGAGTTACGTCGCCTCCGAGATGGACCACATCAAGAAGGAATTCAACGCGATCCTCGATAAGGAAAGCGAATTCCTCGACGCGATGGTGGGCTACTATGAGCCAGGGGCGAATGCGCTGGCCGATCAGATGCAGCGCCAGCGCGAACAGGTTGAGCAGTTGCGCCAGACCGTCGGTGACGTGCACCAGGGCCATGACGAGCGCATCAGCAGCGTCGAGACTTTCAGCAACGAACTCTCGAACTTCATGGGCCATGTCGAAGACTATAAAACATTCCAGCTGGCCCAGCGCAACATTCTGGAAGAGCTGCAGGGAGTCAGCATCGCAAAGGTGCAGGAAGCGGCGGCCAAGCAGACTGAGCAGTTCCAGCAGACCCTCAATGAGCTTGAGGAAAACAACGCACAGCTTGCCGCGGAGCTGGTGAAGGTCAATGAACAAATTGAAGCCAATAAGGAAAAGTTTGACGCACTTGCGCAGATCCGCCAGGAAAAAGCCGCAAAGCAGGCTGATGAAATCCTGGCGGCACAAGGTACTGCAATCGAGCGCTACAATGACTCGATCATCGGAAATGTCCAGAAGAAAATCCGGGAAGGCGCAGGATCCGCCATCCCGGAAGCCGGCGGTCCCGAAGGGCTTCCGGCAAAGGAAGAGCTGGCATCAGCCAAGAATAAGCTTGAGCAACAGGCCGGGGAGCCGGCTGAAGACCCGGCACCTTCCTTCGAGGAAGAAAAGGCGGGCATCAATGAGCTTGCTGCTTCCATCGCGGGCCTGAAAGAGCAGCTTGCGGCCGAGCAGCCGGAATCACCACTCCTTGCAGAACTGGACGGGGCAGCCGGAAAGCTCGCGGGCATCACCGAGTCCATCAATGAGAAAACCGCCGCCCTCCAGGGGGACAGCGGGTCGGAAGCAGAAGCAGCCAAAACTGCTTCCAATCTGTACAACAATCTGTATGCGGCCTATGAAACGCTCCATGGTGCATATGCTTCTGCCCGCCATACACTGGACGACTACCCGGCCGACACGGTCGCGGTCGTCCGCGAGATTGAGAAAAAAGAAGCGGGCCTGCTTAAACACGAAGGGCTGACTGCGGAAAGAAAAGCGTCACTCGAGGAGCTGTTCGCAAAGGCGCCGGCTTCGAAAAATCTCGATGCGCTACTGACCTATCACGCAGCTCTTGAACAGCTCGGTTTTGCACTGGACCAGGGGGTTCAGCGCGAAGGGGCACTGAAAGACGAAGTGCTGAAAGATGAAATCATCCAGACGCTCACGCAGGACATCGCCGCACTCGGGGAAGAAGAAATGGTTGCCTGGGAAACTGTCGGCGAAGGCCTTCCTGAGACATCGGCCAGAGTGGAAGAATGGAACTCGTCATTTGCTGCCATCATGGCGGGCTACGAGAAGTCCGTGGGCATCCAGCATGCCGAACTCCTCCAGGATTTATACGGCCTGGAAGATCAGGCATCCGCCATTCTGTCTCAGATCCAGAATCCGGGCAACGCCATTCCGGGCGGAGAGCCGGAGCCGGATGGTTCCGCAGGCCAGGTCGCTTCGACGCAGGCCACAATTGGTTCACAGCTGATCATGCTAAGCAGCACGATGAACGCAGTGGCGGACCGGCAGGACAGCATCGTCAGCTATGCCGCCGATCTCCAGGGCAAGGCCAACGGATTCGAAGAATCGACCGATGTGTTCAGCGACCGCTGGGAGCGGAATATTGAAGCCATCCAGGCGTTTAATGAGGATGTAAGAGGCTTCCTCGACAACACCTATGTCGACGGCCAGGAAAACGGCTACGTCTTCGATCACTTCATCAACCCGCTCAGCGTGAGGGGAGAAGCAGTCGCCGGAGAGAACATGGAAAAGGTTCCGCCGGTCATCCTGTATGTCATCATGCTCATCTCGAGCCTGGCAATCGGTTACTTCGGCCACAAGATCAAGGATGGTACGCCGCTTCTCCGGACGGCCATGCCGGCACTTCTTGGCCTGATCAGCGGCCTGATCATCAGCCTGTACAGCATCAACATGTATGTTCTCAATGACCACCGGGCCATCGAGTGGACCATCTTCACCATCCTGGTCGTCATCGCAGGTTCGGCGCTTGTGACGGCTGCGCTCGATGCCGGAGAGACGATCGGCTGGATCGCGGCAATCGTCCTTATGGCGATCTACATCGCACCGCTGCTGATTCTCGGTGTTCCCGAAGCAAACCTTCCGGACATCCTGTCGCCGGTCTACCTGTCGATCAAGTACGACCCGGTGACACTCTTTGACACCGGAGCGGCCATTGCCGGAATCGCTGCTGTGCTGTTCCTCGTGGCCGTGTATGCGGTGAAGCGCTGGAAAAGCAATGAAACCGCCGGGGAGGAAGAGGCGTATGAAGCTTAAGCGCAATTTTGCGCTTGTCCTGCTAGCAGGAGCTGTCATTGCCGCACAGCCCGTGTCGGCAGACGAACCGGAGGTAAACCCTGCCGAGACGTTGGATCCTTTTGAATACAAAGAACTCGAATTCAAGAAAAAGACGGAGTATCTTCATGACCGCGGTCAGGTCGAGATGAAAAACACCATCTCAGAATCGCAGATCAACCTCGACTTCTCGGAAGAAGTCCGTATCCCGTCACCGATCGAAGTGTCAGAACTGTTCCTTGAGCCGGGCAGGTCCGAAACCGGCACGCCCGCCGCCAAAGCGGCGGAGCTCGGCCTGTTCACTGAAAAGGCCCCGGTATCCGAAGAAGCCGCGGCCCAAGAGCCGCAGCAGATTACGGAAGAGCAGACAGAAGGGACACCGCTCCGCAACTGGATCTTGATCGGTGTCATCATACTCGCAGTTGCGGGACTGTTCGCCTTCGTCGTTCCGGCCCTTCTGAAGGGCGGGAGCAACGGTGTACAGCCGGCAAGAAGAAAAGAAACGGAGGGGAAGATTGCATGATTGGCTACTACCTGATGCTGATTGAGCTGAAAAGGCAGCAGATCCGGCGGCTGAATACATGCCAGGGGGAACTGCAGGGAAAGCAGGGCGAATTCCAGCAGAATGAGCCGAAGTGCATGGAGCCGGAGCTGACACCGAAGACGTGGCACGGAAATCTTGCCACGGCCTTTGATGAAATCCGGGAAACGGGCATCATGACTCCTTACCAGGATGTGTCCGGCCCCCAGTTTGATGCGGCCTATTCGGCCATCTCCGCAAAAATTACGGAGCTTGAAGCGGAAATCGCCTCACTTGAAGCCATCGTCGCTCAACTGCGGGCTGCAGAGGCCGCGGCGAGAGCGGCCAATTCCTGATAAGGAGGATCACCGATGACAGAAATCAAAATGGTTTATGACGACATCCATCCCGTGATCGATGATCTGTCGGGCAAAGCGAATGCACTCGATCCGTCCGCCCCGGAGCCGATTTCGGGGAACACCTTGGACGTGGCCGACAAGCTGAACGACCTGATGACGCACCTTGAACAGATGCTGATCCGGTACAGAACCGTCCTTCAGACGAATATCGAAACCACAAAGAACTCCGTGGAGTTCATGGAAGAGACCGATAACCAGGTGGCCACAGCCATCGACGGAAGCGGCGGGTCCTCCGGCGGCACTGCGCCGCACGCGAACGGTCCTGTGCCGATCCGCTAACCGGGGGAGGAGAATCCGATGAAGATATTGGACGTGACGCCATTTCAGGAAGGCCTGGCCCGGAATCAGGAAACACTGACGCGCATACAGGAAGAGATGGATGCCATCCGGACTGCTGCCCAGCAGCTTTCCGACCTGGGGGACTCCCTGACCGGAGACGGGGGAGAAGCAATCAAGGCGTTTTACCGGGATTGCCATCTGCCGCTGCTTGAGACATTCGCGGATTTCAAGAGCACGTTTGAGACAACGATGAACAGCATCAAATCTGCACAGGAAACGCTGGAGCCGGCACCTGACGGCTACATCATGGAGAGTTTTCTCGAAGGGGAAGTCGAGTCAGGTCTGACAACCATTTCAACAACCACTTCGAACCTGACCACGGATGCGAATGGCATCATGGACTCCGTCGCCGACATCGTAGCACTTCCGCACCTGGATGACAGCGAGGTACAAGAAGGAGTCCGTGACGCCAGGAAGAAAAAAGACGACACGGTCACCGACCTGAACGAGTTCGATTCCACACAGACAAATTCACTGACCTCGATAGAGAATGACATTCTCCGGATGGAACTGTGGGTGCTGGACCTGGAAGGCGCCATGCAGGACGGCCTGTCTCCGGTGGACTTCCCGGCTGAAGATTGGGCGGCATTTGCCGAGGTCCATCCATTAAACACGGGCCAGAACAGCGTGCCGATGGAGACGGAAACGGTCGAGGACAAGGATGAGTCCGGAGAGTCCGGGGATGTTGCCGGCACAACGCTCAACATGGCCAGTCTTTCCAAGGCAGTTCAGTCAGCTGCTGGTGTAGTAAGTGATTTGGGGACAGCTGACAGCTTCGGTTCTGCCTGGGCTCTGTTCAGGGCGGGCAGGAATGGGGGCATCACGACATCGCAACATCGTCTTTCAAGAGGGGGGACGGGATATCGTATCAATGCGACGCCTCAGGCTATGCAACGACTCAATATTCCATATAGCTCGAGGGATGTGCGTGACGGTACGGTCATGTTGAAGTATGCGACGACCAAGCCGGGACAAAGCGGTTGGTCCTCCGCAGGGGAGCGTGCCAAGCAAGCGCATCCGTCCCTTGATAAGTTTGCCGGAACACAGACAACACCCGGCCAGAAAGCAAAGGTAGTCGGTACGGCAACCCTTAAAGGAACGACGGGCGCTTTCAAAGACCTGGTTGACGTCAAGGGGATCAGGGACGAATTCAAGCGAATTCCACAGGGCGGAAGGGTCAATGCTGCCAGTGGAATCATCCGCGGGGCAGGAAAGGCTCTCGGACCTGTCGGCGCTGCTTTTAGCTACAACTCGAACTTGCAGAATGCTACAGCGAGCGGTCTCAGCGGAGGAGAAGCTCACGCAAGGGCCGCAAGAGATACGGCAATTGACACGGCTGTGGGCGGGGCAGTCCAGGCAGGCTTTACTGCCGCCGGTACTGCACTGATCCCAATTCCCGGTGTCGGAACGGCTATAGGCATGTTAGCCGGTATTGGTGCGAACATGGCCCTAAATGCCAAAATCGGCAAGAGTGATAAATCCGTTATGGATCATATCAAAGGATGGTTCGGCTGATGAACGAATCTTCATTCCTAGTAGAAGATCCTGCAGAGAAGTTTATTGTATTCAGAAGACCGTTAGAATCAGGGCGCCAAAATCCTGCCAACTTAGCTGGGAATATGATCTTGGCTTCGTTTTTGTCGGCCTTTATGGTCGGCATGGAATATTTTTTCGCAGCTTCAGGTACCGCTCATCCATGGCAGGATGAAATGTTGACTGTTCACACATGGTTCACAGGGGTTTTGATTGGCTTGTCATTAATTCTGGCGGTTCCAACACTCTACAAAAAGGCGGAAAAGCTTCAGTACCTTGTCTCGATACTTGTTTCACAGAATCTTTTCGGCTTGTCGTTTTATATTTGGGCACTTCTGTTGATAGCGGAGGAAGGAAACGGAATGTCTGCAGAGTCTATTCTGGAAGTGACACGGTGGACATTGACCGTGGGTGCAATCGTACTCGTACTGACCTTTATCCGTCTGATTGTAAGGATTTATAAAGGGAAGTACCGGGAAGGTTCCGCCCAGGATGAGATTAGAGGCAGGTTTGAATATAAATCCCATTTGCCGGCAGCTATTGTCGGAGGCCTTGGTCTGTTCTTTATCCTTCGCTATCTGATCACTCATACAAACTCTGTGGGTGCCGACATTCTTCTGATCATCTTCGTGGGCATGTTCCTGTTTTATGTAATGCTATTCATTTTGCCGGAACAGCTGGTAATTCTATACTGCAAATTCCGGTTCAAGAGTTTTAACTACTACACCAAATAATCATTCAATAAAACATCCGGAAAAGGAAGTGGGAACATGGCGATTGAACGGCGACCGCTCGTCTTTGATCACGTGCTGACGTATCGGACGGAACAGCGGAAGAAGGATTGGCAGGAACCTCTTGGTCTGCTGGAGTCATTCGTGCTCGACAAAGGAGTCTACAAGAATGGGCCGGCTTTCTTCACATTCGTGCCGGAGCCGGAAGACGAATCAACCGGCACGTTCACCTATTATCAGCCGGTCAACGGTCCGCTGGACACCGGAGGAGATAATGGCTTCGGATACGAGGAGCGTTTTCATTCCGGTGATGCGCTGGTCATGCGGCAGGCGGAGCAGGAAGCCGACTTTGACGCGGCTTATGTCAAGGTTCAGGACGTTGCCGCACAGGAAGGGCTTGTCCTTGGCGAAACGTACTATTGTGTCCTGCTCGATGTCTATGGTGATATCATGATCGATCTTGTCGTGCCGCTGGAAGGCGGTCGTCCGGAATGATCGTTGCTGAAAATCGGTCCATCAAACACCGCAACGTCGTCTCCAAGCTGTACAGTTTTGTGCCGTCAGAAATCGGGATCGCCCTTGAAGATTTCCGGGGTATTCTGGAACAGCACGGCGTAACTCCGGATGGCAGGCTGTTCTTTTCCATGCTGAGTGAACCGACGGCCGATGTGATGACGGCGGAACTGTTCATGGGGATTGAAGAAGGCGACATCACGCTGCCGCCTGAGGAGGAAGTGATGTTCCGGAGTTATTTCGAAATCCGCAATCTCCATACGATCCGTCTCATGGAAGATATCGACGCGCAGTCCCAGATCGCCTATTGGGAGCTAGCGAAATATGTGAATGAGGGCGGACTCCATCAGACCACTCCGGTGTTCGTTGAGTATAAGCAATCCCCGCAGGGCGGAACTTACGTGGAAATGAGTGTCGGTGCTGTACGGTGAAAGGATGGTCAGGTTGCACATGGAACCTCTAAAGATCCAACTGCAGAAATACGACGAGGCCGGAATCACTGACCCGGGAGCGGAGGAGCTTTATTCCGGTCTTGAAAAGTGGGTTGCCGAGAATCCTGACGGCGGCATCGAACAGGATTTCAGCATTCAGGTGCTCGGGGTGACGGCAAACTCATCGATGCTGTTCGACGCAATAAACCGGCTCGGCGTCCCTGTGAAAAATGTCTCGTTTGTCTACTCACTGGGGCTGCGGAGTGGGGAACAGATCTGGAATCGGGTCCGCATTCTTCTTTCCGAAGACCAGACGGGTGTCATCATGCCGGACCGGGCCATGCCGTTTCTGGTTGATCTTTCACCGGAACAGGAGGTGCTGTTCGACCGGATGACAGATAGCAATCAGGTCGGAGAGTTGGAATTCTTTACATACGACCGGCTGGAAAACAGTTAAACTGGAGAAATAGAAGAGAGCCGCACGCCAGATGTCTCTGGGGGTCGGCTCTCTTTATGTCTTATTGAGCGTCCTTCTCGGATTGGACCGCAATGAGCAGGATGGCCTCGGTGTCTCCGATATTTTTCACAAAGTGGGGTACGCTGGCGTTCCAGCTGAATGAATCGCCTTCTTCCGCGATGACGGAGTCTTCCCCCTGTTCGGCCAGGACGGTGCCTTTCAGGACGACATGGGCCTCTTCGCCTTCATGGGCGATTGCTTCTCCGGTCGAGGTGCCGGGCGGCAGTTCTACGTGCATCATCCGGAGGCCGCTTTGGGAAGTGAGGTGCTCGATCTTGATGTCATTGAACGACGTGTACACCCGCTCGGCTTTCCTCACAACTTTCATGTGCTCCTTTTTTTCAAGGAGCAGGTAGGGCAGCGGGACATCCAGAAATGCCGCGATGGCCTGCAGTGTATTGAGGGAGGGAGAAGTATGGTCGTTTTCGATGTTGCTGATGAACCCTTTGGACAGGCCTGTCTGCTCACTCATTTGCGCAATCGTCAGTCCTTTCCGTTTGCGGATTGCACGTATTTTAGAACCAATCTCCATATCCAGCCCTCCCTGAAATTTTGATTTCGCATATAATCGTAACATGGATAAATTGACGTTATCCATCATACGGTGTTACTTTATAGAAAACAAATATTCATGTAAGAATACTTTTGCTTTGAGTATACAACCCATTAGGATGGCCAATCTAAGAAAAATTTATCGATATAAGGAATGATTTTATATGGTCCAAGCAAAGCTGGAAACCAAAGTTCTGGATGTTCTGAAAGAAAAGATTCAAATGATAGAAACCGGAGAAGGTGCCATCTACCTGGTGGGCCCCATCAGACTGCCTGTGAACCTTTACGGGGAGACTATCGTGTTCCAGTGGTATTGCTGGCTGAACCAATGCCAGG
Organism: Bhargavaea sp. GQ12; assembly: GCF_059758705.1. NCBI lineage: Bacteria > Bacillati > Bacillota > Bacilli > Caryophanales > Caryophanaceae > Bhargavaea > Bhargavaea sp. GQ12. Next base: position 82,237 of record NZ_JCAXEU010000001.1, read on the forward strand.
TGACAGATGATTATCAGGAAATCATCGATCGGCTGTCCTCTGCTAATCTGGCGGAATACCAGCAGTCGAGCGTCCTGGTCTATGGTGATTTTGAAAACGCGGATGATGCTCTGATCCGCCTGCATTCCATCTGTCATACCGGGGATATCTTCGGCAGCAAACGGTGCGACTGCGGCTATCAGCTTAAGCAGTCCATGAAGAATATCGTGGATCATGGAACTGGGGCCCTGTTTTATCTCGCGAATCATGAAGGCCGCGGAATCGGCCTGTTCTCCAAGGCAATGGCTTACGTTCTGCAGGAGCATGGCTACGATACCGTGGAAGCAAATGAAAGCCTCGGCTTCGTTGATGACTCCAGGAACTATGACGATGCGATCCGCGTCCTGAAAACGCTTCGGGAAAAGCCGGTGACCCTGATGACCAATAACCCCAAAAAACTGGATGCCCTGCAGAAGGCAGGCCTTCCGATCTCCGGACGTCAGTCATTATGGGGAGATCGCTCAGAGTTCAATGAAAAGTATCTGCAGACCAAGGTCCAGCGATCTGGCCATTTGGAGGGAGGCACGACAGATCCAGATGACCAGCCATGAATTCTATATGACTCTTGCACTTGAAAATGCCCGGGCAATGAAAGGGCAGACCGATCCGAACCCGCTTGTCGGTTCAGTCATCGTCAATGACAACCGGATCGTGGGGATCGGGACACACCTGAAGGCGGGCGAACCGCATGCGGAAATCCATGCCCTTCGGATGGCAGGAGACAAGGCAAAGGGCGGGACCATCTACGTTACGCTTGAACCTTGTTCGCATCACGGCCGGACAGGGCCTTGCGCAGTCGCCATAGTAGAAGCGGGGATACGCAAAGCCGTCGTCGCCACTCTTGATCCGAACCCGGTTGTCGCAGGAAACGGGGTCAGGATCCTGGAGGAAGCAGGCATTGAAGTGATAGTCGGAGTCATGGAAGAGGAATCCCGCAGGATGAATGAAGTGTTCAACAAATTCATCGTGACACAAAAGCCGTTCATCACCATGAAAGCGGGAAGCACACTGGATGGTAAAATTGCCACCCATACAGCAGACAGCAAATGGATCACTTCTGACGAGGCACGCAAGGATGTCCATCAGCTTCGGAATGAACACCAGGCAATCCTGGTTGGCGTCAATACGGTGATCGAGGATGATCCCGAACTGACGACAAGGATTCCGAACGGCCGAAACCCGATCCGCGTCATCCTGGATTCCACGCTCCGGGTCCCGCTCGGATCCAAAGTGGTCACGGACGGGCAGGCTGAAACCTGGATCTTCACCGCACAACATTATGACCAGGAGTCCAGGAAGGTTTTGGAGGAAAGAGGGATTTCGGTTTATCCGACTTCAGGAGATGAACGGGTTGACCTGGAGGACGTCCTTCGCATTCTTGGTGAACAGTTTGTCTCCTCTGTCCTGGTCGAAGGGGGAGGCTCGATTCATGCGGCTTTCCTGGAGAACAGGCTCGTTGATAAAGTGGAGATCTATCTGGCGCCGAAATTGATCGGCGGCGCACAGGCGCCCACGTTCCTCGAAGGCACAGGCATCGGGCTGATGCGTGATGCCGTGGAGCTCGACGACCTGGAGATTACAAAGATCGGAAAAGATTTTAAGTTTACAGGGTATCCGGTTTATATTACTGAACAAAATGAGGGAATCTGATTTGAAATTCGGTTTTGATATCGACGACACACTGATCAACCTGAGGGAGCATGCCTTTCATCTCTACAACCGGAAATTAAACCGGAATGTGGACATCTCCCTTTTTCATGAATTGGACAAGGTGGAGATCCACGAACTGTTCGGCATGACCGCCGAAGAAGGCGGGGAGATGTGGAAGGGTTCGCTGGAAGAGATCTATTACACTTCCTGTCCCCAGTATCCGGATGCCGCCGAAACGCTTCAGAGGCTGGAAAAAGAGGGACATGAGATCTACTATATAACGGCCAGGCCAAAGGAACACGGCGAGCGCACAATGGAATGGATGATCCAGAACGGCTTTCCGGTCCAAAAAGACAAGTTCTTTTACGGCATGAACGATGAAGAAAAAATCCACATCATCAAAGATCTGCAACTGGACTATTATTTCGACGATAAGCCGGCGGTGCTTGAAACACTGAGGGACCTTCCGCTGAACGTGTTTGCGAAAAACCAGTCCTACAACCGTCACTTGAATACACCCCGGATCACGGAGTGGTCCGAACTATTCGATCTGCTAATTGAAAAAGCAGAATAAGCACATGCAAAAGGCACCTCCGCAATCGTGCGGGAGGTGCCTTCTTTCAGTTATCCGATTATTTCCCATTCCCGTTCAGCCGCAATATTCCGCAGGCCCTCCTCAGGACGGACAGCAACCGGGTTTCCTACGAGTTCGAGAACCGTCATGTCGGACAGAGTATCGCCGAATGCGGAGCTTTCTTCCCAGGCAACCGGAGTGTCTCCGAGTGCGGCGAGGATGCGCTCATTTTTCCGTTCGCTTCGGATATGGTAGATGTTTGTCCGCCCGTCATATGTATTTCCGGAATACGGGATATCGGTTCCGATCACGTCATCGAATGGCAGATCTTTCACAGCTTCGCGAAGAAGCGGAGTGAAGGCGCCTGAGACGAGCATGACCCGGTCACCGGATTCCGCGTGTTCCCGAACGCGCCGTACGACTTCCGGGTTGAAGCCGTTTCGCATCGCTGCCGCCATCTCTCCAAAGAATCGGCTCAGCTCCGCTTCCGCGAAACCGGAGAAGGGGGAAAGGTATGCCTGCATCGACTTTTCCCTCATCACCGGAGAGGGGACGAGCTTCATCTTGTAGCCTGTATACACCGGAAGAATCCGTCTGAAAAACTTGCTGTAGAGCTTTCCGTATTCGGAATGATTCTTTAGATGCTTCATCATAAAATCGAATGTTTCGTTCTGGTAAAGTGTCCCGTCAAAGTCGAAGATCGCAACGCGCATGAGGCGGACCGTCCTTTCCATTTCCGGCGGGCGTAACCCGCTTATCCGGCGAACTGATATTCTTTAAGCAGATTTTCCAGCTTGAGTGCGAAGCCGACATTGCCTCGGACCTTCAGCTTGCCGATCGCAAATGCCGCCATGCTGTTCAGGTCTCCTGTCAGCAGTTTCCGGAAGTGCTTGCCGCTCATCTCCAGTGTACAGGATGCTTCACCCGCAACTCCGGGGAATATTTCCGCCCGGCCATTCTCGAACAGCAGCTGCCAGCGGCTGATTTCACCTTTCTCATCGATGATAAATTCGTATCGGATATGTTCATCCTGATAAGGCTCCGGCTTTGCTTCCAGTTCCTGTCCGATTTTTGCCCAGATCTCGTCAAGCGAGAGGGCATTTAGAGGATTGCCCATGTTCATGCCCCCAACATTATAATGACTACTCATTCATCTTATGGAATCCGGAACATTTTGGCAAACTTCAGAATCCGCTTAACGTATTGCCGACGATGGTTCCGATGTAGTTGCCGATGATGTATCCCATCGTGCCGACAAGCATGACGGGAACAATCAGATCCTTCCATCCTTTCGCGATCGCCATGGCAGCCGCCGTGGTCGGCCCTCCGATATTGGCGTTGCTTGCAAGAATCATCTCTTCCAGGTTGAACTTGAACATCTTCCCGACACCGAACGTAACAAGCATGTTGGTCAATACCATCAGGAAGACGAAGACTAGCAGTAGCGGTGCATTCTGGATAAGGAGCGGCAGGGAGGCCGGGACGCCGATGACAACAAAGAATATGTAAATCAGATACGTGCCAATTTCCTGGGCTCCGTTCAGGCTGTCAAAAAACTTCGGCATGAGGGTGACTGCGGTAACGGTGATCGTCGTCAACATCAGGTACTTGTCGCCGAGCAGGCCGCCGAGCAGCTGCCAGCCTGCCCCTTCATCAGGAATGATCGAGCCGAAGATTTCGGCAATCTTAAACGACACCGCGACAATGGCGAATGCGCTTCCGGCCGAAAGCGCGATGTCTTTGAGGGAAATCTCCTTGCGCTGCCAGTATGAAGCGGCAAGCGTGCCGTCTTCTTCATCTGTTGATTGTTCGACGCGGTCGATATGTGGACTAGGGAACCGACGCCGGAAAAAGCCGACAGCAGGGATGGCGATCAGGACAAAAAAGTAAAGCGCCATCATCAGATTGTCAGCAACAATTGTGGAAGAGAGCATTCCTTCGCTGACATCGAACTTGGCGGAAAGTGCGGCCAGGTTTACGCTTCCTCCGATGTAGGAGCCGGTCATGACCGCCGTGATCAGGGCCAGCTCAGGGATAAACTCGCTTAAAGCGAAAAAGGCGATATAGGCACCGATTACGGTTCCGACAGAGCTGACGAGGAACAGAATCAGCAGCCGGCCGCTCTCATTCCAGACACGCTTCAGGTTTGCCTGATACAGGAGAAGTGGAATGGCGAGCGGGATGACATAGGTCCAGACGGCATCATAGGCAGGGGCATCGGTGGGGATAATATTGAGGTTGGCGAGGATCAGTGCCCCGGCAAGCGCAATGATCGCCCCTGTTACCTTCGATGCCCATTTGTACTTCTGTTCGAGATAGATGCTCACGGCAGCCCATCCGGCAAGAAATGCCCAGAGCAGCCAAGTGTCCTCCGGTTTGATCAAGGTTGTATCCATGCGGCACCTCCTATTGTTCCCCTTATTATAAAGGAACATGGGAGTAGGGGGGAGGGGGCAGCGAAACGAGTAGGGGGGCGTTGGTCCTGGAAATAAGAAAAGACCGAAGGTACAAGATTCACACTCCGATCCAGATTTCTTTACACTCCTCAATCTATATCTTCATCCTGCGCGAAAGAAAGAAGCTTCAGTGACATTGCCGCCGTGACCTCGGCTTTGGATTGACCCTTTTCGCCCTCTTCCGGCACACAGTTCTTGAGCGTCACGAGATCTCCTTCTTTAAGAGGCAGAACAGCCATCCGGAAAGCTTCCTGCTGGTCCTCCCGGATCAGACATTCTGAACCCGTAACTTTTTCTCCGTTTACAAAAATGGCCCACCGGCTTGTTTCTCCTGCTGATAGCGCAAGAATCATTTCATAAAGGCCGCTCCGGCTGACTTTAACCGAAGTTTTCCGGCCTTTGACCGAAATCCCGGATGACAGGACAGACTCTCCATTGAACCTGACCATAGTTCCCTGGCCGACTTGCAGCCCGGGGGTGGTGGAAAGGAAAGCGAATTCTGCAATTCCGCCAGCATCCCCCTGGGGGCCTACCTCTCCGCGTTCACCAGCAGGTCCCCGATCTCCCTTCGGTCCCTGTATGCCGGGAGCACCAGCCGGTCCTTCTGGTCCAGTTTCTCCGGTTTCTCCTATTGGTCCCGGAGCCCCCTCGGGTCCGGCAGGCCCCTGATCTCCCTTTGGCCCTTGTAGGCCAGCAGTACCGGCCGGTCCTTGGGGTCCGGTTTCACCAGGTTCTCCTTTGGGACCCCTAGCACCTTCGGGCCCCATTTCTCCGGGTTCACCTTTTGGCCCCTGGATTCCCTGCGGACCTTCAGGGCCGGTTTCACCTCTTGCGCCTTGGGCGCCGGCAGGTCCCATCGGTCCCTCCGGCCCCGGCAACCCTTCCGGTCCGGGCGGTCCGGGTTCACCTCTTAGACCGGTGAAGCCTCTTGGCCCGCGCTCGCCGCGAAGGGTAAGCGATTCCTGTTCGAACGGTTGAGCCGGGCGGTCAGAGGGACGAAGTCCATGAAGTTCCGCTGCTGCAACCTGTCTCCTGCGATGACGCCGGCCGCATTTTCGGCAGGTATGCCGCTGTCCGCCACTTCCGCCGCCGGATAATGGTTTATCCATTTCCGCACCTCCCTCCTGACAGATTATGCGGTGGGCAATGGGCCGGCACGGCAACAGCCCGATGTGAGATTGATTTGACCCGGTGTTCCCGATAAACTGAAAAGATAAAAGGGGGTCCATCATGAAAATCATCAAAGCAACCGTTCACGCGGTCCGATTCCCGCTCCGGGAACCATTCATCGTCTCTTATGCGACTTATCCGGACATGCCGGCGGTCATCCTCAGACTGGAAACAGACACCGGGCTTGTCGGCTATGGTGAAGCGGTGACGGACGAACATGTGACGGGAGAATACTTCCTGTCGGCGTATGAAATTCTGAAACAACTGCTCGTCCCGGCGGTCATCGGAGAAAACCCGTTTGATATTGAGCGCATCCACGGCAAGATGAACGTAGCGGTCTCGGAAAATCCAGCTGCAAAGGCCGCCATCGATATTGCCTGCTATGATCTGATGGGGAAAGCGGCAGGACAGCCGGTGTACAATCTGATCGGAGGACGTGCCCATGAACGGATTGAATACCCGCGCGTCCTCAGCATCGAGGCCCCTGAAATCATGGCTGAAAAAGCGGTCCGTGCAGTGGAGGACGGGTATTCCTCGCTTAAGCTGAAAGTCGGCAAAGGGGATCCGATAGATGATGTCGCTCGCATCAAGGCAGTGCGGAAAGCTGTAGGCCCGGACGTCCCGATCCGTGTCGATGTCAATCAGGGCTGGAAAACTCCAGGGACTGCAGCAGCGGCTATCCGGGAGCTCGAAGGGGAGAACCTGAAATGGATCGAACAGCCGATCCGCATGGGGGACATCCGGGGGCTGGCGGATGTCCGGAGAAAAGTGACTGTACCTGTTATGGCAGATGAAAGCCTTCATGGCATGGAAGAATTCCTTGAGATCGTTCGTCTTGAGGCGGCTGATGTGTTAAACATCAAGCTTATGAAATGCGGAGGCATCTATCCGGCGATCCATATCGGCAAAGCGGCAGAGGCGGCAGGAATGCCATGTCAGGTCGGATCGATGGTGGAGTCGTCTGTCGGATCGGCGGCAGGGTATCACGTCGTTATGAGCCGGTCGAACATCCAGTCCGCCGAATTGACCGGGCCGCTCCTGTTCAGCGAAGAAATCGGCGATCTGAAATACGAGCTGCCGCAGGTCCTCCTGTCCGGACAGCCGGGCCTCGGTATAACGGTGGACGAAGAACAGCTCGAAAAACTGACGGTAAAAAAAGAAACGGTGCAATAAGCCAAACCACACAAAAAGGTTGTGCCCCCCCTGTTTCGGGAAGCACAACCTTTTACGTTTGCTTAGGAAATGAGAAATCGTCACTCTGGAATAACGGCTATTCACGTGGCGTCCCCGTCCAGCTCCAGCACCCAGCAAACTTCACCATTCTCCACTACGATAAGTTCAACATCGGCCCGTTCCTCGCCGTATTTCCTTTATCTCATTGCGGAGGGTTCCAGTTTGTACGTTGCTGAACGGGCGCTTGCGCTTTTGTTCTTCTCAGTTCTGTTTTTGCGCTTCGAAGAAAATACCCGCGAAGGTCCTTGCGGCCATTTCAAGTGCCGGCTCATGGAAGTCGAATTTCTCATGGTGATGCGGATAGGCAGTACGTCCATCCTCGACCTTGGCGCCGACGAAGAAGTAGGCCCCCGGGCGATGCTGGAGGTAGTAGGCGAAATCTTCAGCGGGCATGACCGGATCAATTTCCTGGTACACACCGTCGCCGTAAACACTGCCGACCGCATCCTCGATGAGGCGAACGCCTTCGGTATGGTTCTTGACCGCATCATAGCCGAATTCCACATCGGCTTCCGCGGTGCATCCGAGCGCCTGTGCGGTGAATTCCGCAATCTCACGGATTCTGCGGGCGCCGAGGCGGCGCAGTTCTTCATCAAAGACGCGCATCGTTCCTTCCATCTCGGCTGTCTGTGGAATGATGTTGCCGGCAGATCCGGAGTGGAACTGTCCGATCGAGATGACCAGCTGTCCAAGCGGGTCCGCGTTCCGGCTCACGACTGACTGGAGTGCGGTCATGATATGGGCTGCTGCAAGAATCGGATCATGTCCGTTATGCGGCTCGGCACCGTGTGTGCCTTTCCCGTTGACGGTGATGCGGATCGTGTTTTCCGCAGCCTGCAAATAGCCGTCACGGCTGTAAACATGTCCTGCAGGCATTAATGACTGCAGGTGGGCACCGAATACCATGTCGACGCCATCCAGGCAGCCGTCCTTGATCATGCCGAGGGCGCCGCCGGGATTCACTTCCTCGGCATGTTGGTGGATCAGGACAATGTTGCCCTCAAGCTCTTCCCTGAACTCGTTCATCACTTTGGCGAACACGAGGAGGGAAGCGGTATGGCCGTCATGTCCGCAGGCGTGCATGACACCGGGAACGGTCGATTTATACGGAACATCGGTTGCTTCCTGGATCGGGAGTGCGTCAAAGTCCGCGCGGAACGCGATCGTCTTTCCGGGCTTGCCGCCGCGGATCGTGCCGACGACACCCCGGCCGCCGACGTTGCGGCGCACCTCGATACCGAGCTGTTCCAAGTAATTGGCGATGTATTCGGGTGTTTTCTCTTCTTCAAAACTCAGTTCCGGATTCATGTGGAGATGACGCCGGATTTCTATCATGTCATCCAGCGATTCCCGGATTTTCCGGTCGATTTTCTGCAGGTCCATCCTATGCAACTCCTTCCGGAAATGATTATATCACCGGAAGGAGGGCAGGACAGCGGAAAAAGAAAATCCGGAAAGCAGAAAAACGCTTCCCGGAAAATATATGGTGTCAGCTTGTGCTGAAATCGCCGCCGTCGATGTGGATGGTCTGTCCGGTCATGTAGCTGCCGTCCTTGGATGCAAGCAGGACATAGGCCGGTGCAAGCTCTGCCGGCTGTCCGCGACGCTTCATCGGGGTTGTGGAACCATGCTCTTCAACTTTGCCGGCATCGAAAGTCGCGGGGATCAGAGGTGTCCAGATCGGGCCCGGTGCGACTGCGTTCACACGGATGCCCTTTCCGGCGATGTTTTGCGCAAACGATCGCGTAAATGCAGTGATGGCGCCCTTAGTGGCGGAGTAGTCCAGCAATGCCGGTGAACCGTTATAAGCCGTTACCGAGGATGTGTTGATAATGCTGTCGCCTTCTTTAAGATAGGCCATCGATTCACGGGTCAGATAAAATAGTCCGAAAAAGTTCGTCTCGAATGTCTTCTTAAGCTGGTCAGCGGTGATCGCTTCGATATCTTTCTGAGGATACTGTACGCCCGCGTTGTTGACAAGAATGTTCAATCCGCCGAGCTCATCCGCAACTTTCTTTAAGAGATTCCTGCAATTTTCTTCGCTGCTGATATCTGTTTTGATCTTCATCGCGCGTCCGCCGTATTTCTCGATGTCCCGGACAGTCTGATCTGCATCCGAGTCCTCGGCATCGTCGAGGTAAGCGATGGCGACATCTGCGCCTTCCTTTGCATAGGCGACAGCCACCGCACGGCCAATTCCCGAATCACCGCCTGTGACGAGGGCGACTTTGCCCTCGAGCTTTCCGGAGCCCTTATATTCGGGGTCATCATAGATCGGTTCAGGTTTCATCTCTGTTTCAACGCCTGGCTGGCTCTGCTGTGATTGGGGCGGGACTTGCTGATCCGCCTTTTCGTATTCTTTTCCGTTGCTCTGGTTTTCCGTCATGCTGATCGCCTCCTTGATTGATTGCGTATTCAGATACCGTCCATGTCGAAACGGACGCCGTTCCGGCTGCACCATTCATTAAGGAGCTTCTGGCGGGAGAGCTCCCTGTGATTTTTCCACTCATGCAGAAGCCCTTCGTTTTTTAGGATGTCCTCGAATTCTTCTGCCGGCCGGTTATAGGCGAAGATTTCGCCGATTTTTTCCTGAAGTCCGGGGTGGTCCTGCATCGTATGTGTGAAAGCCACCCGCATCTGCTGTTCGGCCGTGTCATCAAAACGGGGAAGCTCGATATAACGCGGCAGGTCATAGTCGGCCTCGTGCTGGATGACCTGACCTGTTTCCCGGTCGTACCAGGAAGGCTTTTCATCATGGGCCGCTTCATACAGGTCGCGGTATGCAATCCGATTGTGCTCCATCCGCCGATCCCTTCCTTTCCTGACTTCTCCATTCGTATACCCTGCTGCTGAGAGGAGATAAACGCAGGGCCCCAATGGGTACAAAGAAGTAGGGAAGGATGGTACAATGGGGAGATGGAACATGCAGACAATGAAAAGGAATGATGACTGTGGTCAGACGTAACGATCCGTGCCCGTGCGGCAGCGGAAAAAAATATAAGAAATGCCATGGCCGTTCGGAAAACGGCACACATATTCTTGCCGAAGAAGAACTCAAGCGGATCATGGCGGATTACATCAGCGGCACGCCGGCTGCAGGCCCTGACCGCACCGAGCTGTCACTGCTTGTGAAAACATGGATGTCCAGGCTCGGCGGACTCATGAAATCAGGGGCAATCGAAGGTGCAGCGTATGAACATTACGCATTCAACATCCGCCGCGACCTTTGGCAACGCCACTTGGCAACCTCTGCTTCCGGTTCCCGTGATGAAGTGAAGCGGGTACTTGCGGCGTGGAATGAGCCATTCATCATGTTCGCGGAACTGACCGGCAAAGAAGACGGCTATATCCTGCTCGAGGATGTATTCGGGGATGGAAAATGGGCGATGAAGGAAAACGACCGCGTCGCCTCCCCTGAAGGGACCCTCCTGTTTGGCACGGTGCTGGCAGACCCGCGCGAGAGGGAAGATGCCATACAGCCTGTATCCACTCTTTATTCGGTTCCTGTGCCAAATTCGTCTGTCAAGGACCGGATCAGCGAATTTGCTGCAACTGCAGGGGAAACGGCGGATGAAGCGTTTCTTGAGTCCCATCTGCTGGAGATTTTCGCCATTCTGCATACCCCTATGGAAGATGCAGAACTGCAGTCTGACAAGATGAGCGACGGAGAATCCAAAAAGGCGATGGAGGAAGAGGTTGCCGTCGCAGATGCTCCGGCAGCAATAGATTCTGTAAAAAGCACTGAAGTGGAGGCGATTGAGGATCTGACGGACGGGCAGCGCGGAGCTGTTGACATGCTGACGTCGGAACTGCAGTCTGACGATCTGGATCGGAGTGGCACTGAGAGCCTGCGGAATGCAATGATCCGCTACTTCCGGGAGGAGAATCCGATCGTCCGGAAACCGGGCGGCATCGTGGCCGGCCTCTATCTTGCTGCGCAGGAAGCAGAAATTCTTACGGGCGAGACCTTTACCGCGAAGGAAGCCGCCAAGCGCTTTGGTGTATCGGAAGGCACCGCACAGAAATATGCAACTGTCTTCTCCGACCGGCTGAAATAATTGATATACAGAAAAACGGGCTTGTCTCCAATGGACAAGCCCGTTTATTTTGGCTTCCGGATTAAAGCAGCCCTACCCATTTCCAGTAAGTGGCACTGAACAGCAGAATCAGCAGATAGCCCACGACCGTGAGAGGGATACCGGCCTTGATAAAGTCTTTGACTGTAAATGCACCTGTACCGTAGGCGAGCATGCTCTGCGGCGCGTTGACCGGAAGCAGAAAGCCGAACGAGATGACGAACTGCTGGATCAGAACGAACCCGACACTGTTTTCGCCAAGCGCAAGCGTCGAAGTCAGTGCGATAAAAATCGGAATCAGTGCTGACGCAAGGCTGGTGGCACTTGCGAATCCGAGATGGATGAAGATGTTGAATAGCGAGACGAGCGCAATCGTTGCCAGGAGCGGCATCGAATCAAGTCCCAATGAGCCGAACACTGTGTTTGAAAGCCACGAAGCACCGCCAGTGTTCAGCAGAATCGTGCCAAGTGTGATTCCGACGGCAAAGACGATGATCGTTCCCCACGGAATCAGCTTCTCGGCGCTTTTCCAATCGAACACACCGATTTTTGGAAGAAGCATAACGGAGACAGCGAGCAGCGTTACGCTTGTCGTATCGAGCGGGTGCAGTTTTTCTTCCGTCGACCAAAGAATAAGGAGAATGATGGAAAGGACGATCAGGCGTATCTCAACCGGTTTCAGCGGACCAAGTTCTGCGAGCTGATCCTGGACCACCTGCTTGCCGCCCTCTATATTGTCTGTCTCTGGTTTGATCAGGCGGATCATGATGAAATAAAGCACAATCGACATGATGATTGAGAACGGAGCAGCATAGAGGAACCATGAACTCCAGGCGATCGTTTCTCCCAGCTCATCCTCGATGAATCCGATGGCGACCATGTTCTGGGCTGCTCCTGTTTTGAGCCCGATGTTCCAGATCGATACAGCATTAACTGCGGTTAGCACAAGAAGGGCGGCAAGGCGGCTGTTGTTCTTTAGACCGAATGCCGCGACCATGCCAAGGAGAATCGGCACAACAGCCCCGGCACGCGCCGTCGCGCTTGGCACGAAAAAGGCAAGGATGATCGATACGATGATGGCACCCATGACGATGGCGTTAGTCTTCGTGCCGACCCTGGACAGGATCCAGAGTGCCAGGCGCTTATGCAGGTTCGTCGCCTGCATTGCTGCGGCGATGAACAGCGCACCGGCAACAAGAGCGACCGCACTATTGGAAAATCCGGCTAGCGCAAGCTTCAGGGCTTCTTTCGTACCGAGCAGTTCACCGGTCCCCTCGGGGTCCGGTGAGAACCCGAGCAACAGGGTGATCAGCCCGATAATCATCGCGGCACTGACCGGATAGGTGACGGCCTCTGTCATCCAGACAATAACAGCAAATGCAAGGATGGCGAGCGCGCGGTGTCCCATGACCGACAGCCCTTCGGGTGTAGGCAACAGGAGGACGATAATCAATGCTGCAAAAGCCAGCAGTAGAAAAAGTGCTTTTCGGCTTTGTTTTTTCTTTGACTGAAGATCTTCAGCCGGCTGAGGCTGCTGATCCAGGTTGTTTTCTGCCATGTGGTTCCGCCTTTCCGCCCGGAATACGGGCATCTTTTTCCACAATATACCCGCCTGCTGCCGGTGGTAACCGGCATGAATATTGTTTGAAATCAGGGTAAGTCTGTTATAATAGGGTCCCGCCAAGGAAGAAGTTGGACGAAAGGGTGTACGGCAACACGATGGCATCAGATTACATCAAGAGGAAAGTCACGAAGATCGGGAATAGCCATGGGGTGACACTGCCCTCTAAAGTAATGGAACATCTTAAACTGGGTCCGGGTGACGAAGTGCGATTTCGAATTGGCAACGACGGCCGAGTCGCACTGGACAAGCATGAAAACACATCAGGCCCAGAAGACAGGAGTGACGGGTTCCGTCAGCTGATGGACAACTATGAAGCGTCTTTCCGCATCATGAAGAATCGTCAGAACCCATAAACAGCACTTCGAACAACAAAACCGGCCTTCCGTTAACGGAAGGCCGGTTTTGTTGTTTATTGCGTTGCTGTTACTTCCCGCCGAGCAGGTCGAACAGTCCGCCGGCGACGCTTCCTTCGCCTTTGGTCTCACCCGGTGTGTACGGAGCCGCTGCAAAGACGCGACTTGCGAGCCGTGAAAACGGGAGGGACTGGATCCACACTTTGCCGGGTCCACGCAATGTCGCGAAAAACAGTCCTTCGCCTCCGAACAGGGCCGTCTTGATGCCTTTTACGGTTTCGATGTTGTAGTCGACATCCTGTGTCATCGCCACGAGGCAGCCGGTGTCGACCCGGAGGACTTCTCCTGGTGCCAGCGTCTTTTCGTGAATGGTCCCGCCGGCATGGATAAATGCCATGCCGTCACCTCCAAGTTTCTGCATAATGAAGCCTTCGCCCCCGAAAAATCCGGTGCCGAGCCGGCGCTGGAATTCAATGCCGACGGAAACTCCTTTTGCAGCTGCAAGAAATGCGTCTTTCTGGCATATGATTTTGCCGCCTTCCTGACTCAGGTCAACCGGGATGATCTTGCCCGGATATGGAGAGGCGAATGAGACATGTTTTTTCCCTGTGCCGGTATTCGTGAAAGTTGTCATGAACAGGCTCTCACCCGTTAGCATCCGCTTGCCGGCCCCTTTCAGCTTGCCGAACAGGCCTCCGCCTCCGCCCGAACCGTCGCCGAAGATCGTCTCCATCTGGATACCGTCTTCCATCATCATGAGGCTCCCCGCTTCCGCGACGACCGTCTCTGACGGATCCAATTCGACTTCCACGAATTGCATGTCGTCTCCGTGAAGGACAAAATCGATTTCATGGTTGTTCATTTGTTTAACCCCGCTTCTTGTTTTGTTAATGAAAGATACGGGATGGGCCGGACAAAGGTTTCAACTTCTTCAATCTTCTTTTCCGGGTTTTCCATCTGCAGTCCCGAGCAGCTGCCAGACCGCGGACATGACAGTCCGTACTTCAGGTTCCAGTGGAGTCCCATCAAACAGCTTCCGGAACGGACCGGCGATTGTTCTGACAAGAGAAGTCCTCGGGCGTTCCGCTTCCAGTTCAGCGGACAGAAAATCAGCATACTCCCGTCCTGCTTCCCTGTCTGCAGGGGACAGAAAAGCCGCAAGCCGCCGGATTTCTCCTGCTGTTTGTGATGCAGAGGGGAGGGGAGGTGCTCCTGCCCGCTCATTGAATTGATCCGCTTCAAGGAGATGTTCGCGGTGCTCCGCCATATCCCGGAGCAGGGCTTCTGTTCGCCGGATAACAAAGCGGATGCGCTTCGTCAGCTCGTCGGACGACGTGACGTCAGGGGCAAACTGCAGGTACTGGCCGAGCATCCCGAAGTGCATGAGAGCCGCATCGGCTGAGTATGGTTCTGCCCACTCACCAAATACCTCTGTCAGGCGCCGTTCAAGCCAGGCCAGCTCGGCAAGATGGACGGTTTTCATGAACTTCCGAAGTTCTGCATCACCCGAGTGGAGAATCGCCTCATATAGTCGGATAAGCTGTTGCTCCCGGTTCATCCGAAGTCGGACAAGCAGTTGATCGATCAGCAGTTCCGGCCCATCACGTCTGCCCTCGGCAAGTTCATCTCTGAGAATCGTCGAGGTCTCCCTCGATTCTTCAATGATTGAGATGAGGCATTCGTTTTTGGAGCTGAAGTAATTATAGAATGTTCCTTTTGAGATGCCGGCCTCATCCAAAATATTCTGGATGGATGTATCAGCAAATCCATTGTCGAGGAAAAGCCTTCTGGCTGCATCGAGCACGTGCCGTTTGCGTTCGTTCAAACTCAGTCACCTTTCTGTATTTCAACATTTGAAAACGTTTTTATACCGATAGTATAAACCTTATTATAGTTGATTCCATGCAGTTGCTCAAACTTTTATGGCCGGAAGAGATTTATATGTTGAAATGATTGAACCACCGGTATAAAATAGTTTGCATGCGATTTTATTCGGCTCACGGAACAATAAGGTCGCTTTGAACGGAGGAATGAAATTGAATCAGCAGGAACTTCACGCCAAACCCCCGTATGCAATGATTGCAGTCCTCTTTTTCGGGGCGTTTGTTGCGTTTTTGAACAATACTCTATTGAACGTGGCATTGCCGGTCATCATGGTGGAATTCCAGGTGAATCCCGCACAGGTGCAGTGGCTGACGACAGGCTATATGCTTGTAAACGGAATTCTTATCCCGGCGAGTGCATTCTTTATCCAGCGGTTCACGAACCGGAATCTCTTCCTGACTGCGATGACATTGTTCACGATCGGTACGCTGGCCGCGGCGCTCGCACCATCGTTTATCATGCTGGTCATCGCCCGGATGATCCAGGCATCCGGATCCGCAATGATGATGCCTCTCTTGATGAACGTCATGCTCGTCGCTTTCCCGGTGGAAAAGCGGGGAACTGCGATGGGTTACCTGGGCCTTGTCATGATCACGGCGCCGGCTATCGGGCCGACGCTCTCCGGCTGGATCGTCCAGCAATACTCATGGCGGGTGCTGTTCTGGATGGTGCTGCCGTTTGCGGTGCTCGTTATTCTGATTGCGTTCTTCAAGCTCCGGAACATCATGGAAACAAGGGATGTCCGGCTTGATGTCCTGTCGATCATCCTGTCGAGCCTTGGTTTCGGCGGATTGCTCTACGGGTTCAGCATGGCCGGCGACAAAGGCTGGATGGACCCGCAGGTCTACGTGACGATCATAATCGGTGCCATTGCCCTGACCGCCTTTATACGCAGGCAGCTGAGCATGCCGGTGCCGATGCTGGAATTCCGGATCTATAAACACCCGATGTTCACGTTGTCTACAATCATCATGGTCGTACTCTCGATTGCGATGTTCTCGGGAATGCTGCTGACACCGATCTATGTGCAGAATGTACGGGGGATTTCACCATTCCACTCAGGGCTTCTCATGCTTCCGGGTGCGATCATCATGGGAATCATGTCGCCGATCACCGGACGGCTGTTCGACAAATACGGACCGCGTACACTTGCGATTTCCGGACTCCTGATCACGACTGTCACGACGTTCATGCTGAGCCGTCTGGAACTGGATTCCGGCTACTTCTATATCATGGCCGTGTACACGATTCGGATGCTGGGCCTATCGATGGTGAACATGCCGATCATGACGAACGGTCTGAACCAGCTGCCGATGCAGATGAACCCTCACGGAACTGCGATGAATAATACGCTTCAACAGGTAGCGGGAGCAATCGGTTCGGCATTCCTCATGACGGTCATGAACAAGCGGACAGAAGCGGAAACCGCATCTTTGATCGGTGAAGCGGCCGGGCTTCCCGACGCAGAAGCCACGGCGGTAAAAGCGCAAATTGCCCAGGAAGCTTTGCTCCACGGCATCAACTTTGCATACTTTGTGTGTACAGTGTTCGTTTTCATCGCACTGATCCTGACATTCTTCGTAAAGCGGGTTATTCCGCCGAAGGAAAAGACGGAGGCTATGAAGGCGGCAGGCGGGAATCCGGTCAAAGCCGGCAAGACCGGTGCTCATACTCCGCAGACGGATTGAATAAGATGTATCCGCAGGCAAATCAGCCTGCGGGTTTTTTATTTTCATGGACAGGCAGTGCAACTGATTGTGCCGCAGTACAAAGAGTTTACTCATTCAGGAAGGAATCCGGCCGAAGTTGTCGAAAAAGGACAATGAAAGCGGTTTCAATAAAGAACGGAGAAAGGGGAGTTGGGCATGAAGCTGAACAACTACATCAACGGATCCTGGCAGGAAGGCGGCGGGGCCGAATACACGGCGGTCGTGAATCCTGCAAACGGGGAGACGCTATGCGAGGTAAAGCTTTCAGGCAAATCTGACGTGGATGAGGCGGTAAAGGCCGCAAAGAAGGCACAAAAGGAATGGGCACTCGTCCCCGCTCCGAAACGGGCGGATTATCTATATGAAATCGGCCGGCTCATGAAAGAGCGGAAAGAGCATCTTGCGCAAGTGCTCACGAAAGAAATGGGCAAGGTGATCGAGGAGGGGCGCGGCGAGGTCCAGGAAGGGATTGACATGGCGTTCTATATGGCCGGAGAGGGACGCCGGCTGTTCGGCGAGACGGTTCCTTCCGAACTTCAGGACAAGTTTGCAATGAGTGTGAGGGCTCCAATCGGTGTTGTCGGTCTCATCACTCCGTGGAACTTCCCGGTCGCCATCGCGACGTGGAAATCGTTCCCGGCAATGGTCGCAGGCAACACGTTTATCTGGAAGCCGGCGACCGAGACACCGATGATGGCTTATGAAATGGCTAAGATTTTTGATGAAGTCGGATTGCCGCCGGGAGTCGCGAATGTCGTTTTCGGAAGTGGAGGAGAGGTCGGCACGGCGATGATCGAGCATCCGGATGTCCGGGTCATCTCGTTTACAGGGTCGACGGAAACCGGCCGCAGTGTCGCAGAACTGGGCGGCCGCCATCTGAAAAAAGTATCGCTTGAGATGGGCGGGAAAAACGCAGTCATCGTCATGGATGATGCCGATCTTGATCTTGCTGTCGAAGGCATCTTGTGGAGCGCGTTCGGGACGGCCGGGCAGCGATGCACAGCCTGCAGCCGGGTCATCGTGCACAACGCGGTCAAGGAAGAGCTAGAACAGCGGCTGCTCGAGCAGATGAAAGGCCTGACAATCGGTGACGGAATCGATGAATCCGTGAAGGTCGGCCCGGTCATCAATGCCTCTGCCCTTGAGAAGATCCATGGGTTTGTGGAAGTCGGCAAACAAGAGGGAGCCAAACTGCTTGCCGGCGGCCGGGTTCTTGAAGACGGAAGCCTGAAAGACGGATATTACTATGAGCCGACGCTCTTCACTGATGTGAAGTGGGACAGCCGGATCGCCCAGGAAGAGATTTTCGGCCCGGTCATTTCCCTGATCGCCGTGGACAGCCTGGATGAAGCGATCGAGGTGAACAACAGTGTCACCTACGGTCTTTCGAGCTCAATCTTCACCCGTGACATCAACCGGGCATTCCGCGCACAGCGGGACTTGGATACGGGAATCGTCTATGTGAATGCAGGCACGACCGGAGCAGAGATCCATCTGCCGTTCGGCGGAACGAAAGGGACAGGCAACGGCCACCGGGACTCCGGTGTCGCAGCACTCGACGTCTTCACCGAATGGAAGAGCATTTACGTGGACTACAGCGGCAAGCTGCAGCGGGCACAGATCGATACAGAATAAGCAGCGAAAGGGGAGGACAGTATGAAAGTCGTCGTACTCGGAGCGGGATTGATGGGGAAGGAAGCAGCGCGGGATCTGGTGAAAAGCGAAGGGGTCGAAAAGGTCTGGCTGGCGGACCTGAATGTGCGACAGGCGGAGGATTTCGCAGAAAAGCTCATGTCGGACAAGCTGGACGTCCTCAGGCTGGATGCATCGGATGATGTCCAGCTGAAGGAAGTCATGTCGCTCGGCGATGTAGTCATCAATGCACTGTTCTACACATTCAACGAAAAAGTTGCCCGTACCGCAGTCGAGGCAGGCGTGCACTGTGTCGATCTCGGCGGCCACATCGGCGGCGCGACCGATGCCGTACTCGGCCTATCAGAAGCGGCGCTTAAAAAGGGCGTCACGATCATTCCCGACCTTGGAGTCGCGCCGGGGATGATCAATATTCTGTCGGGATATGGAGCAGGGAAGCTTGACCGGGCAGAATCGGTCCGTCTTTATGTCGGAGGAATTCCCGTCGAACCGGAACCTCCGCTCAACTACAATCTCGTCTTTTCACTGGAAGGCGTATTCGATCATTACACGGACCCTTCGCTCGTCATCCGCGATGGCGAGGTCCGGGAGGTGCCTTCCCTGAGCGAGATCGAGACGATCACCTTTGATGGCTACGGGGAACTTGAAGCATTCCATACGTCCGGAGGCACATCCACCTTGTCGAAGTCATTCCCTGACCTGGACACGCTTGAGTACAAAACGATCCGGTATAAAGGGCATGCGGAGAAATTCCAGCTTCTTGTCGACCTGGGCCTTCTGGCGCGTGATTCCGAGGTGGCGGTTGGCGGTCAGCATGTGAAAGTCCGCGACGTCATGAGAGAACATCTGACGCCTAAGCTGAGGCTTGGAGACAAAAAAGATGCGGTGCTGCTGCGGGTCATCGTCGAAGGGAAAAAGAACGGCGACGCGGTTAGCTACGAGTATGACCTGATCACCGAGAAGGACGCAGAAACAAACGTGACCGCTATGGCCCGCGCCACAGCAAACACGATCTCCGTCGTTGCCCAGATGATCGGAAACGGGACCATTTCGGAACGGGGGGTCCATCCGCCTGAGCTGATTGTTCCCGGTGATACCTATATCCGCGAAATGAAAAAGCGGGGCGTGGAAATCATTGAGACGTCATCAGAAACGGCAGCCACGGTCTAGGGAGGAGACGGAACAATGGATTTCCGGTTCACTGATGAGCAGGAGATGCTGCGGAAAACTGCTCGCAAGTTCACGGATGATGAAATCATGCCGAACATCGCCAAGTGGGATTCTGAGGGCGGGTTTGATCCGGCGATATGGAAGCGCCTTGCCGAGCTCGGATTTATGGGTGTCTGCATCCCGGAAAAATACGGCGGCAGCGGGATGGACTACAATTCTCTAGCGATCTTGTGCGAGGAATTGGAGCGCGGCGACACGGCATTCCGGACTGCCGTGTCTGTCCACACCGGTCTGAATTCTATGTCGCTTCTGCAATGGGGGAACGAGGAGCAAAAACAGAAATACCTCGTCCCGCAGGCAAAGGGAGAGAAAATCGGCGCATTCGGGCTGACCGAACCCGGCGCCGGGTCAGACGTTGCGGCGATGTCGACTACCGCCGTGCGTGACGGCGGCCACTACGTGCTGAACGGGCAGAAGACATGGATTTCGCTTTGTGACCAGGCAGACCATTTCCTCGTCTTTGCTTATACAGACAAGTCGAAAAAACATCACGGCATCACTGCATTCATTGTCGAGCGCACGATGCCCGGATTTTCTTCAAAAGCCATCAAGAATAAATATGGCATCCGCGCCGGGAACACGGGAGAATTATTCTTTGAGAACGTCCGGGTGCCGGCGGAGAATCGTCTCGGCGAAGAAGGTGAAGGCTTCAAGATCGCGATGGCCTCACTCGACAACGGGCGCTTCACTGTCGCAGCGGGAGCGGTCGGGCTGATCCAGGCCTGCCTCGAAGCAAGCGTGAAATACTGCCATGAACGGGAAACCTTCGGCAAGCCGATCGGAAAGCACCAGTTGGTCCAGCAGATGATCGCCAACATGGAAGCCGGATACCAGATGAGCCGGCTGCTTGTATACAGGGCGGGCGAACTGAAAAACATCGGCGTCCGGAACACCCGAGAAACGTCACTTGCCAAGTGGCAGGCGTGCGACTTCGCCAACAAAGCGGCGGACGACGCCTTTCAGATCCACGGTGCTTACGGCTACTCTGACGACTACCCGGTCGCCCGGTATCTGCGGAACTCCAAAGCGCCCGTCATCTACGAAGGCACCCGGGAAATCCATACGATCATGCAGGCAGATTACGTGCTCGGATACAGGCAAGACAAACCGCTTAACAACATGCTTCCCGCATGGGATTCTGCTGAATAACGTATTAAGCCCCGCCCAAGCCGGCGGGGCTTTGCTTGTGCGGGCGGCACAGACGCACATAATTGTTCAGAAATGTTGGAGTGCGTCGTACGTTCGTTTGGGACTGTCCAATTAGTAATTAAATTCTTGTATCTATGGCAAACAGCAGTGGCGTCGGGAGACTCCTGCGGGAATAGCGTTAGCCGAAGACCCCGCAGGACGGAGTCCGAGGAGGCTAAGGCAACGCCCGCGGAAAGCGACCAGAGCCACTGCTGTTTGTTTTTTTGCTGGTAATACACTTTTCGGACAGCCCCACGCTAGTTGCTCTGTGTCACGCTAATCATGAATATAAACACAAACGACGCCCGACCGGTCTTACCGGCAGGCGTCGTTCGGGATCATATATTTTTAGAAGAAATAAAGCCCGATGGAGATGACAATCCCGGACAGGACCAGTACAAATACACAGTAACCCATAATATCTTTTGCCTTCAGGCCGGCGATGGCAAGTGCGGGAAGCGCCCAGAATGGCTGGATCAAGTTTGTCCAGGCATCTCCCCAGGCGATGCTCATCGCGGTCTTTGCATAGTCGACTCCAAGCGCCTGCGCGGCATCCAGCATGATCGGAGCCTGTACAGCCCATTGGCCGCCGCCGGATGGCACAAAGAAATTGACGATGCCTGCCGCATAAAAGGAGAACAGCGGGAACGTATGTTCATTCGAGATGGATACAAAAGCGTCCGAGATGACTCCGGCAAGTCCCGATGAAGTCATCATCCCCATGATGCCCGCATAAAACGGGAATTGGATAATGATTCCGCCTGCAGTTTTCACTGCATTTGCCACCGCAGCGAGGAAGCGGCGCGGTGTTCCATGAAGAATGATGCCAAGAATCAGGAAGATGAGGTTGACGATGTTCAGGTTCAGGTCGAAGCCATTGCGTACAAAGTGATGGACGAGATAAATGAGACCGAGTGCGCCGATCAGCATCGAAAGGATCACGCTGTCTTCCAAACGGGATGCAGGTGTCTTTTCGGACGGCTCTTCCACTTCGATAGGTTCTTCAAGTTTGGCCGGATCGACCGTCACGGTATCTTCAGGCTTCGGCATCATCCAGCGGTTCAGAAGCGGAATGGTAATGAACAAAACGAGGACGATGAACAGGTTATACGTCGTGAATATGGTTTCCGTTGTTGAAATAACGCCCATTTGTCCGGCAAACGGATGGTCCGGCGTCGCAATCGACAGCGGAATAGAGCCGCCCAGGCCGCCGTGCCAGACGACAAATCCCGCATAGGCGCTTGCCACAAGCAGTCGGTAGTCGACATTCGTCACTTTTTTTGCGATTTCCTTCGCGAACAGGGCGCCGATGACCAATCCGAATCCCCAGTTGATCCAGCTCGCGATGATGGAGACGACCGATACGAGGAGTATGGCGGCTCCCGGTGATTTAGCGAGTCCTGCAAGAGAACTGAGCAGGCGCTTGAAGAACGGGCTATTGGCCAGGACGTGGCCCGCAACTAATACGATAACCATTTGCATGGCGAAGGCCAGAAGCCCCCAGAACCCGTCTCCCCAATAATCGACCATCTCGATAGGCCCTGTATCGGTAAGACCCAATCCGAGCAGAAACACGACCAGTGTCAGGACCGCGACAAAGATGTACGGATCCGGCAGAAACCGTTCCATGAGCGTGTTTGAGATTCTCGTTAATGTTTTCAAAGTTCTTTCCCCCTTGTCGAAAGTTGTTGAACATCCCCCATTCCAATGTAGACGAAGAAGATTCATATTGCCAGATTATTTTTATAGTATGTGATACCAACTCTTTTAATGATCGATGGATGTAACCCTTTCCGCCAATGTAAAGACTAATCAGAAAAGGGAGGGATCCTGATGCTGAAGGGCAAGAAGGCGATATGGTTCGGGCTCGCGGCGTTGCTGGTCATTGCCGGGATTGCCGCAATCAACGCGGCAATCCGGGAGACGCCGGAGGTGCAGGCGGATGCAAGCGTGGTCAGCGGGGATTTGTGGCGGGCGGCGTTCACTGCCGATCTTGCGCGGGATGCCGCTGATAGCGGCGCGCTGAAACTCACGGACGAAGACGGAAATACCGCGGATGCGGAAATGAAGCTGATGGGCCGTCAGCTGGAAGTGGGAGGACTTGCGCCGGGACATTACATCCTCCATGTTTCCGGGAAAGCATTTGGAAAGCTGTCGCAGGCGGGGGAGGAAAGGATTCCGTTCACGGTGAGGGAGGACATCGCGCCTGTCGGTTCGCTTGAGGAGCTTGAGGAACATTTCCGGAAGATCGCCGCCAGGCAGGAGCGGGAAATGGAGCTCTACAGGGAAAGTAACCCAAGAGAAGAAACCGCGACGACAGAGGATAGTGCGGCAGGACCGGATGGGGGCGCCGGACATTCAATGACGAACAACCAGGTATCAGGTATAGATGAGGGGGACATCGTCAAGACGGACGGTGACTATCTGTATTCAACTGCCGACGGAATGACGGTGAAAGTCTATGACATCAGAAAAGGCGGAAATCCTGAGCACATCGCCACCCTCCAAGAGGAGGAAGGATTGCAGCCGATCGAGCTATATCTCTCTGGAGATATCCTGGCAGTGATCGGAAATCGGTTCCAGTATGATCCTGAACACCGAAAAGCAGGAGGCCCTGCAGACATCATGCCGACCGGCAGCAGCGCGGTTGCCCTCCGCCTCTATGACGTCAGTAATCCTGCAGAACCGAGGCTGGTCCGGGAAGCGGGCAATGAAGGCTGGCATGTCTCTTCCAGGTTGAACGGGAATATCCTCTACCTCATCACTTCGATGACACCGTTTTACCGGGGGATGGAGAATGAAGGAGATATACGCCCTTACCGGTATGACAGCGCAAGTAAAGATACAGACGGACCGATGGATACCGATTTGATCACCATTCTTCCGGGGCCGGCCGGTGATTCCTATACAATCATCACGGCCATTGATCTTGATGGGGGGCCCGATGCATCTATTGAGTCGGAAGGATTCATCGGAAGCGGCGGCGGTGTGTACATGTCCACGGGAAACCTGTATCTTGCTTCTTCGGAACACCAGGCACAGCTGTTTCAGGAAGACGGCTTAAAAACAACCGGATCAAACACAAAGATCTTTAAGTATGCGCTGGATGGAACAAATGTCACATTCGCAGCCTCAGGGGAAGTGCCGGGCACTCCGCTTAATCAATTTTCGATGGATGAGCATGAGGGGCACTTCCGAATCGCCGTCACCAACGGCAACATGTGGGATGAACGGAGTCCTTCCGAATCAGCGGTTTATGTCCTTGATCCGGAACTGAACGAAACCGGATCGGTCACGGGCCTGGCAAAAGGCGAACGGATCTATTCCGCTCGGTTCATGGGGGACCGCGCATATGTCGTGACATTCCGCGAGACGGACCCGCTGTTTGCGATCGATCTGTCGGATCCCGCCGCGCCGGCAGTGCTCGGTGAACTGAAAATTCCGGGCTTCAGCAATTACCTTCACCCGCTCGGTGACCACCACCTCATCGGTTTCGGTCAGGAGATCGTCAGCGTGAAGGGGGATGGCCCGGAGCCACGGTTGCTGAACGCGGGGATGAAAATCTCCTTGTTTGATGTATCGGATATGACCTCGCCGAAGGAAATTGCGGTGGAAATCATCGGGGGCAGGGGGACCGAATCGGAGTTGCAGTACGACCACAAGGCGCTTTTTGAACATAGGGAACTCGGCCTGTACGGATTCCCGGTTTACCTCTATGAGGGCAGCGCGGAAAGCGAGGAAGTCCGCTACGAGGGAAGCGGCGCGATGATCTATGAAATCACTCCCGAAAACGGAATCCGCCTCAAGGCTAATCTTGTTTCTGATAAAGGGGTCGCCCAGGGATATCCGGTTTACGAAGAGAGGATCCTCAGGATCTTATACTCGGGCAATACAGCATTTACGGTGTCGCCCGAAGGAGTGACCGCGTACTCGCTTGATGATTTTAGCCGCCTCGGTTCTTCTGAGGACTAACGCTGTCGTTGAGTTTTCGGGCCGTTTCCGCTACGATGAAATTCAATGAATCGGAACGGACGGCGGTGAGCGAATGGACGATGCAAGGGAAGAGATGGGGATCGATGCCTGCCTGCTTGCGGGCAGGCTCATGATGGAAGCAGGGGCGGAAACATACCGCGTTGATGATACGATGACCAGGATGGCCGCGACGCTTGATATGGAGGGGGCCGACTCGTTCACCACCTCAACCGGGATCATCTTCTCCCCGGGAGGGCATCGACGGGTAAAACTGACCAGCATCCGGAAGCGCGCCACGGACCTGGAGAAGATCGCCCGTGTCAATGCCATCTCCCGTTCGCTGACATCAAAAGAGATGACGCTGGAGCAGGCATATGCGGAACTGAAGAAGGTGGAACGCGGCAACTTCATGTTTCCGTTCTGGCTACAGGTGCTGGCGGCGGCTGTTGCAAGTGCAAGCTTTCTCATCCTCTTCGGGGGAGATTGGGAGAACATGCCTTTCGCTTTTGTCGCGGGAGGCATCGGCTTTGCGATATCCGAAAAGTTCCATGAGCGGACACGGGTGAAGTTCTTCTCGGAATTCACAGGCTCCGCTGTGATCGGCCTGATCTCACTGGCGACGGTCAGCGCGGGACTCGGTAGCCAGCTGGATATCATCGTAATTGCTTCGGTCATGCCGCTCGTGCCGGGTCTCCTCATCACGAACGCAATCCGTGATCTGATGGCCGGCCACTTCATGGCCGGTATCTCGAAAGGCGCGGAAGCATTCCTTACCGCTTTTGCGATCGGTTCCGGCATTGCGCTGATCCTATCGCTCCAGGGGGTGGGGATGTGACTTACGTGATCCATGGAGTGTTCAGCTTTCTCGCATCAGCGATGTTCGGCGTCATCTTCAACTCTCCGAGGAAACGGCTGCTGCATTGTGGATTCGTCGGAGCGGTCGGATGGCTGGTATTCCTCGCCTCACGGGACCTGCTGCTTGAAGGGGATGCGGTTAAAGCATCTTTCCTTGGGGCATTTGCAGTCGCGGTTGTCGCCCATCTGTTTTCCAAATGGTACCGGACCCCCATGATCATCTTTAGTGTCGCCGGAATCATTCCGCTTGTTCCGGGCGGGACGGCCTATAATACAATGCGCAATGTCATGGAGAAAAGTTATGATGCTGCTACTGTCTACGCGATGGAAGTCCTGATGATCTCAGGCTCGATCGCGATGGGCCTGGTGTTTGCGGAAGTGATCATTCAGATGATCTTCAAAAAGAAGTCCACAGAAAAGTAGAAAACCGCCCCGGAAAAATCCGGAGGCGGTTTTAAATATTGTTGGGTTATCGCCGGGCCTGCAGTTGCTCTGTCAGCTGGGCGGCGGTCATCGGCCGTCCGGTGAAAAAGCCCTGTACTGCATCACAGCCACTTCTATCAAGTGCTTTCCACACCATTTCATCCTCGACGCCTTCGGCAACGACAATCATCCCGAGGGAATGTCCGAAATGGACCAGGCCATCGACAATTCTGCCGACCTGTTCGTTGGTCGGGAAGGAGGCGATGAACTCTTGTCCGATCTTGATTTTGGAGAGGGGAACGGTCTGCATATAGCGGAAAGAGGCTGAACCTGTCCCGAAATCATCCAGTGCCAATGAGATGCCTTCCTGCTGCAAAGCCTTAAGCTGATGCATAATGGCCTCCTCGGCTTCGGCTTCAAAGGCGAAGCGTTCGGTGATTTCGAGTTCCAGCAGGGAGGATGGGCAGCCGGTCCGATCCAGGATATCCCGGACCCTCGAAGTCATGCCGCCATTTCGGAATTCCCGGACAGATGAGTTACAGCTGACACGGACACTGAACCCTTCCTGTTGCCAGGCGACGGCCTGCCGGCAGGCCGCTTCAATCATGAGCTCTCCGAGTGCGCCGATCAATCCGCAGTCTTCCGCGACCGGAATCAGTTCAGCCGGACTCACGGTACCCAGATCCCGGTCCTCCCATCGTACGAGGGCTTCAGCAGCGATGATTTTGCCGGTTTTCATATCAACCTGGGGCTGGAAAACGGGTTTAATCGTCTTTTCCCTGAGCGCCTGGGGAAGCTTTTGCTCGATACGAAGCTTCCGGGCAACGGCGCGCTGCTCGGATTTTGGCAGGGAAGCGATCAGGCCGCCGCCTTCCATCCTGACACGGTGGCGCGCCATCGATGAAGCGCTCAGAAGATGCTTGAACGATTGCTGATCATCAGGGAACTTTGCGATGCCTCCGCTCACACGTACTTGGAGGCCTGTCAGTTCCGATCGGATCGGATGCTCATCCAGGAAACTCAGGAACCCTTCTGCAAACCAACTTCCGAGTGGGGTAAGGACAGCAAATTCATTCATGCCAATCCGGGCAAACAGGCTATTTCGGAAATAAATCTTCATGCTGCGGACAAATTCCTGCAGAATACGCTTTTCCGCGTCCTGGTCGCCCGGTTCGATGAGGGTATGGAAATTTTCGATGGAAAGATAAACAAAAGTAAAGTGCCGGTCTTCCGAGATGAGGCGTTCTGCCTCATCTGAAAGCTTATGACGGTTCATGAGTCCGGTATCGGGGTCGATATAGGCAATTTCTTCAAGCTTTCTCTGGACTTCTCTTTCTTCCGTCCGGTCAGTTCCCAGCATGATTGTATAAAGAAGGCTGCCGTTCGAGAAGACGGGCAGAGCAGTCAGCATGACATGATAGGGGCTGCCTTCTTTCGTGACCTGCTCCACATCACCTTGCCAAGGCCGGCCGGCCCGGATCCGGCGCCAGATTTTCAAAACCTCTGCCTTGCCGTCGCGTGTATCCGGGAACATCAGGCGAAAGGGCTTTCCGAGTACGCGTTTCGGTGTCCAACCGCTTTTATCAAGAAATCTGGTATTGGCTTCCAGAATGAGTCCTTCCGCATCGATCTTGTAGATCATGAATTTCTTGTCCAGACCTCCGAGCAAGCTTTCATAGGCGCTTTCCTGCGGAAAAGTGGCTGTGCTTTCCTCAAGCTGATGGTTGTCCTTCAACACGCTCCGACCTCCTGAATAGCAGGTTATTTTCATCCAATATACAGGATACCGCACGAAGAGGCACCCTTTTTCCGGCATTTTCCTGCAAAAGTCCGGGTCTTTGGGGACGAAATGAGTCCAGAGAGGGAAGAGAAACATATAAGGCTTCCGCATATATGGATTTTGTGTAGAATAAATGAAGCCGAAAACGAATCATGAAAAATGGAAGGAGGACCGCGGATGCAACGCATAAAAGGAATAGCCATGATCGTGATCGGGGCAATGCTATGGGGGGCGACCGGCCCGATGATGGAGTGGCTGCTCGCGGAGAGGCCGATCGAGGTCG
The DNA here is from genome assembly GCF_059758705.1 of Bhargavaea sp. GQ12. NCBI lineage: Bacteria > Bacillati > Bacillota > Bacilli > Caryophanales > Caryophanaceae > Bhargavaea > Bhargavaea sp. GQ12. The sequence goes on from NZ_JCAXEU010000001.1 coordinate 110,389, forward strand.
CCCCGTTCATCGTGTTGCGCCTGCTGCTCGCCGGTGCGGTGCTCCTCCTGATTTTACGCTCACAAGGAAAAAGGATCGGTCTTGTGTGGCGGCAGAAAGCTTGGGCGCGCCAGCTCGTCATCTTTGGCATTGTTGGAATGCTGGGCGTCCAATACACCTTCCTGAAGACGATCGAGGAGAGCAACGCGGTCATCGCGACACTTCTGCAGTTCCTGGCACCGATCTTCGTGATTGCCTTCGTTACATTCAGCCATAGAAGATGGCCGCCGGTCTATCAGGTTCTCGGTATCACAGTGACGCTCGCGGGGCTCGTCCTGCTTCTGACAAACGGTTCCCTGTCTTCACTCGAAGTGTCCAAATCAGCTCTGGCCTGGGGAGTGACCCTGGGATTCACGTTTGCATTCTACACGCTATATCCTGCGCGTCTCATGCACGAATACGGGGTTATCCAGACCGTCTCCTGGGCCATGGTGATCGGGGGAACGGCCCTCTTCATCACACAGCCGCTTGCCGTATTCCGGATGATCCCGGTACTTTTCGATCCTATTGCGCTAGTCATGATTCTCATGATCATCGTGTTTGCAACGGCCGGATTTATCATGCTGCTCGGCAGTACGAAATATATCTCGCCGGTCGAAACAAGCGTCCTTTCCAGCTTCGAACCGTTGACGGCCATGGTTGTCTCTATCTTCTGGTTCGGCCAGCTGCTTGGGCAGTGGCAGTTCGCCGGAACGGCTGTCATGCTGATTGGCGTCGTCTGGCTGTCAGTCGCAGGCAGCAAAGCGTCCAAGGTCGAGGCGGAGCCTCCGAAGACAATGTGATGGCCGGAGTAAACAATGAGCCCTCCCTCTGCACCGGTGCAGGGGGAGGGCTTCTCAGATTTCGATCAGGTCAATCGGGCCTTCTGTCTTCACTTCGGTGCCTTCAGGAATCGTAATCAGATAAATCGGCAACCTGTGATAGCTGGAGAAGCCGTCATTTTTTGAGAAGGGCGGCAGGTCGGGTTCGCTGATCTGATTGATGGTCAACTCAAGAAGCGGAGAGCCAAGCGTCAGAATCTGCCCATCCGACGAAATGTCCGCCTCGGGAATGGGCAGGGCATCCGATAAATCATACCCGTTCGCAATCAATGCGGGGCGGAAAATGGTGAGACTTGCATCGTCCGAATTGTGGGTCCGTATGACAGCCTGGATGTAGGACATCTCATCCGCCGTTTCTTTGGCGCGGAGCGTCAGGGTGCCATCGGCAACTTTGAACGTCTTCCGGGTGAGAATCTGATCTTCAGGCACCGCATCCGGATTTTCATCGATGATCACTTTGCCGTAGATATCATCCAGCTCGCCGGCGGCTTCCTCACCGACGGCTTCCTCACCGACATAAGGAAAACTGTCTGCTTCGGGACGGACAAATTGCGCCACGATTGCCAGAACGGCAAGAATGGCAATCAGTGCGCCGAACAGCCTGAGGACCGTCCGGCCTTCTGCGACGGGGTACCGCCACCGGAACGCCAAAATCAGGAACAGGATGAGAAGCATGACGGGCAAAACGGCAAGTCCGATCATGCTCTCACCTCCTGCCGGCTTCCGGCGGCCATCGCTGCCAGGAAGAGGAACGCGGAAATCAGAAGGCATATGAGAAGGATCATCGATGCCGGACCCTCTCCGGCAAACCGGATGATGGCGGCAAGCAGTTCATTCAATGCTGTCACCCTGAGTAAAATCATGACCAGCGCAAACAGGGCAAAGGCGGCAATGCGCGAAACACTGAATAAAGTTCCTGCAAAATAGCTGAGCGCTGCAAGCAAAAGGCAGTAGCCGGTAAGAACAGCAAACAACGAGGCATAGTGGGCTGTGCCGCCTTCCGGCATGATAAGCGGACGGTCAGAAATGACGGTAAATAATACCGAAGCCATATGGGCAAGAGTGGCAACAAGGGATCCGGCGAGCACGAGCGCTGCAAGATACAGTACATTCCCGGTGTGCCGGGTCGTCCGGCTTCCGGGAAAGGTGAGATCTGTCCGCAGCGAGTCGCGGCCGCTCAAGTAAAGAGGGGAGATGAGTGCCCACAGGAGTGTCAGCCCGATGACCGGATTGGCCGAGTGATCGACCACGTTAATGGAGATCTGTCCGTCACTGGTCCCGAAACCGTTGCCTCCGAAAAAGGACAGGGCGATGCCGATGACCTGCAGAGCCAGAAGTGACCCCAAAATGCCGGAGCGGCCGTACAGATTGCGCATGAACTGATTTATTACGGCGTTACCTGCTGTCGGTTGCGTCAGCGTAGACACGGTCGATTCCTCCTTTCTTTCGGGTCATGGCGACATATGCGTCGCCGAGGGAGACGGGGGTGGCCCTTATTCCTTGTGCTTCATTCATAAATAACGTGGTTCCCGGCTGGACCATAATGATCGCCTCCGCCATGCACGGCAGTGTTTCGTGAAGCTCCAGCACCTGTACCTTTGACGCGGCCTGCCGCACTTCGGACACAGGACCGCTGATCCTGGCAAAGCCTTCTTTGAATTCGTCGGCATTGCCATGGTGAAGGAGGCGGCCTTGGTGCAGGATGACGACTTCCTCGAACAGATCTTCCATGCCTTCCAGCTGATGGCCCGACAATAGAATCATCCGCGGGCGGGCGATGTAATCTTTCAGGAGCACCTGAAGCAGGTCACTTCTCACTCCTGCATCCATCCCGTTCAGCGGTTCATCAAACATCGTGAGCGGCGTCCGCGCGGCAATTCCCGCTACCATATTGAACGTGTTTTTCATTCCTTTGGAGAGTTGGATATGAAACGCATTGTCCGGGATGCCGAAATGCTCCAGAAGACTCCGTGCGAGCTTTTTGTCGAAGGAGGGATACGCACGCTCCATCTCTCCGAGGATGGCACTGAGGCGGAGTGCCGGGGGAAAGGACATCCCCTCATGGACCAGGAGCGTATTCGCCGAAGCGAAGAGTGAGTTGAACGGGTTCTCACCGAATATGCTCACCTTACCGCCGGATGGTTTCAAGTGGCCGGCCGCGATCTGCAGTGCTGTGGATTTTCCGGCTCCGTTCCGACCGAGTATGCCGATGATTTTATCGCCGGCCAGGTTGAGCGTCAGGCCGCTGAGCGCCTCTGTTTTGCCAAACTGCCTGACCACCTGCTGAAAATTCACTTCCATCACTTTTCTCCCCCCATTTCTTCTCTGATCATGGTAATCAGCTCTACTTCCGTCAGTCCCAGCAGGCGCGCCTCAGTGATCGCATCCCGGACCTTTTCCTGCAGGACACCGTTCCGGCGCCTGGTGAAAATGATCTTCCGGGCATCCGGGGAGACGAACATGCCAAGTCCGCGCTTTTTATAAAGAATGCCCTGGTCCGCCAGCATTGACAGGCCTTTCGCTGCGGTAGCGGGATTGATGCGGTATTGTTCGGCAAGCTGGTACTGGGAATAAACCTTTTCATCTTCTTGGAAGAGGCCGGTCAGGATGCCGTCTTCTATCCAGTCCGCAATCTGAAGATAGATCGGGGTGCCGCTTTCCGGATTGATCGGCATGGACTCACCTCCAGGTGGCTAGGTGCATTACTGTTGTAATGTACTATACTATGTTGAGTAATATCCGGTCAATACCAATCGACTGAAAATTCTCCCTGTGCCTATCCGGCCAGGGAGGAATATGGCATAATAGGAAGCAGTTGATTCGATACGCGAAGGATATCTGGGGTGAAACTTTGAAAACTGTATTCTCTTATGCCAAAGCCTATAAATGGCCGATCGCCATTGCGCTCCTGCTCATGCTCGTGGAGCTGGCGGTCGAACTGATCCAGCCGCTCGTTATCGGAAAAATCATCGATGACGGTATTATCGCGGGAGATGCCGGAACGGTCTGGACATGGGGGGCTGTCATGATGGGCCTCGCGCTCGCAGCTTTCGCTTCGGGGATCACGAACTCGTTTTTCGCGGCGCACGCGGCACACAGTTTCGCATTTGATCTGCGGGCCGCCATGTTCAGGAAAATCCAGTCGTTCACGATGTCCACATTCCTGCGCTTTCCGCAGTCGGGACTTCTGACGCGGATGACAAGCGACATCACGATGACGTCGAACGTGCTTTATATGAGTTTGAGGATCATGCTCCGGGCACCGCTTGCCGCAGCAGGCAGTCTCATCATGGCTTTTATCGTGAATCCGAAGCTTGCACTGTTTCTCATGATCGGCGTGCCGTTCCTCGTCATTTTCCTCGTCTTCATGGTAAGGAAAGGTGTGGCGATGTTCGGACGTGTCCAGCGCCGTCTGGACCGGGTGAACCGGGTCGTTCAGGAAAACCTTCAGGCGGTGCGCCTGGTGAAAGCGTACCTGAGGGGGACGTATGAATCGTCCAGGTTCTCCAAAGTGGCGGGCGCACTCCGGTCGGATACAGTTTCGGCTGTGCGCCTGATGGAGCTGATCTTGCCGCTTCTGCTCTTCGTCATGAACATCAGTTTGCTGGCCGTGCTGTGGTTCGGCGCGCAGGAAGTCCGGGCAGGCGGTGCGGAAGTCGGTGAAGTGGTGGCCATTGTCAACTACGCGCTCCGGATGACCGGCTCGTTCTCGATGTTCTCATTCATCATTGTGGCGTACTCGCGTGCCAAGGCCTCCGCAGAGCGGATGGAAGAAGTGCTTCTGGCCGACGGCGGCACCGAGGAACAGGAAAGCGGGAGCGGACGCCTGCCTGCCGGAGATCTCCTTTTCGAAAACGTCTCCTTTACGTATGAAGGCGCCGACAAGGACGTCCTTCACGGAATCAGTTTCCATGTGAAGCCGGGAGAAAAGCTTGCGATCATGGGGGCCACTGGCTCGGGCAAGTCGACACTGCTGAACCTGATCCCGAGATTTTTCGAACCGACATCCGGCAGGGTGCTGCTGGACGGACGTGACATTCTGGATTGGCCGCTGAAGGACCTCCGCAATGCAATCGGTTATGTCCCGCAGCAGTCGATGCTCTTCACCGGCTCGATCCATGAAAACCTCGGATGGGGGGATTCGGAGGCGGGGCTGGATGAATTGGAGGAAGCGGCTCGGAAAGCCCAGATCCATGACTCCGTCGAGCGCTTCCCGGAAAAGTACGGGACGCGGGTCGGACAGAAAGGGGTCAACCTTTCGGGAGGCCAGAAGCAGCGGCTCTCGATCGCCCGGGCGCTCGTGCGTCATCCGTCAATCCTGATTCTGGATGACAGCACATCAGCGCTTGATGTAAAGACGGAAAACGCCCTGTGGGAAGCACTTGAGGGAGAGCGGGCGACAATGCTGGTCGTCACGCAGAAAGTCGGGACCGCGGCCGGCGCCGACCGGATCCTCCTTCTTGACGAAGGCCGCGTGTCGGGCTATGGCACGCATCAGGAACTGCTTGCGCAGTCGGAGCTGTACCGGCAGATCGTTGAATCACAGAGCACGAATGCCGGGGAGGTGAACGGGGATGTTTGATTTCATCAGAAGGCCGTTCGGTTACGAGCCGATCCTCACAAAGGAAGACCTGAAGAAACCGAAAGAAAAGAAGGGAGAACGTCCGAACAATTGGAAGGACGTGCTTCTGCGCATCTGGCGTCTTGTCGATGAGCAGCGTGCGCTTCTCATCACGGTGCTCGTACTTGTTGCCCTGAGCTCGGGGCTGTCCATCCTGGGGCCTTATCTGGTCGGCCATATCGTCGATGAATATATCGTTGCGGGCCGCTTCGACGGATTCGGAAGGATGGTCATCGTCCTGATCGCGGTCTACGCCGGACTGTCTGTCGCGATGTACCTGCAGAGTTTCTGGATGATCGGCATTTCCCAGCGTGCGGTCTTTAAGATGAGGACCGGGCTGTTCAGCCATTTCCAGCGGCTCCCGGTGAAGTTTTTCGACCGAAGGCAGCACGGAGAGCTGATGAGCCGGATGACGAACGATATTGAGAACGTCAGCCAGACATTGAACAACTCCTTTATCCAGGTGTTCTCGAGTATTCTGACGCTTGTCGGGACGCTTGCCGTCATGATTTCACTGAGCCCGCTGCTCACGGTGCTCACCATGACGATCGTTCCGCTCATGTTTGCGGCTGTCCGGTGGGTGACGAAGCGTACCGGCCGGCTATACAAAGCCCAGCAGCGTGCAGTCGGTGAAATGAACGGCATGATCGAGGAATCGATCTCCGGACAGCGCATCGTCAAGGCCTTCTCTCAGGAGGACCGTGTGATGGATGAGTTCACCGAGAAAAGTGAGCGCCTCCGCAGGACCGGTTTCTGGGCGCTGACCTATGCCGGGTTCATCCCGAAAGTGATGAACTTCCTGAACAACGGGGCGTTCGCGGTTGTTGCCGGAATTGGAGGCATCCTCGCGCTCACAGGGGATGGGCTGGTCACAATCGGGACGATTGTTATTTTCACAGAGTATGCCCGTCAGTTCACCCGGCCGCTCAATGACCTCGCCAACCAGTTCAACACCGTGCTCTCAGCCATAGCCGGAGCGGAGCGTGTGTTTGCCATCATGGACGAGGAACCGGAGCGGGACGACGCGACAGGTCATTCGGACACGATCCTTAAGGGGGATGTTGAGTTCCGCAATGTCGCTTTCGGATACGGTGAGGGCGACTATACGGTTGAAGGGGTAAGCTTTCGGGTGCGCCCAGGCGAAGCCGCGGCATTTGTCGGGGCGACCGGAGCCGGAAAAACGACCGTCATGCAGCTCCTGGCCCGTTTCTATGACCCGAACGAAGGCCAGATTCTGATCGACGGCATTCCGATCACCGAGCTTCCGAGAAAAACGCTCAGAAGCCAGACGGCATTTGTCCTCCAGGACCCATTTTTATTTGAGGCGAGTGTCATGGAAAACATCCGCTACGGCCGTCTGGATGCGTCTGATGAGGAAGTGATTTCGGCGGCTAAGGAAGCCAATGCACATGACTTCATCATGAAGCTGGAGGACGGATATGAAACGATCCTTTCTGCAGATGGCGGGGAAATCAGCCAGGGGCAGAAACAACTTCTCTCCATCGCCCGTGCGCTCGTCGCCGATCCCGTGCTTCTCCTATTGGACGAGGCCACTTCCTCGATCGATACTGTCACTGAGATGAAGATTCAGGAAGCGCTTGAGCGCCTGATGGAAGGGCGCACGAGCTTCATTATCGCCCACCGTCTGAACACGGTGAGGAAAGCGGATATGATCTTCGTCATGCAGGACGGGCGCCTTGCCGAATCCGGCAGGCAGCAGGACCTGATCGGCAGCGGAGGACTCTACGACCAGATGCTGAAAGGTGCGGAATTATAATGAAGCCCGGAGCCAGCGCAGCTCCGGGTTTTGTTATGCGGGGGATGCCTGGTCTTTCATGGCTCCTCTTTATACACTCGTGACGCCTGCTCGGACTTTCATAATAAATGCGCACAGAAAAACCGGAGAGGCAGCCTCTCCGGTTTTCTTTATCTGACCATAGCGGCGGATCCCGGTTTCTTTCTCGGGCGGAAGCCGCCGAGAAAAATCTTGCCGTAAGGAACGAACTTCTCAAGGGCCACCGATACAAGAATCGGCAGCACAAGGCCGATTGCGGTAAAGCCGATCAGGCCATAATTGAAGAAGTCATTCAGGACGATATCCGCAAAGACATGGAGGTACATGATCGAGATGGAGTGCTTATCGATAAACTGCAGCCAGTTCAGCGGCATTTTCTGTGCGGCGCGCTGGAACAGTCCGATGACGACAACCGTGCAGGAGACCGGGATGATCAGATCCAGGAAGAAGTGATCATAGCGCAGAAATTTCATGCTGAGGTGATAATCGAACAATCCTGCAGCATCAAAGGCAAGGCAGGCTGCGACCGTGACAGCTCCGGCAGCAAGCCACTTGCCGCTGATCTCCATCCAGAATGTCTTCAGGTAATAGCCGATCGCGAAATACACGAGTGCCATCAGCGCCACATCGACGTTCCACGGCAAGGGGATCTGCTGTGCGGATTCGACAACATCGCCGTCCAGCACCCGTTGGGCAAACAGGCTCTCCGTGTGGGCGACTACGTAAGACAGGGCGACGAGTCCGATCTGGACCTTGCGGCTAAAGAATCGCGTCATGAACGTGAACAGCACGAAGACGGCGAACAGAGCCGTCACGAACCAAAACACTCCGTAGGCGCCCCGGACAAACCGGCCGCCGACGACGAGCGTCCACAGGTCGTTGAGATACCATTGCAGATCGGTGTTTCCATATCCGATTTCCATTCCGTAACGCACCGCAGTGATGGCGACGAGGAAAAACAGATAAGGAACGATCAGCTGCATGAACCGTTTCAATATGGAATCGCCTGCCTCCGCCCTTGTTTTCACTTCCTTGAAGAACAGGCCGCTCAATAGGAAAAAGGCCGGCATATGGAACCAGTAAATATATTTGGATAGGGGGAAGTCGAGCTCCCCGGGATAATGGCCGATGACGACAAGGATCATGAGAAATCCTTTCGTGACGTCGACCCAGGTCAGTCTCTGTTTTGCCATAGTGAGGACCTCCGTCGGTACATCATTCTTGGATTCTATCTCCGGTTTAGTTGCCCCTTTTTAGCCATTTTTAAACCTGGCAGGGGAATACGGGCATCTTACACCCTGAAGCTGCTTTTGAAAAGATACAAAAATTGGCGGCAGGTTCCGAATCGGAATCTGCCGCCAAGGTGGATCACTTATTTTCTTCGATGTTCAGGTTAGGACCTTCTTCGAAATTTACTTCGAGCTCAAATTTTGTGTAGTCCTGAATTTCGAGGGCGTTGAGGATTTTCTTCTTGGCCTCTTCCTCGTTCACATTCTGGTCGAGCATGATTTCCTTGAACAGGGCATCCAGCTCATTCATCGCTTCTTCCTGCTTGTTGTCATCGCCATAGTCGACGCCTTCAAGTGTGTTTTTATATTCTGCTTCAAATGTCCCGTCTTCCTGTGTCTCGTAACTTGCATCGACGGCATCCTTGCCGTCTACATCGATTTCCAGATCAAAGTCCTTAAAGCCGTAGCCTTGTGTTGTTTCGCTCTGACCGTCGTTCTTGCCGCCGGACGGGTTTTCACCAGCTTTGTCATCTTCGATCGCCGTTTCAGTCGCATCACCGGTTTCTTCGGTCGTCGGAGCCTGGTCATCATTGTCTCCACCTGCAGCATCATCCATTGCATCATTGTTGCTGCCGCAAGCGCCGAGTGTGAGAACAGCGGCGAGGGCAGTCATTCCGAGCATGTTGTATTTCATAAGGTGCACGTCCTTTCGGTTTATCTGTTTGTCCTTTATGTTTCCTGTTGCAGCGAATTTTAAACAGCGTTCTTCATGGCCGGCGGTATTTGGGTATGTCATAATCAGGGAAACAAAGGCGATAAGGAAAGGAAAGATGGCGTTGGAAATTTTTGCTCACCGCGGCGCATCCGGAATCCGGCCGGAAAATACGTTGGCCGCATTTAGGGAAGCTGCTGAATTGCCGATCGACGGGGTGGAATTCGATGTCCATTTATCAAGTGATGGTGTGCCGGTCGTGATCCACGATGAATCGGTCGATCGGACAACGGACGGCAGCGGTTACGTTAAAGACATGACTCTGGATGAATTAAAACAGCTAAGCGCCGGCTGCCGCTTTGCGGATGAATACTCTGATGAGCGCATCCCGACATTGAGGGAGGTGCTTGAGCTGTTCCGGGGCAAGCCGCAGAGGCTGAACATCGAGCTGAAATCGGATGTGTTTCCCTATCCGGGTCTGCGGGAGAATGTGATCGCGCTCGTGCGTGAATTCGGCATTGCGGATCGGGTCATTTTGTCATCGTTCGACCACGTGACACTGGAAGCGGCAAAACGTGAAGCTCCGGATATTGAGACGGGAATGCTGTTTGTTGAAATCCTGGCTGATGCCCGTTCTGCGGCAGCCGGTATCGGAGCTGATGCCCTTCATCCGGCGCTGCCTTTCGCGTTACGGGAGCCCGGCCGCAGGGCAGCGGCTGAAGGGTCCGTGCTGCGGGTCTTCACGGTCAATGACCCGGAGCATGCCCTTATGCTGCGAGAAGCGGGTGCGCGGGCGATTTTCACGGATTACCCGCATAGGATGCTCAATTTGTTCAAATGAAAACACAGGCACCGCGGGATGCGGTGCCTGTGCTTGTTCTTCACCAGGTTGCCCTGTGCTCCTCGCTGCAGCCAAGCAGCTTAACGAGGTGTAGGTTGACGCCTGCATCGGGGAGACGGATCCGACCTCTAAAGTAGCCGAACATCTGATGGACTTCCGATTTGACGAGTTTGGCATCAGTTTCGGCGGTGCGTTCGAAAAATGGTGTGAACGTCAGGTCAACTGAATCGGTGAACTTGGTACGTATTTTCCATGTTTTCATGTAGTCATCCGGATCGTAATCAAACAGCACGTCTTCACTGATCTTATACATCTTTCCATCTATGAACACCGCATTTTCGGTCATGCCGGTCCCGTCCGTCCACTGTCCCCCAAAATTCAGTCCGATGCGGCGGCGCCCATATTGCTGGGAGGCCATTGCCCAGTTCCACGCAGCTTTGCGGGGCCAGATGCCTCGGCCGAAATCAAGGACGGCGAACGATTCCTCCCTGCCGATCCGGAAACGGCGGTCATCGATCGTGACGAAGCCTTCGGCCGGCAGGAGATGGTGCTTTGCTGTAAACTGATACTGGTTGCTGTTCCACGGAACAACTACATTCAGGGATTCTTCACCCTCCGGATGGCTGATATGCAAATCAGCATGGAGAAGATCGCCGTCAAAGTCCGGCACGGTGACCAGCAGGTGAGTCTCGCCCTTGATGTGGATCATCTGAATGTTCATATCCGGATGGGTGAATGACACATTGCCGAGCACCTCGTCGTCCATCCGGACATTTCGGCCCAGCGGTACGGTGACTGTCTTCTCGAAGAACCGCTGGGTCTCATAATGGAATACGTAGACGAAGCAGGAGGCGGCATAGTCAAGGTGGGACACTGTCACCGAAAACAGCACATCTTCACTGTATACGCACCAGTAGTTCCAGCGTTTTTTACGCATATAGTTTTTGGCGAGATTGCCGGTGATGATCGGATTCCGGCTGAACCCGATCGCTTCCGGATTAAGAGTCCCGTCCGGGTTGGATAGCCGGACGGGCCCTGTCAATTCGCGCTCTTTGTGCTGCATGTGATCACCTCGAAAACGGCTATTGTCAATTTTTCGTTTTGCTGATATACTCTTCATTGTACCAGAGATACGGGGCATTAGCTCAATTGGGAGAGCGTTGCGCTGGCAGCGCAGAGGTCAGGGGTTCGAGCCCCCTATGCTCCATCATACGAAACCGCCGGGATTCCTTTGCAGGGATTCCGGCGGTTTTTATTGTTTTTGGAAAAATGGTTTGAAAAGCGGCGCTAACAGGGGACAAATCGCGGCGGAAACTGGAGTCTGATTGTGAAATGCCCGTATATGACGGGTTGTCATTTCTTTGGGAGCATAAAGATTTCCCTTCTTTGCATAGGTTGCAGGAGAGGGGGTGCGGAAGTTGGCGGTCTATGACAGGGAGGCGGCTGTTGCCTATGCGAACCGCTGGTGGAATGACTATAATCCCGCATATCCAAAGTTCGCGGTCGACTGCACGAACTATGTCTCCCAATGTCTGAGGGCGGGCGGAGCCCCGATGTGGGGTTCGCCGAACAGGGAGCGTGGATGGTGGATCGGGGGAGGAAACTGGAGCTTTAGCTGGAGCGTGTCCCATTCACTCCGGTGGTACTTGGCCGGTTCGCAGCGCGGGCTGACAGCGAAGCGTGTCCAGTCGGCGGGGGAGCTTGAACCGGGGGACATCATTTCCTACGACTTCGAAGGGGATGGCGTCTTCAACCATACGACGATCGTGACGTCGAAGAGGGACGGCGTTCCGTATGTGAATGCCCATACGTATAATGTCCGCGACAGGCACTGGGCGTATAAAGATTCTTACGCCTGGCGGCCGGATGCCACGTACATCTTCTGGAAGATCAATGACCGGTTTGATTGAATATCAGACGGCCCCCGGCAGAACGCCAGGGGCCGTCATTTTCGTCTATATGGAACCATGATCAGTCAAAATCGTACCAGATAACAGCCATCGTTCCTTCGCCGGCATGGACGGCAAGAACCGCGCCGATGTCGCCTGTCTTCACTATTAAGTCAGGCATGGCTTCGAGCATTTGCGCCTTCAGACGGTCAGCCTCACCCGGGCTGTCTGCATGCATGAGGTGTATGGTTCGCCGGCCTTCATCATATGCCTTCTTCACTTTATCGACGAGATAGCGGAATGCTTTTTTTTCGGAGCGGACTTTGTCGGTGACATCCAGAGTGCCCTCGGGTGTGATCTGGATGATCGGCTTGATCTGCAGCATGCTGCCAAGATAGAACTGGACGCTTCCCATCCGGCCGCCTTTATGAAGCTGGTTCAGTTGCCCAATATAGATATAGGAGCGGCCCTTTCCGATATGGCGGCTGATTGCATCGACAATGTCATCCCGTTTTTTTCCTTCCTGCCCGAGTTCCATGGCGAGCCGGACGAGGCCGGTCGTTCCATAGGACAGGGACTTGCCGTCGACGATGCGGACATCGAATCCGCTCAGGTCTGCCCCTGACACGGCTGAGGCGTAAGTTCCGCTCATTTCTCCTGAAAGCACCACCGCGATACCCTGCTCATATTCCTCCTTGAGGCGGTCGAACAGTTCGGCGAACCGGCCGGCGGAAGGCTGTGAGGTTTTCGGAAGTTCTGTGGATGTCCGGATTTTCTCATAGAGTTCTTCGGGCCGGATACCGACGCCGTCCGCATATTCGTTGTCTCCAAAATGGACATTGAGCGGAACGACGTAGAGGTCCGGATGGTTCGCTAATTCATGTGAAATATGGGCAGTGCTGTCCACAATATAAGCAATCGGTTTTTTCGGCATGTTCAACCCCCTGAAAGCGCTGTCGTTTTCAAAATACTATACCATACTAGGAAATGAATAGGGGGAAGAAAAGAAAAAAGACTTATATTATAGCGATATAATATAAGTCTTTTGATGTTTTTATTATCTATCGAATAATGTCTAGTGCCGTCGCAGCGCTTCGTGAAAATCCGGTTTGTGCCGGAAAAGCACGAGTCCTCCCGCCATAACAAGCGGCCAGGAGACGGAAAGAACACCTGAAAGCCAGAGGGCGGCGGTCCAAGCTGCAAATCCGCCCGGCATGGCGAGCGTGGCACTTCGGAGCGGCAGCAGTCCGGCCGCGGTGCCGACAGCAAAGCCGATCAGGCTACCGGGTGAGAAGGCTAGCGCTGCACCGATAAAGGCTGATACACCCTTTCCGCCTTTTCCACGGAACAGTGGGAAGACATGCCCGAAAACCGCAAGTGCCCCGCCGGCAGCGACAAGCCATTCCGGATAACCGAGATACCGCCCGGAAACGACAGCCGCAACACCTTTCAGGGCATCTCCGGCAAAGACCGCCAGAAAAGCAGGAGCGCCAAACAGCCTGCCCGCATTTCGTGCACCGGGATTTCCGCTCCCCGACCCGGCCGGATCGGCACCGAGCATGCGGCCGAGTACCCGGGCCCACAGCACTGAACCCGCCACCCAGCAGAAAAGCAGGTATAGGATGATTTCCGGGTTAAAGGCGTTCATCGGCATCCCTCCATGGGGTCTGCTATAATCAGTGTGACTACTGGTAGCGAAGGAGAATTTACATGAGCCAACAGCAGATGAGTGTCCGGAAAGCGGTTACTGAACGCCGCTCCATCAAGAATTTTAACGGAACGCCGGTATCCCGTGAAAATGTCATGGAAGTCCTGTGCGATTCCAGATACGCGCCTAACCACGGCAAGCGCGAACCATGGCGCTTTGTCGTCGGAGCAGGAGAAAATCTTCCCGATGTACAGGGCCTGATCAGGGAATACGCCATTCCGAACTGGCGTGAACTGACGGAAGAAGCCCTTGAGCGCCAATCCGCCAAGTTCAAGAGCGCGGGAGCCATCGTCTTTGCGATTGTCCGTGAAGACATGCGCCAAAAGCAGCGTCTCGAAGACCATATGGCCATTTCCGCATTCCTGCAAAACGCCCAGCTCCTCGCGTGGGACAAGGGCATCGGCACATGCATCAAAACACCTGCCTGGCTGGATCAGCCCCAATTCCGCGAGGCGCTGGGCGCCGGTGACGGGGAGCGCGTGATCTGCATGCTGCACTTCGGGCATTCGGATACGATGCCGAAGGAATGGGATCACACCCCGATCGAGGAAAAAGTTACGTTTTACTCCGCTCCGGAAAGCGCGGACGACACTTCAAAATAATAGTCGCCGATAACGCGCAATCCCTTGTCGAAGTTTTCAAGATGGAAGTGTTCGTTTGGCGCATGGAAGTTTTCGGATGACAGACCGAAGCCCATGAGGACGACAGGGAGACCGAGAATCTCATCAAAGGCCGCCACAATCGGGATTGAGCCGCCTCCACGCGTATAGGCGGTTGGAACATTGTACACCCGTTCATACGACGTACCCGCTGCCTGGATGGCCGGATGATCGTAAGGGGTGAGAAACGGCTTGCCCTTGTCAAATTCGGTGATGTCCACCGTTACGCCGGCCGGTTTGTTTTTCTCGATATGGCTGCGCAGTTTTTGGACGATGTCATCCGGGTCCTGGTCCGGTACGAGACGGCACGTGATTTTCGCGCCTGCTTCAGCGGGAAGGACGGTCTTGATCCCTTCGCCTGAAAATCCGCCGAAGACGCCATTGATCTCGAGCGTCGGGCGGGTCCAAGTGCGCTCGAGATGCGAATACCCTGTTTCACCGAAGAGCTCGCTGACGCCGAGCTCTTTTTTCAATGCTTCCTCGTCGAAGCTGAGCTTCCGATATTCTTCACGTTCCTCTTCGGTCGCGGGGCGCACATCATCATAGAAACCGTCTACCGTGATTGTACCTTCCTTGTCACGGAAGGAGGCGAGAAGTTCCACAAGAGCGTGGATCGCATTTTGCACACCACCGCCGTAAAGGCCGGAATGAAGGTCGCCCTTGGCACCCTTGACGTCGATCTGGACGCCGGCAAGACCGCGGAGGCCGTAGCAGACAGCAGGCTGGCCGGGACCCTGCATGCCTGTGTCGGAAATGACAATCACATCTGCAGCAAGCTTGTCCTTGTTGTCTTCAACGTAAGCCGGGAGGTTCGGGCTGCCGATCTCTTCCTCGCCCTCGATGCAGAACTTCACATTCACCGGGAGTTTGCCGTTCGTCTTGAACAGGGCTTCGACGGCCTTCACGTGCATGAACACCTGGCCTTTATCGTCGCTGGCCCCGCGTGCGTACAGTTTGTTGTCGCGGACTTCCGGTTCGAACGGAGCGCTGTCCCAAAGCTCCAGCGGATCGACCGGCTGGACATCATAGTGGCCATAGATGAGGAGGGTCGGCTGGCCTTCGGCATGCAGCCAGTCCGCATAGACGACCGGGTGACCCGCCGTTTCATCAATAGAAATATTCTCGAGTCCCGCAGACTCGAGTGACCCTGCCAGCCATTCGGCGGCTTTTTTCATATCTTCTTTATGCCCGGAGAGCGAGCTGATGCTCGGAATGCTCAGGAAGTCATTCAGCTCTGCAAGATGCGCTTTGCGGTGTTCGCTGAAATGGCGGTCAAGTTCCTTCAGATGATCCATCAATTTATCCCTCTTTCCACGTTGGTTTTCGTGAATAAGTATACCAGAAACAGAGAAAGCGGATTTAAATGGGCATGGCAGGGGAAGTGTTTATGGTATGATGGTCAATAAGGTTTTTGAATTCCGTGTAAATTAGTTTCTTCAGGGGGAATGGCTTTTGTTTATCGTCTTGGGAATCCTGCTCTTCCTGTCCTTTTTCTTCTCGGGCAGCGAAACGGCGCTTACCGCCACGAACAGGATGAAGGTGCAGCTGCGTGCTGACCAGGGAGACAGGAAATCTGAGAAACTGCTGAAACTCATCAGCAAGCCCGATCGGATGATCACGTCGATTCTGATTGGGAACAATATCGTGAATATCCTCTTGCCGACCCTCCTTACGGCGATCGCAATCGACAAGGGCTGGCAAGTCGGGCTGGCGACAACGATTTTGACAATCACCCTCATCATCTTCGGTGAAGTGTTGCCGAAAACGATTGCGGCAACGTTTTCTGAAAAGGTCTCGTATCTGGTATTCCCGATCATCCGTTTTATCGTCATCCTTCTTTCACCTCTGACCTATCTCCTTTCGCTCTTCACGAACATATTTATCCGCATCATCTCTCGCGGTGCGGTGACGGAGGCGACATTGACAAAGGAAGATCTGCGCTCGATGGTTGACATTGCATCAACTGAAGGAACGTTCGAGGAAGAGGAATCGATCCGCCTCAAAGGGGTGCTGGACTTCCCGGAAAAGGACGTGTCCGACGTGATGTCGGCCCACCGGACGGAGATCGTCGGCTTATCGCATGATGCCACCTATGTAGACGTCCGGGATACGATCTTGGATCATTGGTACACGCGTTATCCGGTATACGTAGACAATATGGACAATATCGTCGGCGTATTTTATTCCAAGCAGCTCATCGAATGGTCAATGGCCACAGATTCGACCATTGAAGATTATATGGACCGAGAGCCGCTGTTCGTTGTCGAGACACTCAGCGTCGAACGTGTTTTCAAAATGATGCTGGCAAAAAAGAAGCATATCGCCATCGTGCTTGATGAATACGGCGGCACACTCGGAATTGTCACGCATGAGGACATCATTGAAGAGATGATCGGGCAGGATATCGAGGATGAGACCGACCAGGAAGAAGAAGTGCTCGTATATGAGATGACGGACACCCATCTGGTATGCTCAGGCCGCCTGGAGATGGACGACGTGAAAGAGACATTCCGGGCCGAACTTCCGGACGAGCATGATACCATCGGGGGGTTCGTCCTTCAGCAACTCGGACATGTCCCGTTGCCGGGAGAGAAATTCTCCTACGGTAATCTGGATGTCCTGATCGAGGAAATGGACCGCAACCGCATCACCCGCATGATGATTACCAAGCGGGAGCCTGATGAAGAGGCGGCCGCAGTCGAAGAATAAAGGAAACGGCAACTCGAAAAAGCGCTTCCCCTGGAGGGAGGCGCTCAGACTGTGGACAAAGTGAGTGGATTACTCCTTTGTCTGCAGTTTTTTCTTTTCATGAAAATCCTCCGGATTTCCGCTGCGGGCCCTTGCTTACCAAAACTGCGTTTTGGTCGCAGGAAGATCATTGTTGGACAACGCAGTCGCCTTTGGCCACAGACGCCGTTCTTCGTGACGGTGTCCGCTAGTCCGCGGGCGTTGCCTCAGCCGGCGCCAGTACGGAGACTGGCGTCTGTGTGCATCGCGTAGCGGAAGATCTTCTGCGAGCAAAAGCGACAGCGTTGCGGAGCATTGCGCAACATCCTGCGGGGTCTTCGGCTAACGCTTTTCCCGCAGGTGTCTCGGGCCCTCCGTTTCAATCCTCCAGTATCAATTGGAGTCTATAATTCAGCGTCCAGCTCTAGTGCCCGGCAACTATTATAGAATGAATAATTGAATCGAACATAATTGACATTATTGCTTGAAGTGGAGGCGCGGACTCCTGCGGAAAAGGAAGAGCGGAGAGACCCTGCAAGTAGGTGCCGCCCAACGCTGTGCTTTTGGGCGCAGACGCCAACCTTCGTATTGGCGCCGGCTCTTAGCCTTCCCCGCGGAAAGCCTGCGCCGGAACGGAAAGCAACTACACACTATAGACCTTGTTTCCTTTATCTCATTGCGAAGGGCTCCAGTTTGTACATTGCTAAGCGGGCGCTTGCGCTTTTGGTCCGTCCAGCTCCAGCGCTCAGCAACTAGCAAACTTCACCCTTCTTCATTGCGATAAGTCAACATCGGCTCGTTCCTCGCCGTGTTTCCTTTATCTTATTACGAAGTGCTCCAGTTTGTACGTTGCTGAACGGGCGCTTGCGCTTTTGTTTTCAACCTTTCCCCGTTTCTTACATCTTTGTAATGGACCTGAAAGAGAATCCGATGGAGGGCAAGGTTCTTCTATAGGACAATAAGGTCAACAAAGAACAGTACGAACGGGAGGGATCGGCAATGGCCGGTCGTAATATCGAAACCATCTATGAAGAATATGAACGGTTCATTTATCATCTTTGCCTGAAACTGACGCGCAACAAAGACGAGGCAGAAGACCTGATGCAGGACGTCTGGCTGAAAGTGGTCCGCAACGAGAAGTCGCTGGAGAGTGTTGACCATGTCAAAGCATGGCTCACTACGATTTGCATGAACACTTTCCGTGACCGCTATCGCAAAACGGTCCGGCGCAGCCAGCATGTCATGGAGCAGCCGGAAACGCTCGACGTTCCGATTCTTGACCTCGTGCCTTGTGCGGAACCGACCGCGGACGATCTGCTTGAGCGTGATGATATCCGCCACATCGTCCAGTCGAAGCTGGATGAGCTGGACGGCATTTACCGTAAGACAGTGCTTTATTTTTACGTTAACCAATACTCACTCAACGAAATTGCTGAACTTATGAAAGTATCGATCGGGACCGTCAAGTCCCGCCTCTTCCGCGCCAAGCAGCGCCTGAAGGAAATGGTGCTGCTTGACGAGCAGGCCGAAGGCTATGTCACAGCCGGATAAGATAATCATTAGGACGGGGTTCCGGGCAGAAAGTTGCCCGGAATCCCGATTTTTATTTGGCTTTTTTCTTGATCGGCAAAACATTCTGGGGCCAGGTTTTCTATCGAACAGGAAAGGGGAATGGAAGGGGGACCAAAGGGGGAAGGCGCATGGACAAGAAGAGAATCAGAGAATGGAGTACCAGGCGGAGGGTGCTGACGATTATCGCCTGCCTGTTTATCCTGATCTACATCGGGATTGTGCTTTATCATACATATAAGCCGCTTCCGGAAGGCATCTCCCATGACGGTACGCTTTACCGGACGGACAATGTCGAGATGTACACGGACCTGACCTATTCGCAGGACCGCTCAAAGGAAGGGATGGTACATGAGCTGGAGATTTTCGAGGAAGTGTTCGCGATGATCGACCGGGCGGAGGAATTTGTTGTAGCAGACTATTTCCTCTATAACGGCTATTATGATGAAAAAGAAGATTTCCCGGAACTTGCCCGCACGCTCACTGATCGGCTGGCTGAGAAAAAGAAAGAGAATCCGGAAATGCCGGTCATACTCATAACGGATCCTGTCAATAATGGTTATGGATCATTTAGATCAAAGGAAATAAAGCTTCTGGAGGAAGCCGGCGTCGAGGTGGTGGTAACTGCACTCGATCCTCTCCGGGATTCCACGCCGATCTATTCGGGAGTCTACCGGATCCTCTTCCAGTGGTGGGGGGAGGATGGAAAGGGGTGGCTGCCGAACCCGATGGCCGAAGATGCTCCTGAAATGACTGTCCGTTCCTATCTGAAACTGCTGAACGTGAAAGCGAACCACCGGAAAGTGATTGCAACAGAAGAAGGTGTCCTTGTAAACTCAGGCAATCCGCATGACGCGAGCGGTTGGCATGGGAATGTCGCGTTCAAGGCGGATGGACCTGTGATCAATGACGTGCTTGAAGCGGAAGAGGCGGTTTCCCGTTATTCGGAAGGTCCTGAGGAGTTCCCGCGCACTGAAGCGGAAGAGAACCCTGATGGACTGTACGGTGTGCAGTATGTGACGGAGCGGCCGATTCTGGAGCACCTGCTTGAAGATATCGGAAAAGCAGGGGAAGGGGACGAGGTCTGGCTTGGCATGTTCTATATCGCCAAGCGGGACATCCTGTCGGCTCTGATCGGAGCGGCTGAACGGGGTGCGCAGGTGCGCATCATCCTGGATCCGAACGAGAATGCTTTCGGAAACAAAAAGACCGGCCTGCCGAATATGCCTGTAGCCGAAGAGCTGATCGAGGATTCCAAAGACCGGATTGAGGTCCGGTTCTACAATGCCGTTATCGGCCAATACCACACTAAGCTGGTTTACGTGAAAGACGGGGAAGAGGCCTACATTTCGAGTGGTGCAGCGAATATGACGGAGCGGGCGCTGGATGATTACAACCTCGAAGCCAACCTCCGCATCGAGGCGCCGGCGGACAGCCCGCTTGTGGAGGAGCTCGATGGCTATTTCAGCCGCCTCTGGAACAACGAAGATGCCCTCTATACACTGGAAGCCGAAGAGAAGCTGGACGGATTTTCACAGGCCCAGCGGGTCGTCTACGGCTTGCAAAAACTGCTGAAGCTGACTACTTACTGACCAAAAACCGGCCCGCGCATCCCATGTAAATGCGCGGGCCGGCTTCTTGGATGCTCAGTCGAGTTCATCCAGCTGCTTGTTTAGTTCAGACAGCCTGTCTTCCATTGCGGCAAGACGCTGTTCAGCATTCCTTACCTGGGTTTCGTGGCCGGTCGACTCGAGTTTTTCGATGTCGCCCTGCAGACTGATATAATCCATCTTAAGCTCTGCAATTTCAGCTTCGAGGGATCGTTTGTCCATTTCGAACGCCTCCTTGTCGCGGACATTGTATCATAAAGCCCGGACTGTCGGAGGCAAATTCGAATCAATGCCGTGGAAACGGCCTATTAGGCTTCCCGCCCCGCGGCGGATATTCCAGATAATACAGCACTGCCTCGCTCACCATATCGATTCCATCTTCGACACGGAGTGCCGCCTGCCGCTCGATTGCGCGCTTTCTGAGTGGTTCATGCAGAAGCAGTTCCATCACCGCATTCAGCAGCATCGACTGCTTGACCTTGCGTCCCAAACCCAGGGGGATAAACCCGTTTTCCTCATTCGGCAGTGCATGCCCCAACTCTGCCTCATTCTGGGCAAGGACAATGCAGGGGATGCTCAGGAAAGCGACGTCAAAAGGTATATGGCCGGATGAACAGATCACGATATCGGCGGATGCAAGTTCCCGGCCGTAGTCATAAGGCATTTTGCGTATGGTGACATTTCGCTTACCTAGCGCCATCATCATGAGAGGATCGTCAGGATGGGTGTAAGCCTCACCGAGCAGGACGGTCACTTTCAGGGGGATGTGCAACTGAGTCAGATGCCGAAGAGTCCGGTATGACAGGTTGGACGGATCTGCCGGCCCATGGGTGACGACTACATGCGGCAGGTCACCGGGCGGATGTTTGGCGAGTCCGGCGCGGCGGTGACGGATCAGGCTCGGGTCCGCAATGAACCCCGTCTGGCCCTCTACGACGTTGGAAGGCACCGCCCCCCTCGTCTCGCCTCCGAATGTCCGGAAAATGAGATCGGCAGGCGAAGTATCTTCGCCGTTGTCATCAAAGTGTATAATGGCTGGGACAATCTCCTTCAGCGCCGCTGTTTCTTCCGGTTCGGCTCGCCCGTCCCTGAGCAGAATATCCGGCTGCAGATCTCCTGCAGCCTTCCTGAGCCCGTCCTTTCCATGGATTTTATCGACGCGGAATCCGGCCGCTTCGACATGGGGGAGCGGGCGTTCGGAAAGGAAGATTACTTCAATATCAGTAAGCGCATGAGCGATGCGCAGCGCACGCCGTGTCCGGTAGGCGGATGGAATATCAATTGCCGTACAGTAAAAGACCGCTTTCTTTTTCGGTTGTCCGGTCAAGGCCCTCACCCTTTCTGGCTGCAATATCGGTTCCTGTCCAACATATGGGACCAGCCTGGCGAATATGAGGATTTGGGCTAGAAGACCCGGCTGAATATGGTAAACTGGATATTATTTTATCGTGAAAAAGGGGGGATTTCCCATGTTCGATTCATTCCTATTTTCCTTCATGGCGGTCGCAGCACTCGGCATCGGCTCTCAGTGGCTGGCCTGGCGGCTCCGTCTTCCGGCCATTGTCGTCATGTCCATTGCGGGCCTTTTGCTCGGTCCGATTCTGGGGCTTCTGAATCCGCAGCAGCAACTGGGCGACTTCTTCTCGCCAATCATCTCGATCGCGGTTGCCATCATCCTTTTTGAAGGAAGTCTGAATCTGGATCTCCGGGAAATCCGGGGGTTTTTCAGGCCGGTTGGCCGTATCGTAACGCTGGGTGCATTCCTCGCCTGGATATTCGGCTCGCTCGCTGCGCACTACGTGGCCGGACTCAGCTGGGAAGTGGCCTTTGTTATCGGGGGACTGTTCATCGTCACGGGGCCGACGGTCATCCTTCCGCTTCTGAGACAGGCTAAGCTGAAGCCGCGGGTCGGGGCGATCTTGAAATGGGAAGGAATTATCGTTGACCCGTTCGGAGCACTGCTTGCACTGTTTGCGTTTGAGACCATCCGCTTCCTGAAGGGTGACCTGTCAGGCACAGGCATCCTGATCTTCTTCGCGGCTTCGGCATTTGCGGGGATTCTCGGCTGGTTTGTCGCTTGGATACTTGGCAAGTTGTTCGAAGCTGACAAGGTGCCGGAGTTTCTGAAGTCGCCGGTGCTATTCGCGGCCGTCCTGTTCGTGTTTGTCCTGTCCGATGAGATCATGCATGAGACGGGGCTCCTGGCAGTCACCGTCATGGGTGTAGCAATGGCGAATATGCACTTGTCATCAATCGAGGATATTCGCCACTTCAAGGAAAACATTACTGTACTTCTCGTTTCCGCCATCTTTGTGATGCTGACAGCGTCACTTTCGGTGGATACGCTGCTGGCAATCTTTGAACCGCGGATCATCGCTTTTGTCCTCGCGACGCTGTTCGTCGTCCGGCCACTGTCGATCTGGCTATCGACAATCGGCACAGATCTAACCAAGCAGGAACGCACTCTAGTCGGTTGGATTGCGCCGCGTGGAATCGTCGCACTCACCGTTTCCGGTTATTTTGCCTCGATTCTGCTTGAACAGGGCTATGAGGACGCGGAACTTCTGACGGCGCTGACATTCGCGCTTGTCTTCGGCACTGTTGTGGTGCATGGCTTCACGCTCGGGCCGCTCGCCAAGAAACTGAACCTGGTCGCGGCGGATAATTCCGGTGCGCTGATCGTCGGTGGCGGACCCTTCATAGCACGGCTTGCCGCATCCATCAAAGAGGACGGCAAACCGGTCGCTCTCATGACCGACGCCTGGAACGATGTGTTCGAGGCGCGCAAGGAGGGGATCAAAGTGCTCTCGGGAGACATCCTTTCCGAGCAGGTCGACTACAGGTATGACCTGGCGCCTTACCAGAACCTGCTGTCGATGACGCCGATGGATATGTATAACGCCCATATCTGCAGTGACTTCGTCCATGACTTCGGTCCAACGTTCGTCTACCGTTCCGGGCTGAAAGGAGACCCGAAACGCTACGGGGTCGACAGAGATCGGCTCGTCCGCTCGCCAGGCAGATTCCTGTTCGAGCCGGCGCTCCCTGTGGGCGTGCTGGATTCACGTATCCGTAATGGATATGTTGTCCGGAAAACGCCGATTACGGAACGCTATAAATACACTCAGTACCTCCGTGAGCGGGATGAGAGTCCGGTCCTCCTTTATATATTGCGGAAAGACGGGAAAATCGATTTCTACTCACCGGGGAAGGAACTGGCGGCGGAGCCAGGCGATCTGGTTGTCTCCCTGAGTCCGCCGGACAAGACTGTCGAAAAAGTGAAGGAAAAGCTGGAGAACAAAACAGATGGCAGGACATCTGCCACCAAGGAACAGATCGAGAAACGTCTGAACGGCGACAATCCGGCAGGCGGGGACGGCAACGGCGGGAAACCGCCGCTCCCGGGCCCGGCACCGGACTCGGCACTTAAATAATGCATTGTGGCCGGGAGCAGGTGCGCTCCCGGCTTTTCTGATTGTCCGGAGGAGTTAATGCCTTCAGAGGCTCGGACTTAGCGGTCAGGACTCGGATTTACAAAGGGAAATTCGGACTTAGGAAGCAGGACTCGGATTTGCAGATCGGAATCCGGACCTGGCCCCGGAGAAACTCGGACATGCCGGATTCCCCCGGCACTTCGCCATCCGTCCTGCCGTGCTCATCGAAGTCAAACCGGCAGGGTGCGGTGAAATCCCGCCGCAGGTCTTGTATAATCAGAAGGTATGAGAGGAGTGGACGCACATGTCCAAATCATTGGTTCTTGCAGAAAAACCTTCCGTTGCACGTGACATCGCACGTGTGCTCGGATGCAACGATAAACGGAACGGCGCACTGGAAGGAAAGGACTATGTCGTCACATGGGCGCTTGGCCATCTTGTGACACAGGCCGACCCTGAGCAGTATGACCCGAAATATAAGGACTGGAAAATGGAGGACCTGCCGATTCTGCCCGAGCCGTTCAAGCTCATGCCGATCCGGCAGACGACCAAGCAGTACAACGCCGTCAAGGCGCTCCTTAAGCGAGGGGACATCCGGGAAGTCATCATCGCGACCGATGCCGGGCGCGAAGGCGAGCTGGTCGCCCGCTGGATCCTGGAAAAAGCGAAGGCCAACAAGCCGGTCAAGCGGCTTTGGATTTCGTCCGTCACCGACAAGGCGATCAAAGATGGTTTCCGCAATCTGAAAGACGGACGTGAGTATGAAAATCTCTTCGAGGCGGCGGAAGCGCGTGCCGAGGCCGACTGGGTTGTCGGCATCAACGCGACGCGTGCCCTGACCGTGAAGCATAACGCCCAATTGTCGACGGGGCGCGTGCAGACACCGACGCTTGCGATGATCGCGGAGCGGGAAAGGCAAATCCGTGAGTTCCGGCCGAAGGCGTTCTACGGCATAGAAGCGCTCACCGATTCCGGCAGGTTCAAATGGACAGCGAAATCGGGAGATGGCCGTACTTTTGACAAAGGAGAGGCGGAGGCGCTCCTCGGCAAGCTGGAGAGCATTCGGGAAGGCATTGTCGAAGAAGTGAAGCGCACGCCGAAAAGTCAGCCGGCACCACCGCTCTTTGATCTGACCGAACTGCAAAAGGAAGCGCATAAACGTTTTGGCTGGTCAGCGAAGGAAACGCTGAACACCCTTCAGGGGCTATACGAGTCACATAAGGCGGTTACTTATCCGCGGACCGACTCCAAGCACCTGACGTCCGATATGGCGTCTACCCTGAAGGATCGGCTGGAGGCCGTGCGCCTTGCCCCTTATCGGAAGGACATTGCTGCAATCATGAAAAAAGGCAACCCGAAGCCGCAGAAGGGTGTCATCGATGACGGCAAAGTCAGCGACCACCACGCCATCATCCCGACAGAGGAACCGGCGATCCTCGAGCGTATGTCCGACAGCGAGAAGCGGCTGTTTGACCTGATTGTAAAGCGGTTCATCGCGGTCTTCTCAGGTCCTTACAAGTACGAGGCTGTCACTGCGGTGCTCGGTGCAGGAGGCGAGCGCTTCCATGCAAAAGGCAGGACCATCAGTGACGAAGGCTGGCGCGCTGTGTATGGCCTGGATGCGGAGGAGGAAGACAACAAGACGCTCCCCCCATTCGAGAAAGGCGAAAAACTCGGCATCCGTGCGTTTTCGATGACCGAAGGGCAGACCAAACCGCCTGCGCGCTTTAACGAAGGGACACTTCTCGCCGCAATGGAGAACCCTGCGCAGTTCATGGCCGGTGAATCCAAGGAACTGATCCGGACACTCGGTGAGACGGGGGGACTCGGTACAGTTGCGACACGGGCGGATATCATCGAAAAATTGTTCAATTCGTTTGTCATTGAAAAAAAAGGCAATGATATCTTCACAACATCCAAGGGCCGGCAGCTTCTCGAGCTGGTTCCGGAAGATCTCAAGTCCCCGGCATTGACCGGAGAATGGGAACAGAAGCTGACAGAGATTGCAAAGGGCAGGCTGTCGAAAAAGGAATTCATGAAAGAGATGACCGGCTTTGCCAAGCAGGCCGTTTCAGAAGTGAAGGCTTCAGAGAAAAAGTTCAAGCACGACAACGTCACCGGCAAGATGTGCCCGGACTGCGGCAAGCCGATGCTCGAGGTGAACGGCAAGCGCGGCAAAATGCTTGTCTGCCAGGACCGGGAGTGCGGACACCGACAGAAGGTTTCCCAGCTGACGAATGCCCGCTGCCCGAACTGCCATAAAAAGCTGGAACTTCGAGGAGAAGGGGAAGGGCGGATCTTCACTTGCCGCTGCGGCTACCGCGAGAAGCTGTCCGCATTCGAAAAGCGCAAGGCGAAGACGAACAAAGGGAAAGTGTCCAAACGCGACGTGCAGAAGTACATGAAAAAGGATGAAGAACCGGTGAATACGGCGCTTGCAGACCAGCTGAAAAAACTGCTTGGCGACCAAGACTGACGGAGGTGTCCGGTTTGGCGAAAAAGGACAAAGTCCAAAAGACAAATGCCGTCCGCATCCTGGATCGGCAAAAGGCCGAATATGAGCTGATTGAATACGATACGGATGACGACCGGATAGACGGAGTATCGGTAGCGGAAAAGACGGGCCAGGCGGAAGAGACTGTCTATAAGACGCTTGTTTCCACCGCAGGCACGGGAAAGTATTTTGTCTTCGTCATTCCGGTCGCAGATGAACTTGATCTGAAAAAGGCCGCTAAAGCCGCCGGCGAAAAGAAAGTCGAGATGCTGCACCTTAGGGATCTGACCGACGTGACAGGCTATGTCAGGGGCGGCTGTTCGCCTGTCGGCATGAAAAAAGCCTTTCCGACGTACATCGACGAATCGGCCAAACAGCTTGGCCGGATCATTGTCAGCGCAGGGAAACGCGGTCTCCAGGTGAAGCTCTCGCCGGAAGTTCTCGCAACGGCCGCAGATGCGGTATTTGTACCGCTCCGAAAATGATCCGTTGCCGGATGAACAGACTGGAGGTGCCTGAATGCAACGATATCAGGCTTTGAGATGGACATTCTTTTTGGTTGGCCAGCTGTTTCTGGCCCTTGGCATCACATTGACGATCAAAGGCGCCCTGCTCGGCATCAGCCCATGGGATGTCCTTCATGTCGGCCTGTTCAAGCAGCTTGGACTGACGATCGGCACATGGTCGATTCTTACAGGATTCTTTATCGTCATCTCCACGTCCATCTATCTTCGCAGGCTGCCGCAGGTCGGCACATGGATCAATATGCTCCTGATCGGCTCATTCATTGATTTCTTCAACTGGATCCTGCCCGATGTCCATTCACTCGCAGGACAGATATCATTATTCCTGGCAGGGATCACGGTACAGGCGATCGGACTCGGCATGTATGTGTCTCCGGGCATCGGGGCCGGCCCAAGGGATACACTGATGCTGGTCCTGATGGAGAAGACAGGTTGGAGTGTGAAAACGGTCAGGACCGTCCTGGAGGCCACCGTTGCTCTGACCGGATGGCTGATCGGGGGTCCCGTCGGCGTGGGAACAGTCATCATCGTGCTGTTTTTCGGGCAATTGCTCCAGTACACGATCCCTTACTTCAAAGGGCTCCTTGAACGACTGTCAAAGCCGGTGGAAGAGGTCGGCGTGAACTAGAGGAAAGCACGGCAGGGACATGTCCCGCCGTGCTTTTTTCGCGGCTCCGCGCATATACTGTCCCGTCAAGAGGAAAGGGTGATCGCTTGAAGGGGACCATCACATCCTATATGAGCACGGCCTACACATCCGAGGGGATCCGGCACAATTACAGGGAGCTGCTTTCGGGGGCATCAAAGGCGTTTCTCCTGAAGGCCCCCCCGACAGGAGCCCTGTCCGTGCTTCTTAGAGAGGTCGCACAGTATTATGTGAAGCGCGGGTGGGACGTTGAACTTTTCCATGATCCGCTTACCCCGGACGGGCTTGATGCCGTCCATGTCGTAAAACCGGGAATCCTGTTTGTCCAGGCCTCCCATCCGGTGGCACTCGAGCCCGTGCAGATCGGAGGCGCACACCGTGTGGTGACGTTTTACGACGGCTATGACGAGGACCGGCTGAAGCTGCAGAACGGATTCATCCGGGAAACTGCGGAAAAGGCCGAGGAGGCGCTCCGCAAGACATTCGCTTCACTGAAGCGCGCGAAAGAGCTGCATGACCGGTGGGAAGAGGCAAACAGGGCACGCATGTCCTGGGAGCTCGCGGACAAACTCTCGGACAGCCTCGCCGGATCGCTGTTCGGCGATCTTTCGCTTAATAAGGCGCCTTCAGTAGTGAACCGGTACATCGGCACACTCACCGCGGAGGGAGCGCAAGACTTTTTCGATTCGGTCACAAAAGGCCTGAAGCGCCGGCTCCTTATCAAGGCACATCCCGGCACCGGCAAGTCTACAATGATGAAAAAGCTGGGGAAAGAGGCGGAGGCCCGGGGACTGGATGTCATCTACGGATGGTGTGCGCTCGACCCGGGAAGCGTTGACCTGATCGTCCTCCCTGAGCTATCGGTTTGTGTATTCGATGCGACCAAGCCGCATGAATACGGGCCGGAGCGTGAAGGGGACGAAATCGTCGACATGCTCGGTATGTGCCGGGATGACGAGACATTCGAAAAGCAGGCCGATGAGATTGAAGCGGTCTACCGGGAAGCGATGCTGGACGCGAGTGCTTATATGAATGCCCATGTCAGGGAAATCCACTCGATCCGTGCCAGGATGGACAGCGCCATCAACCAGGAGCGGTGGGAGGAAAAGTTCAGGACGATCAGGGAGCAGCTGTGACAGGCCGCCCGGGGACATCCCCG
Organism: Bhargavaea sp. GQ12; assembly: GCF_059758705.1. Classification (NCBI taxonomy): domain Bacteria; kingdom Bacillati; phylum Bacillota; class Bacilli; order Caryophanales; family Caryophanaceae; genus Bhargavaea; species Bhargavaea sp. GQ12. Next base: position 138,866 of record NZ_JCAXEU010000001.1, read on the forward strand.
GGCGGTTTTGCTATGTGCGAAAGGTTCCATTCTGTTAGAGTGGAAACGATATCAGAATGGAAAGAGGTGACGGCCGGTGGCATGGCTGTATGTATTCTTCGCCGCCGTCGTCGAGGTGTTCTGGGTGGTCGGGCTGACCCACTCGGACAGTATCCTTGAATGGTCCGGGACGGCGGTCGCCATCATCTTCAGCTTCTACTTTATCATCCGGGCTTGTGAACAGATTCCTTCCGGCACCGTTTACGCGGTATTCACCGGTTCGGGGGCTGCGGCAATCGTGGTCGTGGACATGCTTGTGTTCGGAGAACCTTTCTCGCCGGTCAAGCTGTTCTTCATCGCCCTTATCCTGGTCGGCGTCGTCGGCATCAAACTGACGGACAGTGCCCCCGCACCGGAAAGAGGTGAGCACTGATGGCATGGGTGTTTCTTGCGCTCGCCAGTCTGGGCGAGATCTTCGGCGTCATGTTCATCAACATGTATCTGGCCGACAAAAAATGGTGGCGGCTTATTCCGCTCGTCCTGTCATTCGGCCTCGGTTTCGTGCTCCTGTCACTTGCGATGAGGGAGATTCCGATGGGCACGGCGTACGCGATCTGGACAGGGCTAGGCGCAGCGGGCGCCGTCCTGATCGGCATCCTGTTCTTCCGTGAACCGGCCGGCTGGAAGCGGCTGCTCTTCATCTCATTCATCATCGCCGGCGCGGCCGGCCTGAAGCTGTTCAGCTGAACGGGCTGTGATAGAATGGACATACATCAAAGTCGGAAAGGAAGATTCCTTTGGCGAAAATTTTAGATCAATTTCTCGAAGAAAACCTCCAGGAACTGAGAGGCGCAGGACTCTATAATGAAATCGACCCGGTCGAGGGCCCGAACGGCCCGACGATCAAGGTCGGCGGCCGCGACCTCATCAACCTGAGCTCGAACAACTACCTGGGACTTGCGACTGACGAAGGGCTGAAACAGCTGGCCAAGGGCGCAATCGACAAGTACGGTGTCGGAGCAGGGGCCGTGCGCACAATCAACGGTACGCTCGACCTTCATGTAAAGCTTGAAGAGAAACTGGCCGAGTTCAAAGGGACCGAAGCGGCAATCGGTTACCAGTCCGGATTCAACTGCAACATGGCGGCGATTTCCGCTGTCATGGACAAAAATGACGCAATCCTCTCCGATGAGCTGAACCACGCATCCATCATCGACGGCTGCCGGCTGTCCCGCGCGAAAATCATCCGCGTCAACCACCAGGACATGGATGACCTCCGCAAAAAGGCGAAGGAAGCAACGGAATCGGGCCAGTATAACAAAGTCATGTACATCACGGACGGTGTTTTCTCGATGGACGGCGACGTCGCAAATCTGCCCGATGCAGTCCAGATTGCGAAGGAATTCGACCTGATCACGTACGTGGACGACGCTCACGGATCCGGCGTCATGGGCGGCGGCAAAGGCACTGTCAAGCACTTCGGACTCGAGCGCGACATCGACTTCCAGATCGGTACACTTTCCAAGGCGATCGGTGTCGTTGGCGGGTATGTGGCCGGTAAACAGCAACTGATCGACTGGCTGAAAGTCCGTTCCCGTCCGTTCCTGTTCTCGACTGCGATGACGCCGGGCGATGTCGCAGCGGTCATCGGAGCGGTTGACAAGCTTCTCGCATCGAGTGAACTTGTGGACAAGCTATGGGAGAACGGAGACTATCTGAAAGCTGGCCTGAAAAAGCTCAGCTTTGATATCGGCAAATCAGAAACCCCGATCACACCGTGCATCATCGGTGAAGAAAAGCTGGCACAGCAATTCTCCAAGCGCCTGATGGAAGAGGGCGTCTACGCGAAATCGATCGTCTTCCCGACTGTACCGAAGGGCACCGGCCGTGTCCGCAATATGCCTACCGCCGCACACACGAAAGAAATGCTCGATGAAGCACTTGCCGTTTACGAGAAAGTCGGCAAGGAACTGGGTGTCATCAGCTGAGGAGGGATTCCTTGAAAAAGCGAGATGAAGAACAGATCCAGCTGCTCCATCCGGAAGGAAAGCAGGGCGCAAAAATCCTGAGACGCCGCTATGAGGCCATCCGCAAGGCCATTCTGGAAGAAGTGGATGCCTCCGGTGAAATCTCATTCATGGATCTGACTGAGCGCGCTCCGAAACGGCTCTCCCACTTTGACGGCAAGACGACATGGTATATCACCGCCGTCAAGCTTGATCTCGAAGCAAGAGGAGAACTAAAGCGTATCGGGCAAGGCGGAAAACAATATATCAGGCGAACATGAAAACCGCCAGGAAACCGGTGTTAACCGGTGACCTGGCGGTTTTTTTGTGCCCGGCTCAGACCGGGCGGTTCACTTCTTCGGCAAAGACAGTGACGATCTCCCCGTCTCCCATCTCCACATCATACTGGATGGATTCCCCATTGTCCCGAACATCAACAATCAGCCCGCGGCGGCCGTCCTTCAGTTCAACGGCAGTGTTCTCGACAAGAATCATGGCAATCATCCTCCTGTATGTTTTTTAATGAGCAGCCGATTCCTCCATCTTTCTGAAGTTATGATGCAGAAGGTAATACTGGATACCCCCGGCATCGTTTTTTGCGGCATCAGCTTGTTTACGGAACGCATCACGATCTCCTTTGCGGTTCGCAATGACCGCCCGTATGGCATGCTTCATCCAAGCATAGCCTTCAGGGATGCGGGATAGAGCTTCTTCCGCCTGGCCATAATCCCCGTTCAGGGCGTGCCCATATGCGTCGTAATAGGACTGCATCGGCTCGCTGCCGATTTTTTCTGCATGGGACAAAACCCCATCGCCGTCCTTTTCCGAAACGGCGTGCAATGCGCCGTATACATGGCGGATGTCCGGCTGCTTGTACCGGCTCATGATTTCCCTGAGTGAAGCCCGGATCTCCTCATCGGTCCCGTGGGCCACCGAATAGGCGTATTTGTAGATTGGCTTGCGGGAATTCCGCAGCAGGAAGCGGTCAATCGCACGCAGATTCTTCGACTTATACGACAGCACAAGTGTCGGAACCGTGGTCAGTGTCATGTACAGGGCGGCGAGCACGAGCACTGTCAGCCAGAACGGCGCTCCGAGCCAGATCAGCAACAGTGCTGCCAGAACCAGGATAGCGAGCAGCATAAGAAATTGTACAACAGCAATCAAAACGGCACTTCCTCTATTTTTTCACTATTATACCAACTCGGAGCTTTCGGGAAAAGTAATCCGCGGTTGTACTTGCTGTGAATACAAATTATAATAGGGTACATCAAATTACAGTGAAATCAATGTTTCACCGCTATATAATGTCCACGCTGTAAATACAAATGGATGAATGGGAGTGACGGGAATGAAGAAGATCATGATAACCGGGGCACTGGGGCAGATCGGCTCTGAACTGACGGGTAAGTTGAGGGGACTGTACGGGGCGGATCATGTCCTCGCAACGGATATCCGGGTACCCGACTTCGCGGACGGACCGTTTGAACAGCTGGATGTTACGAACGGGGAGCGCATGCATGATCTTGCCAAATCGTTCGGGGCAGACACGATCATCCACATGGCCGCCCTTTTGTCCGCCACGGCTGAGAAAAATCCGCTTTTCGCATGGAACCTGAACATGGGCGGACTGGTCAATGCACTGGAGACGGCGCGCGAACTGGACCTCCAGTTTTTCACGCCGAGTTCAATCGGTGCGTTCGGGCCGTCCACGCCGAAAAAACATACACCCCAGGATACGATCCAGCGTCCGACGACGATGTACGGCGTCAATAAAGTGTCAGGGGAACTGCTCTGCGACTACTATTTTGAGAAATTCGGCGTCGACACACGTGGCGTACGGTTCCCGGGTCTCATTTCATATGTAACGCCTCCCGGCGGCGGCACGACCGACTACGCCGTCGACATCTTTTACAAGGCGATCTCGGACGGTAAGTATTCATCGTTTATCGCTGAAGGCACCTATATGGACATGATGTACATGCCGGATGCCCTGCAGGCGATTGTTGACCTGATGGAGGCAGATCCGTCGAAACTCATCCACCGAAATGCATTCAACGTAACCGCGATGAGCGTGGAACCGTCAGATTTTGAAAAGGCGATCCAAAAGCACTTACCGGACTTTAAACTAACCTACGATGTCGATCCGGTGCGCCAGTCCATCGCGGAAAGCTGGCCGGATTCGATCGACCCGTCCGCCGCTATTGCGGAATGGGGATTCGAGGCCAACTACGACCTCGAGTCGATGACTGCCGACATGCTTGAAAAGCTCAAAGGCAAACTGCAGGCCGACTAAATCATATAGAACGGAGCCGCCGGATCCCCGGCGGCTTTTCGTGATTGGGGGATGAATGAGTTGCCCACAATGTGTAAAGTAGGGGAAAAGGGGGGCGGCATAATGGATATTCAGGTAAGGCCGGCAGTAAATACCGCAGAGGCAGCCAAGTTCATAGGGATGCTGAACAGCCACCGCACGAATCATATTGGATACTGCGGTGAGGAGGAAAAGGAAATCCGGCATACGCTGGAACACGATTTCTCCGACACAGGATTTGAACAGTCATTTTTTATTGCGGAAAATGAGGGTCGCATCGTCGGAGCAGTGGGTTTCGACATTGACAGTGATGATGGAATCGCGGAAGTTTGGGGCCCATTTGTCAGTGAAGAGCTGCCGTTCAGGGAAGTGGCAGCACCGATGTGGAGCGAGGCCATGCTGAGCCTGGAAATCAGGAAATTTCAGTTTTTCGTGAATGAGGAAAACACGGATGTACCGGCCATGGTCGGACAGCTGGGAGGGGTACATACCGGGAGGCATCTGATCCTGCAGGCTAAGTCAGGGGAGGTGCCCACAGGAGAGAATCCGGCCGTTCCGGCCGAAGAGCAGCATGAAGCGGCGTTCCGGTCGCTCCATGACCATGCCTTTCCGGGGACCTATCTGTCGGCTGCGGAAATTCTCGATCTCAGGGATGATCACCACAGGCTCCTCGTCATTCCGGACGGGGAAACCGGCGTGAAGGGATACGTCTATGCCGAGGCGGACCCGATCCACGGAGACGGAAGCGTCGAGTTTCTCGCGGTTGGGGAGGGACACCGCCGCCAGGGACTCGCCAAAAAACTTCTTCAGGCGGGGCTTGGCGAACTGTTCTGCCATGAGGCGATCCGAGACGTCCGTCTCACTGTGGAAGCGGATAACGAAACGGCAATTGGCCTTTACGAAGCAGCAGGGTTTAAACGGCTTCATCGGATGAATACTTACCGGCTGGAATTGAGCTGAGCTGAACTGCTATATTCGGATGGTACACGATTTAATAATGCAAAAAAACCGCCGCTTCCAATGGAAGGGCGGTTTCTCATATTCAAAACAGCATATGTGCAATCAGTGCGACGATCGGCAGCGCGATCAGTGTACGCAACAGGAAAATCACGAACAGTTCAAAGAAGTTCACAGGAATCTTGGAGCCTAGAATCAGGCCACCGACTTCCGACATGTAGATCAGCTGGACAACCGAAATGACGGCCACTGTAAAGAGTGTCACTTCTGAAGTGATGGTGCCGGCTGCCAGGATCGAAGGCAGGAACATGTCCGCGAATCCGACGATCATGAGCGGCGCCGCATCGGCAGCCTCCGGAATCTGGAGAAGTGCAAGATACGGCTCGAATGGCTTCCCGATAATCTGGAAGAAGCTTGTGTATTCGGCCACGATGAGCGCAAGCGTCCCGAATGCCATGACGACCGGGATGACGCCGAACCACATATCCAAAACGTTTTTCAGGCCGTCCTTGAACATCTTTCCGATATCGCGGTTGGCATAAGCTTTGTTTAATGCATTTTCCACACCGTGGGTAAACGCATTATAGCCGGCAGGCACTTTCTCCTCTTCGCCGGTGAACGGACGGCCGTCAGCGTACTCCTGCTTTTTTCGGGAAAGCGGATAAATGCGCGGCATGATAAGTGCCAGCACCAGGCCGGTAAGAATAACTGTCCCGTAGAATGGAAGGAAGTAGGCGGACATGTCGACCGTGCCGATGATGACAATCGAGAAGGTGATCGAGACAACTGAGAAAGTCGTCGCGATGATCGAGGCTTCCTTCTTTGTATAATGCCCTTCCCGGTACTGCTTGTCGGTGAGAAGGACGCCGATTGTGCCGTCCCCGACCCAGGAAGCGAGCGCATCGATGGAAGAGCGGCCCGGAAGCTTAAACAGCGGGCGCATAATCTTAACCATCATCGTGCCGAAGAATTCCAGCAGCCCGAAGTTCATGAGCAGCGGAAGCAGCAGCCCTGCGAAAACGAATATCGTGAAGAGGAATGTGACAAGCCCTTCAGCAGGGTCCAGGAGAAGTCCTCCCGTGCCGCCGCTCCAGATCATTTCCGGCCCGAGACGGAAAGCAGTCATGACGGCAAAAATGGCCCCGATGATCCGGACAACCGTCCAAAAAGGCGTGACGCCGAACAGATTCTCCCAGAAACCGCGTTCTGATGAGTCTTTTTTCGGTGCAAACAGCATGATGACCGAACCGGCGGCCGCAATCAGAAGGACTGCGACAGCGACCCAAGTAATGAATGGAGTGACGATGCCCGCCAGCCAGTTGGCGAGGATGGCGATCGAAACAACCCATTCGTCATTGTATTTGATCGGAATCATGAATAGGAAGACCCCGATGATCGACGGGATGAGGAACCATGTCCACGTCGACGCACTTGTTTTCTGCATTTTTTATTATCCCCCAATATTAATTTTACCGGTTTTGACATTCACTTTTTTACATAATAATTCACTAACGTGAATAAGTAAATCCCCCTGCAAATGAAAGTGAATTCAGCCAATTCCGGCACAAAAAATCCCCCTCCCCACAATAGCAGGGAGGGGGTGCGGCGTCAAAAGGATTCCTCGAAATCCTCATGCCAGCGATAATGATAAAATCGTTCTTTGGAGAATCGGTCAATCGCTTCAGGTTCCCCGGCGGCTATCGCCGCCTCGAGGCCTTCCATCATATAGGCAGTCTGTGAGGAGTGTGCCTTCAGCGTCCGGAGTTTTCTGTCCAGCATATCAGCGACCTCATGCACGACGTCCGGCTGGCCGAGCCCTTTTTCAGTGTCGTTGGAGAAGGCGACAAGGTACATTTTCGGCCGCTTTTCCTCAGGCATTCTGCGCACCGCACGGACGACCGCCCGGGCGGTTGCCTCATGGTCCGGATGCACCGAGTAGCCGGGGTAGAACGTAACGATGAGCGAAGGATCTAATTCATCGATCAGATCGGTGATCAGCTTCACCATTTTTTCGTCGTCTTCGAATTCCACCGTTTTATCACGGAATCCCATCATCCGGAGATCGGTGATACCGATAGCATCCGCCGCTGCCTGCAGTTCCGTTTTGCGGACTTCGGGAAGTGTTTCCCTCGTTGCAAATGGCGGAATGCCGAGATTGCGGCCCATCTCGCCGAGTGTCAGACAGGCATAAGTGACCGGCACACCCATATCCACATATTTGGACAGCGTTCCGGATGTGCCGAAGGCCTCATCGTCAGGGTGAGGGAAGACGACGAGGACACTGCGTTCTTTTTCGATCGTTACAGTCATATCGTTTCCCTCCTTAGTATGCGAACGGCGTCTCGCTCAGTTCCAGAGCGACGGCAAGCTTCCCTTCGCCGTCAAGCCCTGCCATGAGCAGGCGTCCGTGTTGATCAAGTTCGTAGTGGGTGATGCCCTGTGCGTACACCCAGCCGTATGGCAGCTTTAGCCCGACGCGGTGCGGGGCTTCTCCGGCTACCTTGCCCAGTTCAAAACGGATCTGGGCGTTTCGGATAAATGCGCCGGCGTTAAAGAATCCTTCATTGAAGTGGGCCGCATACGACCCGTTCGTCGTCTCCAGATGGATGTAGAGCTCTTTGCCGGCGAACGAATCGATGAGGCGCTGAAGTTCTGCGGGATTCACTTTTTCCATATTCCAGGCCTCCTTCTGGTACCTATATCGTATTCAGTATAAAGAACATCAGCCGGGAATGCGAAAGGAGAGCTCGAAAATGCGAGAATCCGGTCAGCGGGGTCATCCCGACAAAAAAACGGCCGGGAATCCCGGCCGTCTGGCATGCATCAGATTTCTGTCACGGTGACTTCCGCAGGACCGTGCTGGTTTTTGGCGCCGTGGAGTACAGGCCCGACATACTGGTTAAGTTTCCAGCCATGGGCGATCGCGGCAGCGACGAACTTTTTCGCTTCGACGACGGCTTCTTCTACGCCGAGACCGTTCGCGAGGTTCGCTGTGATGGCAGCGGCGAATGTGCAGCCGGCGCCGTGCGTGTAGAGCGTATCCTGCTTTTCGGATTCAAGAAGCAGGAACTTGGAACCATCATAGTAAAGGTCGGCAGCCTTGTCATGCTGGAGCTGCTTGCCGCCCTTGATCACGACATTCTTCGAGCCAAGGCCGTGAATCTTCTCCGCGGCTTTTTTCATGTCGTCAATGCTCGTCAGCTTGCCGAGGCCGGACAGCTGTCCGGCTTCAAACAGGTTCGGCGTGACGACTTCAGCAAGCGGAAGCAGGTATTCGATCATTGCATCGACCGTACCCGGGTTCAGGACTTCGTCTTCACCCTTGCACACCATGACCGGGTCGATGACGACATGGTTCGTGCCGGTTTCCCTGATGCCTTCGCCAGCTGTGCGGATGACGTCTTCGGTGCTCAGCATGCCGGTCTTCACCGCGTCGATGCCGACGGAAAGTGCCGTCTTCAGCTGGGCTTTCAGGACGTCGATCGGAAGCGTGTAGACGCCGTGGCTCCAGTTGTTGTCCGGGTCCATCGTCGCGACGACGGTAAGCGCGGTCATGCCGTATGTTCCATGCTCCTGGAAAGTTTTCAGGTCGGCCTGGATACCGGCGCCGCCCGATGTATCGGATCCTGCGATTGTGAGTGTCTTTTTCAGTGTCATATGCGAGGGCTCCTTTTGGATAGTTAATTTGAATGTTCCTATTGTAACAAATAAAAAGGACGTTTTACGAAAAATTGATTTTAACGCAAAGAAGACAGTTCCAAATGGTCGTGAGTGCGTGAAGCGGGAGACATCGGGTATTGTAGAAGAATGAAAGATTTACCCGATTGGCGGGAGGAGGCAGAGAGGATATGGCTGAAGGGAAAAATAAAAAAGGCCGCGCCGAAGAGGAAAGCGCGGTCACGGTGGAGGAAACCTGGGATGCACCGGCGGGGGTACGAGAAGGAAAGCGGCGGGGACGTGCGCTAAAGGGATTTCTGTGGATTGCGGTTCCTCTTCTCTTGCTTGCGGTCATTCTCCCGGTGGTCGCGCTTCGGATGCTGACCGGCGGCAGTACGTTTACCGAACAAAAGGGAGCTGTCGTTGAGAGAGTACAGGAGCTGAGCGAACTGGTGACAGCGGAAGCCTATACGAAAGTAATCATCGATGAGTCGGATAATGAGTTGTTCGGAATGAGTCTCGGCATTGATATTCCGGGAACCAAGCGCGAGTTTCTCGTGATTATCCCGGGATCGGTCAAGGCGGGCATCGACTTCGGCAAAATAAAAGAGGATGATATAACGATTGATGAAGATGCCCAGACCGTAACACTCACCGTGCCGGAGCCGGAGTTCCTGGGAGAGCCCGAAATCCGTTTTGATGAGATGGAAGTGTTTTCTCATGAAGGGCTGTTCCGCGACCCTCCGGATATCCAAAAAGGATACGATCTCGCGGGAGAGGCCCAAGAGATGATGATCGAGGAGGCGACTGAGCAGGGCGTTCTCAACCAGGCCAAAGAAAATGCGGTAAAAACTCTGAAACAATTGTACTCGTTCTCTGGCTATGATGTACAAGTCGAGTTCAAGGAGTGACTGATATGGCAAAGGCAATCTTGGACAATAGTTGGCAAGATGTGATCGGTGACGAGTTTGCCAAACCCTACTACCTCGAGTTGCGTGAGTTCCTTAAAGAGGAATATGCCGGCCGGGAAATCTATCCGCCGATGAACGACATCTGGACAGCGTTCGAGCTGACTCCGTACGAGTCGGTCAGGGTGGTCATCCTCGGCCAGGATCCGTATCACGGGCCGGGCCAGGCGCACGGCCTCAGCTTCTCCGTGAAACAAGGCATCCGGAAACCGCCTAGCCTAAGGAATGTGTTTAAGGAAATGCAGGATGACATCGGCTGCGATATTCCTGAAGACGGGACGCTTACCGGTTGGGCGGAGCAGGGTGTGATGCTGCTGAACACCGTGCTCACGGTTCGATCAGGGGAAGCACATTCCCACCGGGGAAAAGGGTGGGAAACGCTTACTGATGAAGTGATCCGCAAGCTATCAGAGCGTGAGGCGCCCATCGTGTTCATTCTCTGGGGCCGTCCCGCACAGGAAAAGAAAAAACTGATCGATACGGAGCGGCACGCGGTCATCGAATCCCCTCATCCAAGCCCTCTTAGTGCAAGAAGGGGCTTTTTCGGAAGCCGGCCGTTCAGCCGCGCGAATGCTTTTCTTTCGGAGTGGGGCGAAGGAGAAATTGACTGGTGCCGCACGATCGCCCGGTGAATTGTCACGGGATTGTACGGTTCCGGCGCCAGAAGGCAAAGCGTTATATGATACACTTTTAACGGAATGGAGGGGATCGAATGATTCCGATTGAACGGATCCTCGAAGAGATGGAGCGCCATCTGCGGGCCGCCAAAAATGCAGGCGATCCGGCCTCGCAGAGGGAGTCGCTTGCAGCCATTCGCGCATTGTCCGAAGCGGCACTCGGCAGCCGGCCACAGAGCAGGATGCCCGAAGTGAAGCCTGTCCCGCTTGCTGCGCCGGCAGATCAGCAGGCTATTCGTCCTGCCGTCCCCAAGCGTGAAGAGGACGGCGCAAACGGCGATTCCATCTTCGATTTTTAATGGCTGAAAGAAGGGGAACAGAGTGAAATTCTTTTTGATAGCAGGTGCGGTGAACGCTATGATCTCGGTCGGGACAGGTGCATTCGGTGCCCACGGTCTCGAAGGGAAAGTCTCGGACCATTACATCGCCATTTGGGAAACAGCGGCCAGGTATCAGATGTACCATGCACTCGGCCTCATTCTCATCGGCATTCTTCAGAGCCAGGCACTCCTTGGTGCTGTGTCCCAGCTGAACTGGGCAGGCTGGCTGCTGCTGGCGGGTATCGTCATCTTCTCGGGAAGCCTCTATGTGCTTGCACTAACGCAGATCGGCATCCTCGGCGCCATCACACCGATCGGCGGCGTTGCCTTTATCGCCGGCTGGATTATGCTGATCATCGCAGCGGTTAAACACGTTTAAAGCGGTTCACACTGCGCGTTATTGTTCTTACAGAAAATAGGCGATATAGTAACACGCATCTACCTCTTTTGGTTACGCAATTTGTAGCCGGAAGGGGTTTTTTGCGTTGCCTAAAAAGCTAACGGTCACTCCCGAGATACTCGCCGCGGTTAATAAAGTCACCGGACAAGCCCCGCAATCAACAAAACCGCCGTCATTCGATGAAGCGGCGGATAAGTTTCTCGATTATTGCAAGATGCGCGGATTGTCGCCCGACACGCTCGATATGTACGGCGCAAGGTTTCAACTATTCCGCGACTACCTACTATTACACGAAATCAACAGCGCAAACATCCGCGGCATCACGGCCGAACACTTCGAGGGATTCATACGCGATCTAATGGCGCGGGGCTATCAGAATTCGACGATTAACTTAAACATCCGGGCTATGCGCGCCTTCTTCAATTACTGCGAACGCAAGAAGTGGATAAAGCGCAATCCGACCGACGACGTAAAGCGGATGAAGGAGCGCCAGCAGGTGGGCGCTACGTTCAATAAATCGCAGTTAAAGCGCCTGCTATCCGTACCGCAGCCGGACACATTCGAGGGCTTGCGCGACCTAACAATACTGACCATGTTCGCAGATACCGGCATCCGATTAACGGAATTAAACGCGCTGAATGTGCAGGACGTGAAACTTGCGGAAAGCTCGCTGCATATCCAGCGGACGAAGAACGGCATAGCGCGCCGCCTGCCGCTGACAAACCGGCTTAAAGCGCTTCTAACGGTTTATTTAGACGTGCGGGGCATCCAGCCGGACATTGACGCCCTTTTCGTTACTGCGCAAGGTAGACGGCTTTCACGGCGCAATATACAACAGCGCGTACTGAAATACGGCGAGCTGGCCGGTCTGCGAAAAGAAATACAAGTAAGCCCGCACGTGTTCCGTCGAACCTTCGCCAAAAACAAGTTAATGGCGGGCGTTGACGTGTTCACCGTGCAAGCGTTAATGGGTCACTCGAATTTAGAGATATTAAAGCGCTATGTCGCGATCTATTCGCACGACTTAGACGCCGCCATAGAGCGCGGCATTGATTAAGCACCGCAAATAAAAAAACGCCATGCCACCGCCCCCAAAAGAGCGATAACACGACGCCTCGACAACGTTAATTTTATCGCATATCTTGCCGTAATTCAAGGGCGGAGGTCATGGCGCAAAAGGGAGCGCCTTACAATGCGATTAAACACCGTTGACACTTACCGCGAATTACAGCCGTTTCAATCCGTCGAAGAACTTAACCGCAGTCTATCCGCTATGCGATCGTCGGACGCCTTCCGCGAGCTTACACCGGCAGCCCGCCGCGTGTTTGACGTGCTGGCGCGCTATTCCGCGAAGTATCCGGGCGTTAGCTTCCGCAGCAAAGCAAAGATAGCGGACGAGCTGGGCGTCAGCCGTATGACGGTTATACGCGCCTGCAAGCAGTTACAGGCGGCTGGCTTCATCGTACAGCACGCGTTAAAGCGCGCCACGGGCGACCGTCGTCAATCGTCTAATGCGATTGTGTTCAACGTTGTTACGCCGGAATGTGACACCGGGAATGTTACGCCAAAGAAACCGCAATATAAGCCGAGAGATAAACAGATTACAAGGGATACGGAGAAGCCGCGCAAGGAGCGCAAGCAGGCGATTATTAAGGACGGTCTGGCCGCACACCTGCCGGCAGTCCTGCGCCATGCACTCGCGCCGTTCTTCAACGATGCAGACGCCCTATACCGCGCCGTGGGCGTTGTTTATCGCGCTAAAGCAAGCGTAAGCGCCGACCTACGTATAGAAGCGTATGAGGACGCGTTCAGGCAAGCGATAGCAGGCGTCATGTCTGCGTTCAAACGCGGCAAGGTGCGCAGTCTCGACGCCGTGCTATACGCTGCTATACAACGGACTACAAAGGCGCTGCATATCCGCGGCTTATTCGCCGACGCTTTAGCGCAATAGATTTCCGGGACGATTTTCGGATTAGCGATTTCATTTTCGGGATTATTTGCGGCTGGCTCCGCAATGTTGCGCAATAGGCTTACGAATAGAAAACGAATACTTTAATGAAGTAAAGCGTTAAAGTTCGTATATTACGGCGTTACATTGCGCAACGTAGGGCGGAATTCATGCGGTTAGAGTCCGATTAATGTCAAACGCGAATTTACCGGCTTCGGCGCTCATGGCGGACGCCTTCCGGAACTCACGGGGTCATAGCGCTATGATTCCGACTTAACCGACCGCAATTATCGGCATTATATGAAGGAACGCAGGAAGGGCGATTATGATTGCGCATAGTACAGCGGAGTTTTAGCCGCCGATTACTTCCGATTTATCAGCCGATGGCTTGCCGCGCGCGCCCTTGTCAACGCTTTACATTGCGTCGGACTCTATCGGACTCTTAGCGCGCTTTGACGTATTAGCGGATAGTGGGCGCAATATAAGAAAGAATGGCGATTACCATTGCGTCATAGTACGTCAAACGACCGGCATTGCGGCGCCTGCGCGCGGGGTGGCTAACGCTTTGAATCGCCTGCCTGCGACTGCATAAACGGTGTATAACTCGCCGTACTGCTTGCGTATGTCATAAAATACCAACGGTCAGGAAGCGCATAGCACCGCGGTTTATAGCGACTGCATAAACGGTGTATAACGCAAACAGTGAAGCGGAAGGCAAGAACCGCATAACGGCGGGCTTTTGGCGAATATTTTAGTATACATAATATCGATGTTCGGAAGCTACGACTGCATACGTTATACATTGCGCAAGGCTCACGCAAGAAAGCCGGGGGCTACCGGTTGATGGCGCGGTCTTGTCTGACTACGGAACATAGCTTACAAAAATCGAACTCGGGGCGTTAAAGCGCAAGCCTGCGAAAATTTCCCGGCGGATTTTAAACTCGGGTAGTCGCGCGAATGGGGGGCGGTCTCCCTGCGCCAGCTCCGCGTCCTGCCCGATCCGATGCGCGGGAACTATGAAATCGTTTTGGCCCGCCTTAAAATCGCGAAATTATAAAACGCTTTGGGCTTCGCAATCATTCGGCCATTTATCCGAAATCGCCAACGCAATAAAGTCGTTTCATGCCGTCTTAAAATCGCGCAATATCTAAACGCTTTGAGGTTCGCCCTGCCCGCGCCATGTCGTTAGTATGTAATCGCGTTTTATCTTGCGCAGACCGTCCGAAAATGCGTTAGCATTTGAGGACTATCTTTAAGAGCTTTGTTGTCTGATTCTACGAATCCGCCAACTATCGGCACAACAAATGTGCACGCAGTAGCCGACAAAGCCCGTCCTTATGCGGTTTCTTGCGTCTTCCCTTAAAGGGTATAGGCGTATATGTGCACGCTATCGGGTCGCCCTGCCTGCGCCTATATCGTTATATTATGATATTCGGTTCAAAAACATACAATTGCGCATTGTTAGCTTGCGCAGCGTTACGCATTAAGAACGCAGTTTCAGCGCATCCGGGGCTATCGGTCATCTTGCGCATCAGAGCGCCTTAGAACGCCAGCCAGCCCCCGCAAAAATGGCGTTAGAATCGACGTTAGGGGGCGCGGAAGGTTGGCACGTACACCGGTTTAGGATTGCGGATGAATTGGCGGATTCAAATTTGCGTTCGAACGCAAATATCGGCGAAGAACGATATCGGAGGAAGGAAAACACGAATTGATTCGTGATTTGGGCGAAGTAAAACGCGACACGTATCGTGATTTGGACGATTCAAAACGTGGCACGTACCACGGTTTAGGATTGCGTATCAAAACACGTCCCGGGACGCAATATGCCACGTGGCACAATATCGGCGAAGCAAATGCGAAATCAGTTTCGCATATCGGCGGCGGTTCAAATGTCGTGACGTCACGACAAGTCGGATCAAATCGTTGCACGTACACCGGTTTAGGAAATGTGGTGACGTCACCACGTCTGGAGCTGGGCGGATCAAAACGTGCAACGTTGCACGGTTTGGGTGTCGCAGCCCTCTACGAAATCGGACGGAGTGAGTTGACGTCTACTCAACGGGGTCTGGACGCGCTCTATCACATCGCAACCCTCCCGCCCGAACAACGCGACCAGCCGCACACACTCGCGGACGGTACGACGACCTAAAGCCCGGACAGAAAGCGGCGTTGGTCATTGCCGCCGCTTTCTTTGCGAGTTCTATATGCGTTTGAACCTTTTTCCGAATCTGGCAATAAGTCCGTCCGCGTCCCGTGTAGGAAAATTTTCCGTATCGGAGCCGTTAAACCCTACTCCAGATTTGGAGGGGGGGTAAAGGAGGATTGGACGAAGGTACTCCAGATTTGGAGAGGGCGATAGAGGTATCCGGAGAAACAGCGGAAATACCGAGTGTCCAAATTTGGACGGTCGGGAGGTATCCGGAGTGAAGAACCCTGACCCGAATTTGGATCAGGGTAAGACCGGAAGAACAAACGAAGTCCTCGCGAAGAAAGCCGGAATCGGCAAGGCGCGAAGCTACGTTAGCACAGAACGCCGACGATCCAACATTGGATCAACGGAAGGAAGGCTGTGGCAAGGAGAGCGGTCGGACTTAGTGGAAAACTTTCCACAATGTGAAGTGAGCGCAAATTTCGAGACGTCGCGAAATATCGGCAAATGTGTCGACGTTGACACATTTAGGACTGCGCACGCAAAAGGGCGGCTGGCTTACGGTTTAATTACCGCAGGCCGGCCGCCCTTTCATGCGTTTAGTTATCGTCGTCTTTGCGCCCGTATTCGTATTGGCGCGCTTCACCTTCCGGCATAAGCTCGATTAGTTCCGTTAAGTCTTCGATGCCTAACGCGGTAGCAATCCGCTCGACATGATCCAGAGAAAGCCGTTCAATCTTAACGCGCCCTTGCGCCAATGTGTTAACGGCATTTGGTCGCAATCCGGTCATTTCCGCGACTGCGCGCTGCGATATACCGCGTTGCTCGATGGCTTCGCGGAATTTAAGAACGATTACCATGCGCTCCGGCGGCTCTTGATGCCCGTCGTAGAGCGCTTTTATTGCGTCTTGACCCTTCATAATATCGCCTGCCTTTTTCGTGTCGTATTAACATTATAACCGACTGTAACGGATTTACGATATTTTTCCGTAAAAAGTGTTGACGGATGTATCGGTTATGCGTTACACTTTAATTAATGTATCGGATAAACGATACAAAATCGAAAATAGGGGGCGCAATAATGGAAATCTACGTATCATTCAATCGCACAATCGTCGGCTACTTCAACGTTCGCACATTCGCAGGGGGCGCGGTTCTGAACGTCCGGGGCGACTTATTCCGCGACCTGGCCGGCATTCATCCGCGAGCAGTAAACGGCACAGTCGCAATCAGCACGGACACATGGCGCACAATCAAGGCGGACGTATGGACGCGTCAATCAAGGCGGATCGTTGGACGCGTCAATTAAACACGGAAGGGGTGGCGGCAATATGAAGGACTACATGGCGCAGGCTATGGCGGCACTAGAGGACGCGCAGGCAATCGCTAAAGAGCGCGGCGATGAATCGGAAGCATACGGGCTGGACTCGGCAATGACGCTGCTGCGGGCGTATGGCGGCGCAAGAGCAACGCAGGGCGCGCCGATTCGGTTAAACGGCAATTCAGACTGATGGACAAGCGGTGCCGGGCGGATTGTTGGCGCAATAGTCAACGATGGTCAAACTTTATTCAGCGTCGCGTTAGTCGGTATAGGGGCGCGGATGTATCTATATAAGTGAGGGAGCATTTTGCTGTCATACGGGCGTATATATGGGAGCCATCCGCACGGTTCCGCTTTTTATTTTGCCGTCTTGCAATATTCTAAACGGTTTCGACATTAAAAGGAGGTGAACCATGTTACAAATCGCGGCGCGACCGTCCCCTTCTATATTAGGACGGGAAATAATCACCGGTACTATGTCGCAAAAACCGCCCGCAAAACTACGGTTTAGAGTAGGGGCGCATTTCCCGCCAGTTAACCGCCGCAGCAGTCACGGACAAAAACCGCTGAAGGAGGATAACCGCCGATGGAAAAATATCAGCTAATCATAAGTGAGCCGGTCGCCTGCGACTTGATGCGCAAGGGCTATAACCTAATCGCGCAGATGCCGAGCGAACGATACGAAGGCCGCATTATCTACGTATTTCCGAATGATGCAGATATCACGGACGAGCTACGCAACTATGATCCGTCTACTTACTACGCATGACGGCAGACCCGCGTTAGTTACGTTACAAGCTATATATTATGATATTCAGTCCGAAAACCTACAAGGAGATTGATAGAGCGATGAAATGTATTTTAAGTTTCCGCGTCGCTAAGTATCTGCTGGCGCAAGGTTTCCACGTCGTCGATATTGAAACGTCGCATAAATTCGCGGGCAATGTCGTTTTCATATTTGAGGACACGCCGGAGCTGGCCGCGGCAATGGCGAGCATACCGCAGAAGCCGAATTATAAACGAGAGGGGAAATGACGATTGACGCCACCGAAGCAAAACGCCCAAGCAATCGCAAAACTAAACGAGCTTTATATCACAACGCGCCGCAAGTACCTTGTACAGACAGCGGATAGCTATATCACGCTCGACCGCGCCAATAGTGATCGAGTATGGACGCTTAACGACGGGATGCTTGCGCTACACCTAAGCGGCGGCACGACTTACGGAATCTTTAGCGCTGGCAACGCAAATAAGTTTATTACGTTCGACGTGGATTATGCGGACGATATGCCAATGGCGCGCTGGGCTGCTGCAAAGCTGATCGACGTAATCATAAACGATTTTCATATCGCACGAGCCAATATTCACGTAAGCGAAAGCGGCGGCAAGGGCTATCATATCGATTTATTCTTCGATAAGCCGCTGGCAGTCGAAACCGCGCGCAGGTTTTATCAGAACGTAATCAACGCCGCGGAGCTACCGCCGAATAAAGTAGAGTTCCGCCCGACATGGACGCAAGGCGTTAAGTTGCCGCTGGGCAAACACCAAAAGACTGGGCGCCGCTGCTGGTTCGTCGATAATGAAACGTTCGCGCCGATTAAGTCATACGACTATCTAAACGCAGTGGAGCCGATGGATGCCGCGTTGATCGTGGACGGCGCAATCGAATTAACGCCGGAGCAAGAAGCGGAGTTCCGCGAGATTGTAAAGCGTACCGACGTTAGCAAGACGACCGTCACGGCGACGCAATCAATGCGGAAGGCTGCGCGGATATTGAAGGCGGGGAGATTGACGGCAAGCGGCACGCGGAACGATACAACGCATTTGCTAGCGAAGTTCTTTTATTCGCAGGGCGTCGATGAAGCGGACGCAATCGAGCAGATAATGGACGTTTTGCTTAATACGCCGCGCGAGTTCTTCGGCAAGAAAAGCACGCCGGAACATTGGCGCAAGGAAACAGAGCGCTTAGTTTACGACGCTTACCGCAAGGGCTACACGCTGGGGAACGCGGACAAGGAAATAACGATTTATAAATCCGAGATTTTGGCGGTGCTAGGCGTCGGCACGTTCCGGCAGAAGCAATTAGCTTATGCGATGCTGGTTGCGTCTAAACGGTTCGGCGACGTTTTCTATTTAACGATGAATACCGCAATGGAAATGCTAGGTACGAAATCGAGAGACACGGTTAACAACGGAATTAAAAAGTTGGTCGCGGTTGGATTCATGGAATACCGACGCAAAGCGGAAGTGGACAAGGCGCGCAGCCATGAATTAGGGCGGCCGGTTCATAAGCCGAATCTTTACAGCCTGCTAATTGACAAGCCGGCCGCAGATGAGAAGTCTGTCACCGTAAAGCCCGATAAATCAATGATGGAAGTCGCGCATATGCTTTGCGATCAATCAGAGCTTAAGCGCGTTATCAGTCGCTGGGAGTTCGATAGCCGTTGGAAGCGTGCTTAACGTTGTGCCGTTATTCTACGTCATTAGCTATATATTATGATATTCAGTCCGAAAACCTACAAAACACGAGGGGGAACCACCGAAAATGAAAGCCACCGACAACCTACAAACCCGCATTAACGACTTTTGGCACGCCGCCGCATCCGATCGAATGAGCGCCGCCAACGCGTTCACCGAGGAACTGTACGCGGAGGGAATCGACCTAATGACGCGCAAAGCCTACCACCCGGACTACTTCAGAGACAAGCCCCGCCGCCCGATTGCGGAAATTATCGCCGATTACCTGCTGCGCGGTCAAACCGTAGCAGAAAAGGCGGAGGAAGCCCCCGCCTATACCATGCGCCATATCGACATTAAAGCGAATGACCGCAAGTTTACGGAGGTTCGCATATATGACCGCGACCCGGACAGCGAACCGGCGCAACCGATCGGCACAATATCGCTTAACAGCGCCAGCCTGCGCGCCTACACGCCGGAACCGGACGCCATAACGACCGATGACCTTATCGCGGCAATCATGCGCTTACAAGGCGATTTAAAGCGTCACAGCGTCCGCATTGCGCGGCAATACGGCAAAGAGCCGGGCGAGGTGCGGCAGGCATTGCGAAAGCTAAAGGCACAGAACGCGAAAGAGTGCCGTGAATGTTTCGCCGCATTTTATGCGAACGACCGGCGCGAAGTTTATTGTAGCGATAAATGCCGTAAGAAAGCCGATGCAAAGCGGAATATTTCTAAAAAAGTTTCTTAAAATCGCATAATTAAGCGGATTTTTCTGCTATATAAGTAGGGGCGGAGTGAAGCCGCCATTTTTTAAAACCTATTAAATGAATGAAAAGGGGGAACGGAATATGAACTATTATAAACTCCTACGCCTTTACTACGGGATGACCGTTAAAGAAGCCGCGAAAGTAACGGGGCTAAGTACTGGCACAATATCCACGGCGGAAAACGGCAAGCGCTATGTATCGCCAGAAGTCCGCGGAGCCTATGCGCGTAACCTGCCCGAAACGGAAGGTTTTCACGCGTTCTGCGAACAATACGCCGGGATGCCGGATAACAAAGCCGAATAACGGGCGGCTTCTTCTTTTTTATTTTTACAATGAAAATAAAACGTATTAACCCATCTAAATCATACTATGCAACCCATCGGAATGCAAGCGAAAAGGAGCCGAAAGAATGCAGACAATCGAAATCACGCAAGAACTTATCCGCGACGGCGACCGCGCCTATACGGTCAATATGACGATCGACGGCGAGCCAAAGCGGACTATATACCGCGACAGTAACGGGATCTACCCGGCGTATAAGTCGCTTATTATCCAACTTCGCAAGGTACCGGGCGCCCGCGTCGTCGTTACAACGAACAGTAAAGGGCTTGCGGATGAATACGAACGGAAAGCCGCGACGCATGGAACGCTGCTAACGATGCTTTTAGACACGATCGAAGAACACGGAATAGAACTCGAAATTAAATACGCAGAACAAAACGACTAAACGAAACGGAGAGAATCGAAAATGACAATCGAACTAAACGAGCTAACAGAAAAGATGACCGAGTTAATGGATGCGATCCTTATGGAAGCTGACGCCCTGCAAGCGTTCATTCGCCAGCAGACGGGCGGTGAGGCGGCATGACGCAAGTAGACGTTAAAACCTGCTCAAAATGCAAAATCACGAAGGACACAACGGAGTTTTACGGCAATGGCAAGGGTCGTAGCTGGTGCCGGGCTTGTGATAGTGCCGATGCCCGCGAGCGTATGGCGGCATACATTCGGACAGACCGCGGACGGATGGCGTCACAATTCCAGACGGCGAGGAAGAACGCGCGTAAATACGGTGTGCCGGACAACCTCGAAATGATGGATATTTTCTTTTTGATGTCCACCGCCACCGGCTGCCAATATTGCGGCACAGAGGGCAAGCCGCTAACCGTCGAGCATATTCATCCACTGGCGAAAGGTGGGCCGAATACCTTCTCGAATTTAGCCGCAGTCTGCGAAACCTGCAATAAATCGAAGTCTAACCGCAACTTGCTCCGCTGGGTTGAAACGAAAGGACGCGCCGATCGCCGCGAGATTATGGGCGTTATCTACCGGATGGCTACGCGGCGCGGCGTAGACCATAACGTCATTATCGACGAGCTAAACGAAGGATACGAGGGGGCGCGAAATGAAAAAGACGGATAAGCCAGGCATTTACCGGCAGCGACCGGCGCCACCACCGCCAAACCGTCCGGACTTGCCGAGTGGTTCATGGGTGACGGTCTACTGCTTGCGAGAGATGGACGATGCCGACATTGACGCGCTGGGCTTGCGCCGGTATTTGCGCGATGAAGGCGGGGCGGGCGCGAATGAAACCCGATAAGAAAATCAGCGCATACATTGCGGCCAACTGCGCGAACTATGACCGCGATGGGCTTTGTCACCTTGAAACGACGGAGAGCGGTTTGCGCCTATGTCCGCTTTTCTTCGATATCGGTAAGCGTTGCTTATACGCCGAGCGTGCAGTTTTGCCGGGTGATCCTGTCATTGAATCGCATTACAACGCGAGACGCGGCAAGAATGCGGCGGGAATGGCGGAGTGTATCGAGTGCCGCGAACCGTACATTAAAACCAGCAACCGCCAGCAACGATGCCCGGATTGCGCAAACAGGCGGCGAAGACGAAAGCAATTAGACTATAACGCGACGTACAGACGAGGGAAAAGTGAGCATTTAGGGCATTAAATATAGCGTTTAAACGCCCTGGCGCTTGATTACAGGCGTTTTAATTTTGACCATGAACAAATACTCATGAACCGCAAAAATGGCGTTCTAAATGCTAACGAAAGGAGGGCGGATGCATTGAGCAGATGGGAAGAACTACGCCCGAAATCGGACAGGAAACGGCGCAAAAGCCCGCATGACAATAAAAAGTGGCTGGACGAGCTACTAAAGCCGCAAGACGAGGATGAGGATAAGCCGCAAGCAAAGCGGCGGAAGGGACGCAGAGAAACCGCCCGGCGGCTAACGTCGGCGGATCAATGACGCAAGGGGGCGACAGAATGAGCGAGCAGAAGCGAAAGCAAAGACGCAAGCCACGCAAGAAGGCGGCAGGCTTGGCTGTTACGATTGCGGACATCATCGGCGAGGAAAAGGCGCAGGAGATCCGGCGGCGCGTCCGGCGATGAAGCGGCTCTTTCTTGTGCGGACAATGCGACGACTGGAAGACGGCGCCCGCGCTTATGCCTTCGTTGAGGAACGCGGCGGGCGTTATGTATTGCGTGGCTACCGATACGCGGGCAAGGCGAGCCGGGCGGAGCTATACCGCGATTACAGCCGCGTGATTATGTCGCTATTGAAGCCGGGGGAGATTGCGGAAGTATGGACGAACGATTGGACTGCTACCATGCCGGATAAAAGGCGTTACAGCCGGATCGAATACCGGCAAAAGAACGGGCTGCGGAACAGCGCGACATTGAACGTGCTATGTACGCGGGCATATACAAACGAAAAGGGGAGCGATCAACCATGAACGAAGAAAAGCAGACATTTACGCAAGCGGAGTTAAACGAACGGATTGCGCAGGAGCTACGCAAGGCAAAACAAGAAACGGCGGCAGCGGTCGAGAAGGCAGCGGAGGAAGGCGAGCAGAACGCGACCGACTATAAAGCCGAATTTGAAAAGGTGCGGCAGGAGCTAGACAAGCTAAAGGCGGAGCAAGCTGCGGTTATCGCGGAACATGAAGCGCAAGCAAAGCGCGAAGCGATCGTGCGGGCGTTCTTTAGCGGAGACAGTGAGCGAGCATTTAGACAAGATGCGCAGGCAGTCGAGAAGGTGCTGGAATGGTTCGATGTTGATACATTCGCGGACGTGGACGAAGCGAAGAAAGCTGCTTTCAGTCTGAAATTGTCAGCGCCGGGCATCATGCAGGAAATTCGCAAGAAATCGAACAAAAAACAGACGGGCGGACTTTTCCGCCGAAAGGGGCGCAACTAATATGACGAACAAAAACAGCGAATTTGTATTCTTTACGAGTGGGGACAACGCGGGCGAATTGATGGCGAAAACACCGGAGGAAGCCGCAAAAGCGGAAGCGGAGGGCGTGGGCCTGGTTATGGATCTTCCCGCGTATAAGCAAGCGGAACAAAAGACCGCGGCAGCAATGGCGCGATTCCGAAAAGAAGAAGCGAAGATAAAAAAATCCGATAATCCGATTCATACTGACGAGGTTAAGGCGTATGAACTGCGCAAACTCCGTGAGCAATTGGACGAAGAAATCGGTCAGATCGCCGAAGAATGGACGGCAGCACGCGCTGAAATCGAGGAGCAAGCGCGACAATCGGCGGCAGCATTCACCGTTCAAGTGTCCGATTCAGATCGTGCAATCGGTGAGCAGTTAGCGAATAGATACGCGCTAAGGCTGGCGGCGACACCGTACAAAGACAGGCAGGCGGGCATCCTGCGTGAGCTTGCCGCGGATATCGGACGCTTGCAAGACGGCGCGAGGGCAGCCGTACAGCCGCATCTATTGAACCTGCGCAACGTATTAGCGGAAGGCGCCGATATGTCGGACGTGCTGAAAGTCGCACAGATGCGGAACGCGCCAGAATTGGCAGCGGGGCAGGCGGCGGATCAACTTTGGAAACTATCGCCGGACTTTGAATATCGACAGTTTAAAGTATTACGAGAAGCACACCCAGCGCATTATTACACGCCGCCTAAACGATGAAGCGGTGATTAACGAATTAACGGGCGGGCATTCCTTCGCGGGATTGCGTCGCCCCTTTTTTTATACATAACGAAATATTGGCGCGTCGTCGGCCGTGTGCTATAATCGCCTAAAGCGTACCAATTAGGCGTAATGCGGTATTATATCGCTATCTATTCTGTAAACGCAGTAGCCGCAAGGCTTTAACTAAATACGTGTTTAATTCGCTATCAGATGTACCATGCACTCGGCCTCATTCTCATCGGCATTCTTCAGAGCCAGGCACTCCTTGGTGCTGTGTCCCAGCTGAACTGGGCAGGCTGGCTGCTGCTGGCGGGTATCGTCATCTTCTCGGGAAGCCTCTATGTGCTTGCACTAACGCAGATCGGCATCCTCGGCGCCATCACACCGATCGGCGGCGTTGCCTTTATCGCCGGCTGGATTATGCTGATCATCGCAGTCGCCAAGCATGTCGGTTAAATTGTAAAAGCCGGGCACCATGGTCATGTGGCGCCCGGCTTTTAACGTTATCTGGGGCGAAGGCAACGCGTTACTCCAATTGGGGCGCTGTTACTCCAATTGAAATGTCATTACTCCAAACGGGATGCCGTTGCCCCAAGTGGGCGTTACATAATCCAAGCCGACTCCCATTGCGCCATGTCCCATCACTGTGCACACTCAAAAGAGCCATCCGCCGCGGATGGCTCTTTCATATTATCTCGGTGCCTGGTCGAAGTAGTTGAGCTCTTCGTCGAACTCCGCGTAGTCAAAGTAGATCATCGGGAACAGGAAGCGGTGATCGGTGCGTGCTTCCCTGATGATGGCGTGATCCCGCCCGGCCGCCTCCACGAATCCGCGCACAACCTTCGTTGTGGCCTGCCGATCCCCATGCTCGAACGAGAAATGGAACGTGCCGGGCTGTCCGCGGTTGAGACGGAGAATATTCTCAATATAGGATTCCTCGCCCTGGGGCGGGCGGCCCGTCGGCAGTGTCACCTGCGGAGGGACCATTTGTTGCTGGGGCTGCTGGACCGGCTGCATCGGCACCGGCCGCATGTTCGGGTTCCAATAATATTGGACCATGGGTTTCCACCTTTCTTCGATTAAACTGTCGGGCAATCACTTTCTGACGGCGAATAAAAGCAGTGCGACTTGAAACGACCGGTGTTCCACTGGTTCCACCACTGCGCGGGGCAGTCGCCCTCCGGCATGAAGAACCAGAGCGAGCGGGTCGCCGGGTGGAACCGTTCCCCGTTGATGACCCGGCGGGCCAGGCGTATGTCCTGTTCGCGGGCGCGCTGATAGAAGTAGCCTTTCGTTGTCGCTTCGAAACCACCTGGCCGCTGGAAGACCATCTGCTGAATGGTCCGGATGTTCCCGAAATCCAAACAGTCGCCGCGGACCCTGTTGACTCCGACGTTTCCGACCATCAGCATTCCGAGATTTCCTTCTCCCTCTGCTTCGGCGCGCATCAGCCGCGCCAGCAGCTGCACTTCTTTTTCAGTTGCTCGTACAACTGCCATCGTCTGCCCCCCTCGCTAATGACTATATGAGGGGACACGGGGGTACATTCCATATATGCAGATTTGGACGGGAGGAGAATTCCATTGGCAATCAATAATACGGTCTATGAGTTCATGGAGAGGCTGGACAGAGGCGATTTAATGACAAGGGATGGATTGGAGGATTATTTCAGGAGATATCCGGAAGTTTTCGGGGTGTACTTCCCGGACTATTGTCCGAAGACGGACGAGCGGCTGATCCGGGCGATCGAACAGTATCCGGCTAAGGCCGAAGACATTTCACTTGCCGGCCAGCGGCTTCCTGAGGAAATTGATAACACAAGGGAGCTTTACCGTGGCCTGACCGGAATCGACGCGGATGTCGACCATCATCTGTTCGCCGGTGCATTCGGATCGAGTGCATTTGTCGCAGGTGAGAAAAAGAACGAAATATTCTACGCACTTGAGATGCTGTCACCCGAGCCGGACGACCTCCGCCTTGTCGCCGCACACGAAATGGGGCATATCATTCAATTCCGGATGAGCGCCGGGACCGCCGGCGATGATTGGTGGCAGGATGTCCAATGGAACCATCCGCTTGTCACGCTGGTTTCTGAAGGCGGCGCCATTTACCTGTCCAAACTGGCCGTCCCCGGGAGAGGCAGACCGGATTACATCTCTTTCGGAGCACTCGGCGAAGAAGGCTACGGCTTTTATATGGGGAACAAAAGAAGGCTGCACGAAGAATTTATGAATGACATGAGGGGAACCTGGAGCGCGGAAAAGGACAAGGAGTGGTTCCGCCTGTCCGGCGGCTCGCGGAGTGGCCATAGCCGTCTTGGCTACTATATAGCCGACGGCTTTATGGAGCACCGCGCTGAACTCCGAGGCATGGATGCCGCCCTTACCGACTGGGACACCATGACGCTTGAAGAAGAATTCATGGATTACTTGAAACGCTGATATGCCTTGGGTCAGATGGATTTCTGCCTTAGTGTACTTTCGGTGGGCCTTGGTGTACTTTCGCGATGTAATGGTGTACTCTCGGCGGTCCTTGGTGTACTTTCGACGGGCTTAGGTGTACTTTAGCAGTCTCGATCACGGATCCCGACAAAAATGCCCGGCGGCCAAAGTGGCCGCCGGGCAGTTCATCGTGCATTATTGGACATCGAAGAAGGAGCCGCGCTCGTCGCCCTGGAGGATGGTGCCGACGTAGAACGAGCCGAAGACGCCGTAGCGTGCGCTTACTTCGTCAAATCGCATTTCATAGACGAGCTTCTTGAACTGGAGCACGTCGTCCGAGAAGAGCGTGACGCCCCATTCATAATCGTCAAAACCGACCGAGCCGGAGATGATTTGCTTGACCTTGCCTGCGTAGCTGCGGCCGATCAGTCCGTGGCTTCTCATCAGTTCACGGCGGCGGTCCATATCGAGCATGTACCAGTTGTCATCGCCTTCGCGCTTTTTGTCCATCGGGTAGAAGCAGACATACTGGGAGCGCGGAAGTTCCGGATAAAGGCGGCCGCGGACGTATGGGTTCTGGTAAGGATCTTCATTGGACTCCTTAGCCAGGTAGTTGGACAGCTCAACTACAGATACGTAGGAATACGTCGGGATCGTGTAGTCTGCAATAGCGAGTTTGTTGAACTCTGCCTCAAGCTGCTGGAGCTCGTCCATCGTCGGGCGAAGGGTCATGAGCATGAAGTCCGCCTTCTGGCCGACGATTGTATAGAAGGCATGGCTGCCGGTCTTTTCATTATCGGCTGTCTGGAGCTTGTCGAGGAAAGTGATGAATTCATCGGTTGCCGCTTTCCGTTCTTCTGCAGGAACGGCTTTCCACGTTGCCCAGTCCATCGTACGGAAGTCATGGAGAACATACCAGCCGTCCAGTGTGATTGCAGCTTCGTTCATGTGGGAACACTCCTTTGGGATCATATGGTTTTAGTCTATCACAGAAGACGGGCCGGGTCCGTGCGCAAGTACCTCTGTCACTGTTTTGTGAAAAAGCCTCCGTTTTCCGTTTTGCCTCAACTTGTGTAAACTTGACAATGGAAATCAAACCGATACCGCCTTTAAGAATGAATCCGGGCGGACAGACCAGATAAATGGGAGACATCATTATGGAACAATTGCTTAACCTACTCCGCCAGCCCGCCTGGCGGTTCATCGACCAATCGGTGAGCGGGCTCGGCCGCTCTGCCCTTGAATCATTCGCCATGGACGACATGCTTTGCCACGTCGTCGGCCAGCTGAAAAGTCTTCCGGCGGTACGCACATGGGTCCATGACCGCACCGTCGTCCTGGGCATCCAGGATCACCGACTGCCGTATATCGAAGACGCGACTGAACTGTTGCGGCTCAACGGATGGCGGCCGATTGTCCGCAATTCGGGCGGGCTTGCCGTTGTCCTGGACAATGGCGTCCTGAACATTACGATCGCGCTGTCGGAAAAAGACCGGGCGATCGATATCCCGGCAGGCTACGAAGTCATGCTCGAGTTTGTCCGGCTGCTGCTGCCCGAAGCGGCAGATAGGATCGAGGCTTACGAGATCGTCGGCTCATATTGCCCCGGCTCGTACGACCTGAGCATCGGCGGCAGGAAATTCGCCGGCATCTCCCAGCGCAGGCTCCGCGGCGGCATCGCCGTACAGATTTATCTCTGCGTGGAAGGAAGCGGGTCCGAGCGAGCCCGGCTTATCGGTGAAATGTATGAT
Organism: Bhargavaea sp. GQ12; assembly: GCF_059758705.1. Lineage (NCBI taxonomy): Bacteria > Bacillati > Bacillota > Bacilli > Caryophanales > Caryophanaceae > Bhargavaea > Bhargavaea sp. GQ12. The sequence continues at coordinate 166,926 of NZ_JCAXEU010000001.1, forward strand.
GCCGGACTAAAGGGCGAAAAAACGAAGTTTGTATACCCGGCTATCCGGCCGGACGTCATGGCATCCCTCACCGAACTGCTCGGCGTGCCGATCACCGTTCCCGAGCTGAACAGCCGTGTTCGCCGGCTGCTCCATGCGCTGTCGGGTGACGTCCGCGACAGCCTGCCCGAAGGAGAGGAACTTGACCTGTATGCAAAGTATCTGAAACGGGTCGTCGAACGGAATGCCAAACTGCTGGAGGGCATGTGAACCTGGCAGAATAACAAAGAAACGGCAAGGACTCCGCCGCCTGAACCAGGCGCTGGTGTCCTTGCCGTTTCTTTATGGAGACGCCGGCCATCAGTGTGCCTGCTGTTCCTCGCTATTCACGAGGTTCCCATTTTGCTCCATACGGAAGCTGGTCGCATTTTCATCTTCTTCGAACGCTACAAGTTTGCGTGCACGGTTCATGATTTGGACAAACTGTTCATAGTCATCTCGGATTTCGTCATTTTCTTTGGCAAGCCGGGAAACTTCATTCTCGAGCTCATTGACGCGCCGCTCAGCCGCTTCCGCTGTGTGCTTCCACTTCATTGTCTCCTGATCCGCGAGATTCGTATGCTGGAGACGCATCAGGTAGGCGATCACGACATCCAGCGAGAGGTTCGACAGCCGGATGGCCGCGCGTCCTTCGCCTTCCGCACCATCCGGTACGACATAGAGTCCGGAATTCTTGCGTCTGAAATCTTTGCCCATTGCCTTCAGGTTTGCCTTGCGTTCCTTTTTCGCTTCAGAGAGTTCTTTCTCGTATTCTTTCCGGACGACCGCGTTCCAGCGGAAACCACATGCCGCGGCTGTCCGGTTCATTGCGTCACCGGCTTCTTCGAACGCGTTAAGCTGCGTGCTTCCTTCGCGCACATGGCGAAGGACCGTTTCCGCAAGCAACCGGTCGTTCTCTTCTACCCAGGCATCCTGTCTGACTTTCACCATTTGTGTACCTCCTGCCATCTTCATAGTCTGTTTGCCTGGTGTCAGTGTGCACCGCCGCTCCGCATTTTATACCGTTCCATTTGGAAATGTCGGAGAATGCGCATCTTTTCGGATTTGATATTAGGAGGGGGAAGGAGACCGGAGACCGTTCCAAACAGGTGCCGGACAGGGTATACTGGAAGGACCCACTGTTTCCGGGAGGTGCCAGATGATGGACTATGCCATACAAAAATTAAGTGAAGAAAAAGTGTTCAAAGATCCGGTTCACCGCTACATCCATGTGAGGGACCAGGTGATCTGGGATCTGATCGCGACCAGGGAGTTTCAGCGGCTGCGCCGCATCCATCAGCTTGGCACAACCTACCTCGTATTTCACGGGGCAGAGCACAGCCGATTCAACCATTCGCTCGGCGTCTATGAAATTGTCCGCCGCATCATCGATGACAGCTTTAGCGGGCGTCCGCAGTGGAATGATTCGGAGCGCCTTGTGACGTTGTGTGCGGCACTGCTCCATGACCTCGGGCATGGGCCGTTTTCCCATGCATTCGAGAAGGTGTTCGATTTGGATCACGAGCAGTTCACGCAAAGAATCCTGCTTGGAGATACGGATGTGAATGCGGTGCTCAGCCGGGTCAGCGAGGATTTCCCGCGGAAAGTGGCGGACGTCATCGGGAAAACTTATCCGGACAAGCTGGTCGTCAGCCTGATCTCAAGTCAGATTGATGCCGACCGGATGGATTATCTGCAGAGGGATGCCTATTTCACAGGGGTCAGCTATGGCCACTTCGATATGGAGCGGATCTTGCGCGTCATGCGCCCGTCCGAGGAGCAGGCCGTCATCAAGCAAAGCGGCATGCACGCGGTGGAGGACTATATCATGAGCCGGTACCAGATGTACTGGCAAGTTTATTTTCACCCGGTATCCCGCTCGGCAGAAGTGATTCTCGTTAAAATTTTGCAGAGGGCGAAAGTTTTGAGCGAAGAAGGGTATAGGTTCAAGCAGGAACCCGTACACTTCAAGTCGTTCTTCGACAAGACGTTCGATCTCAAGGATTATATTGCGCTGGATGAATACATCCTGATGACTTATTTTGAAACTTGGATTCTGGAAGACGACGAGATCCTGTCCGACCTGTGTGACCGGTTTGTTAACCGACGGCTGTTCCAGTACATCGATTTCAACCCGGCCAAGGAATACAGGAAACTCGGCGAACTGGAAGGGCTGTTCCGGAAAGCCGGGATCGACCCGGAATATTATCTCGTTGTCGATTCGTCCTCTGACCTGCCGTATGATTTCTATCGTCCTGGCGAGGAAGAGGAGCGCCTGCCGATCCACCTGCTTATGCGGGACGGGGAGCTGCGGGAACTGTCCAGGGAATCAGATATCGTTGACGCAATATCCGGCAAGCGGCGGACGGATCACAAACTCTATTTTCCGGAGGACATGCTCACGGAAGGCAAAAAGAAAAAAATGCTCAGGCAACAAATCCTAAGCATCTTGAACACATAGAATAGGGAGGGCATTTTTGATGCTTCAGGAACATGCAAAAGTCGTGCAGTTCATTTCGCTGGCTGACGGTGTAACCGGGCGGAAGAAGCTGCAGAAAATGGTCTACATCGCCAAAAAGATGAATTTCCCGTTCCAGGAAAAGTACCAGCTCCACTTCTACGGACCTTATTCGGAAGAGCTGACACTCAGAATTGAGGAGCTTTGCGAGATGGGCTTTCTCGCGGAAAACAGTGAAGACAAGGGTTCTTATGTGCAGTACAGCTACAGCGTGACCGGTGAAGGCCGTGATTTCATCGGGGATGCAGAAGAAGTTCCGGATAAGCTTGGCGAATGCATCGGCCGGATGAAGGAAAGAAGCTCACGTTTCCTGGAACTCGTCTCCACTCTGCTTTATTTTGATCACCTTCCGCGGGAAGAGCAGATCGCAAAAGTACATATTGTCAAAAACAAGCTGAACTTTACGGATGCCGAGATGGATGAGGCCTTTTCCTTTATCGGGGAGCTAGCGGGCTGTATCCGTCAATGAGCCGCCGGTTTTAACACGGCCGGCGGATTGGCTATAATGCAGGGAAGGGGGGATAGCATCATGGCTAACGGAGAAAAACCAAAACCGAAGATGGAGTTTACGATCATCCGCGACAACCCGACTGCCGGTCACAAAGGGTTCGGCATCGGCTCGATTTCGCTTGAGAACGTGTCTCCCATCATCATCGATGTGGAGGAAGAGCTTGCTCAGATTGAAATCGGTGCGCTGCATGCCCGGAGCAAGACGGAACGGGGCGTCAAGTTCACCCCGAATCGGGAAGATTCCGAAGGCGGCAAGCCATACTGGCTTATCTGGGTTGCGATCGACTACAAGGAAGAAGGCCCTTACTTTGCCGGGGTCACGGCTGCCGAGATGGTCGTCAACCGGGAAAAGCGGCGCGGCTATAAGAATCTGCCTGAGCACGTCAATCTTCTGGACAAGGCGCTGAAGCGCCATGTCATCGTCGACAAGATGGACGACCGCTCGAAAAAGGTGCTTGCCGAGTTTCTTCAAGGAGAGAACCCTGAATTGTGGGAGCGGAGCACCGAGCTGCAGGAGGCGCTTGGCATATCCGGATGATTCCCTAAATATGAACGATCTTTGACAGTTTCGCCGGCGGGGGCGCCGCCGGTTGAACCGCTCCGGAAAACGGAGTAAACTTGGTATAACGCTTGCTGAATACAAGCTAGGACAGTGTGCCGTCTAGCTAACGGTGCACACAACCAGCCCCGCTTCCTATTTGGAGGCGGGGCTGGTTTTTTGTTGCCTTAAATTAGGGGGACAGACATTTTAGATGGTATGTCAACGTTTCACTGCAGTATGTTAACGTCTCACTTAATGACGGAGCCCCTAAACCTCAATCAAAGAATGAGAACGGGAACAGCCGTACCGGGCCGCCGTCTTTTGTATCCTTTGAACGTTCCTGGCGGAGGGCGGGGTCAGTGCAGAGTTTCCGTGGCACATTCCGTTCTTTAAGGTAAACGAGCCGCTGCTTCCCGCAACCGTCGACAGCAAGCCCGCCAGTCTCGACGTCGACAATGACTCCAGTGACGCCCTCAGGCTGGCTGAACGATTCGGGCGGAAGTCCGGCGTGTGCCCCTTCCATGAACTCGATCCACATCTTTTTCGCTGCCATCTTGTCACTGTTTTCCGTGAGACGGCTGCCTTCATCAAAGCCGGCCCAGATACCGGCAGTGAGCGTGGGGGAATAGCCGATCAGGTACTGGTCGGACAGGGTCGTCCCGGATTTCGCCGCATAGGGCCTCGTTTGTCCGGGACGTATTGACAGTCCTGTAGCCGGGGTGTAGTCGCTAAAAACAGGATCGAACATGCCGGTCATCATCTGTGTGAGGACATAGGCATCCGCCGGATCCATCACGTCCCTCTCTTTTTCCTCCTGACTGCTCCGGTAGACGGTTTCACCTGCGGCATCAGTAATGGACAGGATGGTCGTCGGGATGACACGTTTGCCCCCGGACGCGATCCGGTTGTAGGCCCCTGTCATCTCGTAAAGGGTGACTTCCGTTGTGCCGAGCGCGGTGGCAGGTGCATCGACGAAGTTACCGGTAATTCCGAGGCGTGCAGCCATGTCCTTAAAAGGCTTGTAGCCGATTTCCTCAAGCGTCTTGACGGCAAAGATGTTATCCGAAATCGCGAGCGCCTGAGCAAGGGAGATCGGCCGTTCCGCGAACTTGCCGTTGACATTCTGCGGCTCGTATTCCTGCCTGCCATCATCAAATGTAAAAACTGTCGGTTCACTTTTCAGGAAGGTGAGCGGCGTGAATCCCTGTTCAAGCGCTGCCGCATATAGGACCGGTTTCATCGCCGAGCCGGACTGCCGCTCCGCCTGAGTAACCCGGTTAAAGGGACTCGCGGCATAATCACGGCCCCCGATCAACGAAGTGACATGTCCGCTTTCCGGCTCCATCGTGACGAACCCGAACTGAAGCTCGTTGTCGGGCATCCATTTTCCTGCTGCGGCCTCGGCTGTTTTCTGATGGAACGGGTCGAGCGTCGTCCGGATTGTCCAGCCGCCCTCCGCGATGTCGCGGCCCTCTTCCTTCAGGAGTTTTTCTGCTTCCCGCCACACCTCGTCGAGGAAATACGGGGCGACTTTATTTCCGGTGTCCCACTGGTCGTGCTTCAGGGCGACTCTCTGATTGAGGGCATGGTCGGCCTGGTCGCGCGTCACATATCCTTCACGGACCATGGCGCTAAGGATGATTTTCTGGCGGTCCGCCGCAGCGTCCGGATGATCGACGGGAGAATAGACGGACGGTCCCTTTGGCACGGCTGCAAGCAATGTCGCTTCCGCCAGAGTCAGGTCCTTCACTTCCTTGCCGAAGAAAAATTGGCTGGCCGCTTCCGCCCCGTACATGCCGTGGCCGAAATAGACGGTATTCAGATATCCTTCGAGGATCGTATCTTTGTCGTAGAAGGTCTCGATCCGCCTGGCATAGACCGCCTCATTGATTTTCCGGGTCCATGTTTTCTGATGGGTCAGGAACAGATTGCGGGCATACTGCTGGGTAATCGTACTTGCGCCTTCCGCCTTGCGGAACGATTTGACGTCCTTCAGAACAGCAGCGGCAATCCTTGAATAGTCGAATCCCTTATGCTCGTAAAAGTCCTTGTCCTCGACAGCGACGAATGCATCGGAAAGAAACGGGGACATGTCGTCAAGCTTGGTCCAGTAGCGCCGCTCTCCCGAATGCCGGTCACCGATCGGATCGCCATTGCGGTCGAGGAAGACGGTTGCGTTCGGCACCTTCAGGGAAGGGGGGCCGGCTGAATGGATATAGATGAGGAGCGCACCGTACATGATCAGCCCGGCCACGCTGAAGCTCAGGGTTAAAAGCAGCAGCCGCTTCATGAGCGTCCGCCTTTTCCGCTTCCGTTTGAAATGGGACCGTTTCACCGCGTTCCCGCCTTTCCGTCGCTTTTTCGCAAGTATGGGCAGTTTTGCGGCATTTCATCCGGCGGATTTAAAAGCCGGAAACAGGAAGCCGACATAAGCAAAAAAAAACAGTTGCACCGCCTTCCTGTGGCCGTATAATGAAGCTTAGTTTCGTGAAGGCCGGGAATACAGGCAGTGCGGGACGTTTCCCTTTGATGAAGGAGGAATGCAGCCCATGGCAGGGTTATGGTATACAGAAAAACAGACGGACAACTTCGGAGTTACGATGAAGATCAAGCAGACACTGCACGTCGAACAGACGGATTTCCAGCTGCTGGAGATGGCGGAGACAGAAGAGTGGGGGAATATGCTGTTCCTCGACGGCATGGTGATGACCTCGGAACGCGACGAGTTCGTTTATCACGAAATGGTTGCACACGTGCCGCTATTTACTCATCCGGACCCGAAAAAGGTGCTGGTTGTCGGCGGCGGCGACGGCGGCGTCATCCGTGAAGTTCTGAAGCATCCCCAAGTGGAACAGGCAGTCCTTGTCGACATTGACGGCAAGGTGATCGAGTACTCGAAAAAGTATCTTCCTTCAATCGCAGGCAAGCTTGAGGACCCGCGCGTGGATGTACGCGTCGGCGACGGATTCATGCACATTGCCGAGTCCGAAAATGAATATGACGTGATCATGGTCGATTCAACGGAGCCAGTGGGCCCGGCGGTCAATCTGTTCACAAAAGGCTTCTATGCCGGTATCTCGAAGGCTTTGAAGGAAGACGGCCTGTTTGTCGCGCAAAGCGACAACCCGTGGTTCAAGGCTGACCTGATCCGCCAGGTGCAAAAGGACGTCAAGGAGATCTTCCCGGTTACCCGTATGTACACGGCCAACATCCCGACGTATCCGAGCGGACTTTGGTGTTTCACCCTTGGCTCGAAAAAGCACGACCCGCTGGAGGTCAAGGAAGAGCGTTTCCACGAGATCGATACAAAATACTACACGAGCGAACTGCACCGGGCGGCTTTTGTGCTGCCGAAGTTCGTGCGTGACCTGGCAGAAGGTGAGGGCGAATGAAGTTTGACCAAGCCTACTCCGGAAATGTGTTCATTAAGAGCGGTGACAGCTATGATGAAGCGAGTGCGGTGATCTATGGCATGCCAATGGACTGGACGGTCAGCTGGCGTCCGGGCTCCAGGTTCGGTCCCGCGCGCATCCGTGAAGCTTCAATCGGGCTGGAGGAATACAGCCCGTATCTGGACCGGGAACTCGACGATATCCGTTACTATGACGCGGGGGACATCCCCCTTCCGTTCGGCAACGCCGGGAAATCCATTGACCTGATCGCCGGTTTTGTCCGTCAGCTTCTGGCAGACGGAAAGGTCCCTGCAGGGATGGGTGGCGAGCACCTCGTGTCACTCCCGGCCATGAAAGAAATGGTGGCCGCTCACGATGATCTTGCCATCATTCACATCGATGCACACACCGATCTCCGTACCGAATATGAGGGGGAGGAGCATTCGCATTCGACCCCGATCCGCAAGATCGCTGAGCTGATCGGTCCCCACAACGTCTATTCGTTCGGGATCCGATCGGGGATGAAGGAAGAGTTTGAATGGGCCCGTGAAAACGGCATGCACATTTCAAAGTTCGATGTGCTCGAACCGCTTAAGCAAGTGCTTCCGACGCTTGCGGGACGGCCGGTCTACGTGACGATCGACATCGATGTCCTGGACCCCGCCCATGCGCCGGGCACGGGAACGGTCGACTGCGGCGGCATCACGTCCCGCGAGCTGCTCGCGTCGATCCACGAAATTGCAAACTCCAGTGTGCTTGTGGCCGGCTTTGATCTCGTTGAAGTCGCGCCCGTCTATGACCCGTCCGAACAGACGGTCAATACGGCAAGCAAGCTGTTTAGGGAAATGCTGCTCGGGTTTGTGAAATAAACGGAAAAGGTGATGCGCATGAAAAGCCTGCGCGTCACCTTTCGTTTTGTGATGGTGGATTGCCCTTCCGTTGAAATCCCCGTCCCCTGCGGGATATAATAGGGAAATGACTATGAACGGGGGCATCCAGATGAATATACCCGAGGAAGGATTGCCGGTCAGCATCCGGCTTGTGACGACAGTCCGGCAGCCGGGCGAAAAGCCGTTCCGGAACTTTATCCGGGCGGAGGGCCTTCTGATCGAGAAAGCGGGCAGAACCTATCTGAGTTTCGAAGAAAATGCGGAAGGCCGCGGCACACGGATGATGGTCCGCATGGGGCATGAAGACGGGCTCATCATGCGCAACGGTGACGTTTCGATGAAGCTTCCGCTCGTCCCGGGCGAGCGGAAAGAAGGCCGCTACAGCAGTGGAGGCATGGAGCTTCCCCTAACTGTGAAAACCGGGTCTGTACGTTATGAACCGGGAACCAAGGGGCGGTTTTTAGCCGTATACGACCTGCTGTCGGGCAACGAGACCGTCGGCACCTATGACGTTGAATTTACTTATTCGGAGGGAAAAGCATGAGCACAGTGGAACAGATCAAACAGCAGCTTAAAGACGCGCTCGGCAACGCGGTGGACAAGGCGGGCCTTGCGGAAGGCGCAGAAATGCCGGATGTAATGCTCGAGACGCCAAAAAACAAGGAAAACGGCGACTACGCCACCAATATCGCGATGCAGCTGACGAAAATTGCGAAAAAGCCGCCGCGTGCCATTGCGGAAGCGATTCTCTCCAATCTGGAGACCGACAACACACCGATCAAAGCCATCGACATTGCAGGCCCGGGCTTCATCAATATCAGTGTCAAGACCGACTACCTCGGAGAAGTCGTGAAGGATGTACTGGAGAAAGGTGCAGAATTCGGACGCACTGATTCGGGCGGCGGCCAGAAAGTCCAGATCGAGTTTGTCTCGGCAAACCCGACGGGCGACCTTCACCTTGGCCATGGCCGGGGCGCATCGATCGGTGATGCGCTCAGCAATGTGATGGATTTTGCAGGTTATGACGTGTCCCGGGAATACTACATCAACGATGCAGGCAACCAGATCAACAATCTGGCGCTTTCCATCGAAGCGCGCTATTTCCAGGCGCTCGGCGAGGAGCGCGAAATGCCGGAGGATGGCTATCAGGGCAAGGATGTCATTGAGATCGCCAATGCGCTTGCGCACGAACACGGCGACAAGTTCGCCAAGATGCCGGAACAGGAACGTTTTGACTGGTTCCGCAAACACGGACTCGGCATCGAGCTGGACAAGATCAAGCAGGACCTCGCCGACTTCCGTGTGAACTTTGACAATTGGTTCTCGGAGTCGACCCTTTACGGTTCCGGAAAGATCGATTCTGCGCTCGATAAGCTAAAAGAGAACGGCCATGTCTACGAAGAAGACGGCGCCACTTGGTTCCGTTCGACAACATTCGGTGACGACAAGGACCGCGTCCTCATCAAGCAGGACGGCTCCTACACATACCTGACGCCGGACATCGCCTATCACGAGGACAAGCTCCAGCGTGGCTTCGACAAGCTGATCAACATCTGGGGAGCCGACCATCACGGTTACATCCCGCGCATGAAGGCGGCGATCGAGGCGCTCGGCTACGACAAGGACACTCTTGAAGTTCTCGTGTCGCAGATGGTGCAGCTGTATAAGGACGGCGAGAAGTTCAAGATGAGCAAACGTACCGGCAAGGCGGTCACATTGCGGGAGCTCGTCGATATGGTCGGACTGGACGCGGTGCGTTATTTCTTCATCATGCGTTCCGGCGATTCCCAGATGGACTTCGACCTTGATCTAGCAGTTTCACAATCCAATGAAAACCCGGTCTACTATGCGCAGTACGCGCACGCGCGCATCAGCTCGATCCTTCGCCAGGCTGACGATGCCGGCCTGTTCCATTCTGCAGACCATGTAGGGCTGCTCCAGGACAGCGAGAAGGCGATCGACCTGATGAAGAAGATCGGCGATTTCCCTCAGACGGTCGCAGACTCGGCAAAACTTCGATCTCCGCACCGGATTGCGACATATATCCAGGAGTTGGCTGCCGCATTCCACACGTTCTACTCTACCGACAAAGTTGTCGACCCGGACAACAAGGAACTGTCGGAAGCACGCCTGGCGCTCGTCACGGCAACCCGCACGACAGTCGCGAACGCACTTCGCCTGATCGGCGTTTCCGCACCGGAGCGGATGTAAGTGCAACATGACCGGCCCCGAACAGCTTCGGCTGAAGGGGCCGGTTTTCTTGTATGGAGAAGTTTGATGAAACGTCCGTATTCGCTAGAAACGTTGCTATACTTCATTGAGACGTTAACATAGTTAGCTGAGACGTTAACAAATACCGTTGAGACGTTGACATACCATGACGGCTTGATTTTTTCGGAAGACCTCGACAAAACCGCCGCCGTCTGATTAAATTGAGTAGGAATTGAATATCCGGCAAGATTTTGTGCCGGATGACGCTGAGGTGCCCCGATAACGGGGGTAAAAGGGAAGCCGGTGAGAATCCGGCACGGTCCCGCCACTGTAAGCGGCTATATGCCGCAAGTCAGGAAACCTGCCTCAGCCGAAAACACCCGAATGCGCCTGCGAGGACAGGCCGGTGTGGAACGGCGCCTGCCATTGCAGGCTGCGGTCGTTTTTCCGCATGTCCGTCCTGCCGGCATTTCTGCCCCCGCCATGTGCGGGGGTTTTTCTGTTCCGTACATAAAAAATAGGGGGAATTGGATTTGGATAAGAAATGGCTGAGATGGCTCGCGGCACCGGCTGCAGCACTGATGCTTGCAGCGTGCGGCAACGGTGAAGAAGCGGCGGAAAAACCTGTGGATGAACAAAAGCAGGAAACGGAGCAAAGTTCAGAACAGGCCGGATTCCCGGTCACGATGACCGATGCGACAGGCAACGAAATCACCCTTGAAGAGGAGCCGGATGCGATCGTCTCGATGATCCCGAGCAACACCGAAATCCTGTTCGCGGTAGGCGCGGGCGACGCGGTGGTTGGTGTCGGTGACTTTGATGATTACCCGGAGGAAGCCCAGGAAATCGAGAAAATCGGCGGCCTGGAGTTCAATGTGGAGAAGATCCTTTCCCTCGACCCGGATCTGGTATTGGCACACGATTCGGCCATGGGCACGCATGAGGCCGGCCTTCAGCAGCTTCGTGATGCCGGATTGAATGTATTTGTCATCGAAGAGGCGCAAGACTTCGAGACGGCATACGAGACGATCGGCCAGGTCGGCGAGCTGACCGGGAATGCGGAAGAAGCTGCGGATGTCGTTGAAGAAATGAAAAACAAAGTTGATGAAGTCATCAGCGCGACAGAAGGCATGGAGCCGAAGACGGTGTTTGCCGAAACCTCGCCTGCGCCGGAAATCTACACGCCGGGCGGCGGAACCTTCACAGACGAAATGCTCGGGATGATCGGTGCCGAAAACATGGCCGGGGATCAGGAAGGCTGGATCATGATGGATCCGGAAGAAGTCATCAGCCGGAATCCGGATGTCATTCTTGTGATGTACAGCTATCTGGAAGGCGCCGTGGATGGCGTTAAAGCACGCGAAGGATACAGCACTGTCAATGCAGTGAAGAATGACGAGGTTGTGCAAGTGGACGAGAACATTACGAGCCGACCTGGACCACGGTTGGCTGAAGGCCTGGAAGCGATCGCGAAAGCCGTCTACCCGGAAGCTTTTGAAGGGGGAAATGAATAAGGCGATACCCGCCTATGCAGTTTCATTCGCAATCTTCCTGGCTGCTGCATGGGCGGGCGTATCGATCGGATCCGTCGATATCCCGCTTCGTGCGCTGTGGGGGGAAGGGGATGAGATTGCGGTCAATATTCTTTGGAACATCCGGCTGCCGAGGGTGCTGCTGGCCGGACTGGTCGGCGCGGCACTTGCGATTGCCGGAGCGGCTTTCCAGGGGCTGTTCCAGAATCCGCTGGCAGACCCGTACACGCTCGGGATCTCTTCAGGTGCTTCCGTCGGCGCGGTCATGACCCTGTTTTTCGGAATTTCCATTCCGGTTCTCGGTCTTTATACATTGCCGATATTCAGCATGGCGGGCGGCGCGCTTACGATGTTCCTGGTCATGGGGTTTGCGCGGCTCGTAGACCGCGGAATGAAGATGGAAACCCTTATTCTGACGGGTATCATATTCGGTTCCTTTCTCGGATCGGTTCTTTCACTCATGATTGCACTGACGGGTGATGAGCTTCGCCAAATCATCGGCTGGCTTCTCGGCAGCGTATCGATGAGGGGCTGGCCGTATGTCAGGATGGTCTGGCCGTTTATCCTGGTCGGCGCAGTCCTGCTTTATCTGAACCGTCGGGAGCTGAATGCGCTTCTGTTCGGCGAGGAGCGGGCCCATCATCTTGGTGTCGATGTCGCCAGGAGGAAGATGATGATCCTCATCGGGGGATCGGTCCTGACGGGAGCGGCGGTAGCCGTTTCGGGAACGATCGGCTTTGTCGGACTGGTCGTGCCGCATCTGACACGCCTCATGTGGGGGACGGACCATCGCCACCTTCTGCCGCTTTCCTTCCTGAACGGGGCTTCGCTGCTGATCATCTGTGATCTGATCGCCCGCACGGTGATTTCCCCGTCCGAACTGCCGGTCGGGGTGATCACGGCATTTATCGGTGCGCCTGTTTTCGCCTATGTCTTCTGGCGGCAGCGCAGGAAGGGAGGGGCAGCCCATGCTTGAGGCAAATGAAATACGCGGAGGCTACGGTACGGAAGATGTGATCCGCGGGATCTCGTTTTCCGCAGCCGCCGGGGAAGTTGTCGGCATCCTCGGGCCGAACGGCTGCGGGAAATCCACTTTAATCAAGCTGATCAGCGGGCTTCTCCCCCCTCGGTCAGGGACTGTCCGGATCGGAGGCCGGGACGCATCAGGCTTTTCCAAGAAAGAATTTGCCAGGAAGGTGGCCGTCCTGCCGCAGCTGCATCACAATGCCTTTTCCCAGTCAGTCCGTGAGACGGTGTCCCTCGGACGCTATCCGCACCAGTCCGGACTGTTTCCGGGCTGGAAGGAAACGGACGAACAGGCAGTCGGCCGGGCGATGGATGCTGCAGGAATTGGCGGTTTCGGAGAAAAGCGGATCGACCTGCTTTCGGGAGGGGAGCGGCAACGGGTGTTTGTCGCGCAGGCCCTTGCACAGGAAGCGCCGATCCTGCTTCTTGATGAGCCGACCAACCACCTCGATATCGCCCATCAGCAGCAATTGCTCGATTCGGTCAGAAACCTGGCAAAAGACCAGGGGACCGCGGTCGTCTCGATCTTTCATGACATCAACCTCGCTGCGCTTTATTGCGATCGGCTCATCATCCTCTCACAGGGAAGGATCGCGGCTGAAGGGACTCCGGGGGAAGTCGTCCGGGAGGAGATCATCAGCGATGTATACGGTGCCAGGGTAAACGCAAGGCTCCATCCGGAAATTCCGAAGCCGCAAATCCTGCTGCTTCCGGCCGGACAGGAAAAAACGGCTTCGGGTGTCCGTGCTGCCGATTTCACGGTCACCGCCGATGAAGTGCGATTTGAGGCGGACCGCCCGCTAAGGACGGTGTCTTCCGCCGTGCTGAATGCCGGAGCAGGGTGGGCCCGATTGTTCATCAATCGCCGGGTCGACCCGGACTACAGCACAGTCGATGTCAGGGAAGATATGGCACAGTACGTCACAAAAACAGGCGGCAGGCCGGCTGAGACGGTTGCGATGATGACCGCCGTGCCTGTCGGTCGGGCCGTCATCCGGGATTACGGGGAAGGGGAGATCCGCCTCACCGTCATGGTGACGGCCTCCACCGGCCATGCGCTGGATGCCTCGAGGCAACAGCCATCGCAACGGATAGTAGGGCCGGGTACCATCAATACCTGGGTGATGATCAACGGCAGGCTGCCGGATGAGGCTTTTGTCCAGGCACTGGTCACTGCCACCGAAGCGAAGACCGCCGTGCTGAACCGGATGGGAATCCGTGATCCGCGGACTGGCACGCCTGCGACAGGCACGGCGACCGACAGCTTGCTGATTGCTGCAACCCAGACCGGGCCGGAACTGCCGTATGCCGGTCCTCTTACGGAGCTCGGCGCACTGATCGGGCGGGCAGTCGGCGATTGCACGGAAGAGGCGATCAGGCGCGAGTATGCCCATACCGGCAAAAACATCGGAAATCCCCCGGAATACCAATAAAAAATCACGTTGCAGAGGCATCCGCTTTCCCGTACAATCGGGAACACGGATGCCTCACTTTTGTCATTCGGGACAAAATTCAAAAATATTGTTGACTGAATGCTCATTCATTATTACACTGGAGTCATAAAGAGATGCCGGACTTTGCTTAAGAACCGTCAGCTGTGAAAGCGGATTCAATGCTCCGGCAACGGAAAGGGAGGGACCATTGTGAACGCATTGCTTATCGCCAACTGGATTTTGTTCCTGGCCGTCACTGCGTACGCGCTCGGATTGTTCACATACGTGGTCAAGACACGCGTTGACTTTATCAGACTCGGAAAAAAAGAGGAGTTTGATGCCAAGGTCGACGATCGGCTGCGCGCGGTCTGGACAAACGTTTTTGGACAGAAAAAACTTCTGAAGGACAAAAAAAGCGGGGCTATCCACGTCATGTTCTTCTACGGATTCCTGCTTGTCCAGTTCGGGGCGATCGACCTGATCTGGAAAGGGCTGAAGCCGGGTTCCCATCTGCCGTTCGGGCCGGTGTATCCGTTCTTCACATTCTTCCAGGAAATCGTTGTCTTCATGATTCTCGTTGCAGTTATCTGGGCGTTCTACCGCCGCTACGTCGAGAAGCTCGTCCGGCTGCGCCGTGGCTGGAAAGCCGGTCTCGTCCTCATCTTCATCGGGACACTTATGCTGTCGACGCTCGTTGCGAACGGCATGAACATGATCTGGCGCGGACATGAGACGACCTGGACGGAGCCGATGGCATCGGCGATCGCTTCCGCATTCAGCTGGATGTCGCCGACTGCGGCGGCCGTCGTATTCTTCATTGCCTGGTGGGTCCATCTGCTGACGCTTCTCGCGTTCCTCGTGTATGTGCCGCAGTCCAAGCACGCTCACCTGATCGCAGGCCCTGCAAACACCTACCTGATGCGCTTTGACCGCCGCGGCAAACTCGCGCCGATCGATTTCGCCGCGCTTGAGGAAGACGATGATGAAGATGGCGAAGAAGAGATGCCTTCAATCGGCGTCGGGAAGATCGAGGACTTCACACAGCTCCAGATGCTCGACTTCTACGCCTGCGTGGAATGCGGCCGATGCACGAACATGTGCCCGGCAACCGGCACGGGCAAGATGCTGTCGCCGATGGACCTCATCACGAAACTCCGTGACCACCTGACAAACACGGGCGCGGTCACGACAAAGCAGAAACCGTGGGTCCCGCAGTTCATGTTCAGTGACACGCGCGGCAACCAGCTCGCGATGGCGGCTGGCGCCGAGGGTGCGGTCATCGATGACATCTACAATCCTGCTCTGATCGGCGATGTCATCACGGAAGAGGAAATCTGGGCGTGCACGACCTGCCGGAACTGTGAAGACCAGTGCCCGGTCATGAACGAACACGTCGACAAGATCATCGACCTCCGCCGATACCTCGTCATGACTGAAGGCCGCATGGATGCGGATGCACAGCGCGCAATGACGAACATCGAGCGCCAGGGCAACCCTTGGGGACTCAACCGGAAGGAAAAGGAGAACTGGCGCGATGCGCGTCCGGATCTCCACATCCCGACGGTGAAGGAAGCCAAGAAATCAGGCGAAGACTTCGAGTATCTGCTCTGGGTCGGCTCGATGGGCGCATTCGACAACCGCTCACAGAAGATCGCGCTGTCGTTTGCGCATCTTCTGAACGAAGCGGGCGTGAAGTTCGCCATCCTTGGAAACAAGGAGAAAAACTCCGGTGATACGCCACGCCGCCTCGGAAACGAATTCCTGTTCCAGGAGCTGGCCGAAGCGAACATCAAGGAGTTCGAAAAGAACGAAGTCAGGAAGATCATCACGATCGACCCGCATGCTTACAACATCTTCAAAAACGAGTATCCGGACTTTGGCTACCAGGCCATCGTCTATCACCATACCGAGTTTCTCCATAAGCTTCTGATGGAGGGCAAGCTAAAACCGAAATACGCTGTAAATGAGAAGATCACCTTCCATGACTCGTGCTACCTCGGACGCTACAACGATGTGTACGATGCGCCGCGTGAAATCCTGAAGTCCATCCCGGGCGTCGAGCTGGTCGAGATGGCCAGGAACCGCGAAGACGCCATGTGCTGCGGCGCGGGCGGCGGTCTGATGTGGATGGAAGAAGACAAGGGCCACCGGGTCAACGTGGCACGGACCGAGCAGGCGCTCGAAGTCAATCCGTCCGTCATCTCTTCAGCCTGCCCGTACTGCCTGACCATGATCTCGGATGGCACGAAAGCGGTTGAAGTGGAAGACAAGGTCGGCACTTACGACGTCGCGGAACTTCTCGAACTCTCGATCTTTGGGGATAACCTCGAGCCGGCTGGGGAAGAAGCGGAACCGATCCTCCAATAAGCCGTTGCAGATTCTTTGAAAATTCGATACAATGAAACAAATGGAAGAGGGAGTGCCGGTCACTCCCTTTTTGTTAGGAATTTTGCCGAGCGAGCGTTCAGTCACTTCTGACAGAAAGACGCCGCCCGGCATTCACTGAAAAGGATATGAAAACGCTCTCAAAATCAAAAGGGGGAAATCGATCATGGCAAAAACGGCGATTCTCGGCGGGGCACGTACACCATTCGGTAAGTTCGGCGGGCTGCTCGCTTCTCAGACGGCAAGCGATCTCGGAGGGACGGCAATCCGTGCAGCACTTGAGCGTACCGGCACATCACCGGAAGATGTAGATGAGGTCATCATGGGCACCGTCCTTCAGGGCGGACAGGGCCAAATCCCATCCCGGCAGGCAGCGAACAAAGCGGGCATTCCGTGGAAGGTGAAGACCGAGACGATCAACAAAGTGTGTGCATCAGGCATGCGTGCCGTGACGCTCGGCGACCAGCTGATCCGCCTCGGTGAAGAACAAGTAATCGTGGCAGGCGGCATGGAGTCGATGTCGAATGCGCCGTACTACATGCCGAAGGGCCGTTTCGGCCTGAAAATGGGCGACGCGCCGCTGATCGACGGCATGATCCATGACGGGCTGTCCTGCTCGTTCCACCCGGATCGGGTGCATATGGGCACATACGGGAACAGCACCGCCGACAAGATGGAACTCACACGCGTTGCCCAGGACGAATGGGCACTCCGCAGCCACCAACGTGCCCTGAAGGCGATTGATGAAGCCCTGTTTGTCGAGGAGATCGTTCCGGTCGAAGTCCCGGCACGCAAAAGGCAGACAATCCATGTCGGGGAAGACGAAGCGCCACGCCGCGATACCTCTTCGGAGTCGCTCGCGAAACTGAAGCCGGCATTCGGTAAGGAAGGCACGATCACGGCCGGCAATGCTCCGGGTGTCAACGACGGTGCCTGTGCGCTTGTCCTGATGGATTCAGACCGGGCGAAGCAGGAAGGCAAAGATGTCCTGGCGGAGATCGTCGCCCACGCCGAAGTGGCTGTAGAGCCGGAAAACTTCCCTCAGACACCGGGGCTTGTGATCAATGAAATCCTGGAAAAGACCGGCAAGTCACTTGATGAGATTGATCTGTTCGAGATCAACGAAGCGTTCGCGGCCGTCTCCCTTGCCAGCGCAAAGATTGCCGGTCTCGATCCGGAGAAGGTCAATGTCAACGGCGGGGCGGTTGCGCTCGGGCACCCGATCGGCGCAAGCGGTGCCAGGATCATCCTGACGCTCGCGCATGAACTTAAGCGCCGCGGAGGCGGCATCGGCATTGCGGCAATCTGTTCCGGCGGCGGCCAGGGGGATGCCGTCATGATTGAAGTACCGAAACAGGGACAGGGGGAGTAATCATGGAGATCAAACACGTAATGGTCATCGGAGCCGGACAGATGGGCGGAGGCATCGCACAGGTGTGCGCCCAGGCTGGGTTCGATGTGACCTTGAACGATATCAGTGAAGAAGCGTACGAAAAGGGACTCGGCGTCATTTCGAAAAACCTTTCCCGGGGAGTGGAAAAGGGCCGGATGACGGAAGAGGATAAAAATGCGGCGCTCGGCCGTATCCGCAAATCAACAGATCTGTCTGACGCAAAGGATGCCGACCTCATCATCGAGGCTGCCGTCGAGAAAATGGAGATCAAGCAGTCGATCTTCCGGCAGTTGGATGAGCACGCGGCGGAGCACGCTATTTTGTCGACCAACACCTCCGCATTGCCGATCACGGAAATCGCTGCGGTCACGAAGCGCCCGGGGCAGGTGATCGGGATGCATTTCATGAACCCGGTGCCGGTCATGAAACTTGTCGAAATCATCCGCGGCCTTGCAACCACCGACGAGACTTACCAGGCGGTCGAAGACATGACGAAAAAACTTTCGAAGACGCCTGTCGAAGTCAACGACTATCCCGGGTTCGTCTCCAACCGGGTACTCATGCCGATGATCAATGAAGCGATCTTTACGCTTTATGAAGGCGTCGCAACGAAGGAAGCAATCGACGATGTGATGAAGCTGGGTATGAACCATCCGATGGGGCCGCTCCAGCTTGCGGACTTTATCGGCCTGGATACATGCCTGTACATCATGGAAGTACTGCATGACGGTTTCGGCGATCCGAAATACCGCCCATGCCCGCTTTTGCGCAAATACGTCAACGCCGGCTGGCTCGGGAAAAAGTCCGGCCGCGGGTTCTATGTCTATGAATAAGCCGGTTTGTCCGCACGGCTTTTATTAAGCGAGGTGTACAGCATGGATTTTACATTCACCGAAGAACAGAAGATGATGCGCCGGATGGTGCGTGACTTTGCGAAAAACGAGGTGGAACCGTTTATCCCGAGGATGGAAGCGGGCGAGTTCCCTCGCCCGCTCCTGGAAAAGATGGGCGGGCTCGGCCTCATGGGCATCACGGTTCCTGAGGAGTATGGCGGCTCCGGGATGGACTACACGAGCTACATCATCGCCATCCATGAGCTGTCGAAGGTAAGCGCGGTCATGGGCGTGATTCTTAGCGTCCACACATCGGTCGGCATCAACCCGATCCTGAAGTTCGGCACGGAAGAGCAGAAGCGGAAGTACATTCCGAAGATGGCTTCTGGCGAGTATCTCGGCGCGTTCTGCCTCACCGAGCCGTCTTCCGGCTCCGATGCCGGCGCGATGAAAACGAAGGCGGCCAAAAAAGACGGCCACTATGTGCTCAACGGTTCGAAAGTGTTCATCACGAACGGCGGAGAGGCGGATGTCTACATCGTCTTCGCCAACACCAATCCGGAAGCGGGAAGCCGCGGCGTAACGGCGTTCATCGTCGAGAAAGGCACACCAGGGCTTATCATCGGCAAGGACGAGGAAAAGATGGGGCTCCATGGCTCCCGTACTGTCCAACTGACATTCGAAGACATGGAAGTGCCTGAGGAGAATAGGCTCGGCCAGGAAGGTGAAGGATTCAAGATCGCCCTTGCCAACCTCGATGCAGGCAGGATCGGAATTGCGGCCCAGTCGCTCGGCATCGCCGAGGCCGCCACTGATGCGGCTGTCGCCTATGCCAAGGAACGGGTACAGTTCGGCAAGCCCATCGCGGCAAATCAGGGAATCGGATTCAAGCTCGCCGACATGGCGACATCCGTCGAAGCAGCACGCCTCCTCGTCTATCAGGCGGCCGATCTTTACGGCCAAGGGTTGCCTGCAGGCAAGGAAGCCTCGATGGCGAAGCTGTTCGCCTCCCAGGCGGCCATGGATTGCGCAATCGAAGCCATCCAGGTATTCGGCGGCTATGGTTACACCGAGGACTATCCGGTGGAGCGCTACTTCCGTGACGCGAAAGTCACTCAGATCTATGAAGGCACTAGCGAGATCCAGAGGATTGTCATCAGCAAACACCTCACAAAGTGAGGTGTTCTGCGCCCACAAGCAAAGCGTTGGGCGGCAAGCCACTCACAAAGTGAGGTGTTCTGCGCCCGCAAGCGCTTTGCGCGAAAGTACACCATGGAGTGCCGAAAGTACACAAAGTGGTCGTGAAAGTCCATAAAGAAACGCCGAAAGTACACCAAAGTGTCCCGAAAGTACACAATGGCCCGACGAAAGTACACAATGGCGCCCCCCGTTATTCAGATACAGAAACTTCATTACCACTCCAATCTACGGCCTTGCCGATTACCGAAAGGTGGAAGACGAAAATGAACTTTAAACTGTCCGAAGAACACGAAATGATCCGTAAAATGGTCCGCGATTTTGCAGAAAAGGAAGTCGCACCGACAGCGGCAGAGCGCGATGAGGAAGAGCGCTTCGACGTCGAGCTGTTTCACAAGATGGCAGAACTCGGCCTGACAGGCATTCCCTGGCCGGAAGAGTACGGCGGCATCGGCTCCGATTTCCTCGCCTATGTCATCGCAGTCGAGGAGCTGTCCCGCGTGGATGCATCAGCGGGCGTCGTTCTTTCCGCACACACATCGCTTGCCGGCTGGCCGGTCTTTAAATACGGCACGGAAGAGCAGAAGCAGAAGTACCTCCGTCCGATGGCGGAAGGCTCTAAAATCGGTGCCTATTGCCTGACGGAAGCAGGCTCCGGCTCTGATGCGGGCGGCATGAAGACAACTGCCAAAAAGGACGGCGACCACTACATCCTGAACGGCTCGAAGATGTTCATCACGAACGGCGGCATCGCCGACACGTATATCGTGTTCGCGGTCACCGACCCTTCTTCCAAGCACAAGGGCACGAGCGCGTTCATCGTGGAAAAGGACTTCGAGGGCTTCTCCGTCGGAAAGAAAGAGAAAAAGCTTGGCATCCGTTCGTCCCCGACGACAGAAGTCATCTTCGATAACTGCAAGGTCCCTGCGGAAAACCTCCTCGGCGAAGAGGGCCAGGGCTTCATCATTGCGATGAAGACGCTGGATGGCGGCCGCAACGGCATCGCTGCACAGGCGGTCGGCATCGCGCAGGGCGCACTGGACCACTCGGTTTCCTATGCGAAAGAGCGCGAGCAGTTCGGCAAGCCGATCGCGGCGAACCAGGGAATCGGCTTCAAGCTTGCCGACATGGCGACTTCGATCGAGGCTTCCCGACTCCTCACTTATCAGGCGGCCTGGCTCGAGTCGAACGGCCTTCCGTACGGCAAGGAATCCGCGATGGCAAAGCTGATGGCGGGCGATACCGCGATGAAGGTCACGGTGGAGGCAGTCCAGGTATACGGCGGATACGGCTATACGAAGGATTATCCGGTCGAGCGATTTATGCGTGACGCGAAGATCACTCAGATCTATGAGGGCACGCAGGAGATCCAGCGGCTCGTCATCTCCCGCATGCTGACGAAATGACCGAAAAAAAGACGTCGGTGCGCCACGAGGTGAAGTCGTCGGTAAAAGACGAATCACTGATCGAGAAGCGCCGCGACCAGATGATCCGCGGAGCGGTGAAACTGTTCAGGGAGAAGGGGTTCCACCGCACGACCACGCGGGAAATCGCAAAGGAAGCGGGCTTCAGCATCGGCACACTCTATGAATATATCCGGACAAAGGAAGATGTCCTCTATTTGGTGTGTGACAGGATTTATGAGGAAGTGCATGACCGGCTGGCACCGCTTGCGGAACAGCAGGGGACAATCAAAGGACTGAAAAACGCCATCCGGCTCTATATCGAAACGATCGATGAGATGGATGACGAATTCACAGTCATGTATCAGGAGACGAAGTCACTGCCGAAGGCGGCGCTCAGCTATGTGCTCGAGAAGGAGCTTGAGATGGCCGGCCTGTTCGAGCGGATGCTTGCCGGCTGTTCTGAAGCGGGGGAGATCACTCTATCCGAGAAGGAAGCCCGGCTCGGGGCACACCATATCATCGTCCAGGGACAGATGTGGGCATTCCGCCGCTGGACGCTCCGCAAACAGTTCACATTAGGGGAATTCATCGATATGCTGACGGACCAGCTGCTCTACGGGGTGGCGGGCCGTCCGCAGAAGGGGGAAGTAAAATGACAACGGCACCAGTCGAAGTCTACAAGCCGGTCAATCATGTCCGGTTCGTTACGGCATCCAGCCTGTTTGACGGCCACGATGCCTCCATCAACATCATGCGACGCATTCTGCAGTCAAGCGGTGCTGAAGTGATCCATCTGGGCCACAACCGTTCCGTTGAGGAAGTCGTCAATGCAGCCATCCAGGAAGACGTGCAGGGGATTGCGATCTCTTCCTACCAGGGCGGCCACGTCGAATACTTCAAATACATGCATGACCTCCTGAAGGAAAAGGGCGCACCGCATATCCGCGTATACGGCGGAGGCGGAGGCGTCATCATTCCGAAAGAGATCAAGGAGCTTCATGACTACGGCATCTCCGGGATTTTCTCCCCTGAGGACGGTCGCCGTCTCGGCCTGCAGGGAATGATCAACGAGATGTTGAAGCAGTGCGACTACAAGACGTCCGAGAAGAAGCAGCTCGGTAATCCGGAAGCGCTCTCCGCGAATGATGTGCCGCTGCTTTCCGGTCTGATCACACTGGCAGAAGACGCGCATATGGGCCAGGCCGAAGAAGCGGAAAAGATGCTCGAAGCCGTCCGCAAGCTGTCGAAAGAAACACCGGTATTCGGAATCACGGGAACGGGAGGCGCCGGGAAAAGCTCACTGACTGACGAACTGATCCGCCGATTCCTCCACGAGCTTCCGGACAAGAAGGTGGCTATCCTGTCGATCGATCCGACAAAGCAGAAGACGGGCGGCGCGCTCCTCGGCGACCGGATCCGCATGAACGCAATCTTCAGCGACCGTGTCTATATGAGAAGCCTCGCGACGCGCGGGTCCCGCTCCGAACTGTCCGGAGCGATCCGGGATGTGCTTGATGTCGTCCGTGCCGCTGGCTTTGACCTCATTATCGTCGAGACGAGCGGGATCGGACAGGGGGATGCGGAAGTCGCGGAAATCGCAGATGCCTCGATGTATGTGATGACAAGCGAATTCGGTGCGCCTACACAGCTTGAGAAGATCGACATGATCGACTTCGCAGACCTGATCGCGATCAATAAGTTCGAACGTAAAGGTTCAGAGGACGCCCTTCGCCAAGTGCAGAAACAGTATCAGCGGAGCCGGCAGCTTTGGGACCGCCAGGTTGATGAGATGCCGGTGTACGGCACGATCGCCAGCCAGTTCAACGACAAAGGCACAAACTCGCTGTTCGCGGCAATCGTCGATGTGCTTAACGACAAATTCAGCCTTGGGTGGGAAACGTCTTACAAACAGTTCGTCAAAACCCAGAAGCAGAACGTCATCATCCCGAATGACCGCCGCTATTACCTGCGCGAAATCACGGATACGATCCGTGACTATCACAAGCGCGCGGAGCAGCAGGCAGAGCTCGGACGACGTCTTTTCCAGCTGGAAGGCACGCTTTCCATGATCCGCGAAAAGGGTGTGGACGAGGCGCTTGAAGCATCTCTCCAGTCCCTGATCGACGGAGTGAAAAGTGAGCTGTCGACGGAGTCAAAGCGGATTCTTGAAAACTGGGAAAGCCTGAAGGAAGCTTATTCCGGGGAAGAGTTTGTCACGAAGGTCCGTGACAGGGAGATCAGGACGATCCTCAGGACGGAAAGCCTTGCAGGCCTGAAGATTCCGAAGGTCGCCCTTCCGAAGTTCAAGGACTACGGGGAAATCCTCCGCTGGGTATATGCGGAAAACGTGCCGGGCTCGTTCCCGTATACGGCAGGCGTCTTCCCGTTCAAGCGCCAGGGGGAAGACCCGAAGCGCCAGTTTGCCGGAGAAGGGACACCGGAGCGGACAAACCGCCGGTTCCACTATCTCTCGAAGGACGACGATGCAAAACGGCTGTCCACGGCATTCGACTCGGTCACGCTCTACGGCGAAGACCCGGCATACCGTCCTGATATCTACGGAAAAGTCGGCGAATCCGGCGTGTCGGTGTGCACGCTCGATGACATGAAAAAGCTGTACGACGGATTCGATCTTTGCGCACCGTCCACGTCAGTCTCGATGACGATCAACGGCCCTGCGCCGATCATCCTTGCGATGTTCATGAACACTGCAATCGACCAGCAGGTGAAGAAAAGAGAAGAGGAGCTCGGCCGCACACTGACCGTGGAAGAATTCACGGAAGTCCGCGAAAAGACGCTCCAGACTGTCCGCGGCACCGTCCAGGCGGATATTCTGAAGGAAGACCAGGGCCAGAACACGTGCATCTTCTCGACCGAGTTTGCGCTCCGCATGATGGGGGATATCCAGCAGTACTTTATCGATCATCAGGTCCGCAATTACTACTCTGTGTCGATCTCGGGGTACCATATCGCCGAGGCGGGGGCGAATCCGATTTCCCAGCTGGCATTCACGCTGGCAAACGGATTCACCTATGTGGAGTACTACCTGAGCCGCGGCATGAACATCGATGACTTCGCACCGAACCTGTCGTTCTTCTTCTCGAACGGCCTTGATCCTGAATATACGGTCATCGGCCGCGTCGCCCGCCGAATCTGGGCAATTGCGATGCGGGAGAAGTACGGTGCAAACGATCGCAGCCAGAAGCTGAAGTACCACATTCAGACATCCGGACGGAGCCTTCATGCCCAGGAAATCGATTTCAACGATATCCGGACGACGCTGCAGGCGCTTATGGCTCTGCAGGACAACTGCAACTCACTCCATACGAACGCCTATGATGAGGCAATCACAACACCGACCGAGGAATCGGTCCGGCGCGCCATGGCGATCCAGATGATCATCACGAAAGAGCATGGGCTCTCGAAAAACGAGAACCCTCTCCAAGGGGCGTTTATCGCAGAAGAACTTACTGATCTTGTGGAGCAGGCCGTTCTGGATGAATTCGATCGCCTGAATGACCGTGGCGGCGTGCTGGGCGCGATGGAGACCCAGTATCAGCGAGGAAAAATCCAGGAAGAGTCCATGTATTACGAGCACCTCAAGCATTCGGGGGAACTGCCGATTGTCGGCGTCAACACCTACCTGAACCCGAACCCGCCTTCCGAGGATGATATCGACAACATGGAGCTTGCACGCGCGACGAAAGAAGAGAAAGAGACCCAGATCCGCAATCTGAAGTCGTTCCAGGAACGGAATGGAGAGCGAACGCAGGAGGCTCTCGACCGGCTGAAGAAAGCGGCCGTCTCCGGCGGCAATATCTTCGAGGCCCTGATGGACACGGTAAAGGTTGCAAGCCTTGGACAGATCACGGCAGCCCTCTACGAAGTGGGCGGGCAATACCGCAGAAACATGTAAGGGCATTGCCTGTTGAAAAAAATTCCGGATGTCCCGCTTCCGCGGGACATCTATTTTTTCTTCTGTTGTATAATGTAGGAAGAAGCGAAGAGGAGGGCCTCCCGTTGAAAACGTCCTATCACGTGGTCATTATGGTGATCCTGATCGTCCTGTCCATAGCCCTGTACAACCGCGGCCTTGCCGCTGCTCCGCTGATTTTGCTGTCCGCACAACTGTTTTATCTGTTCTTCAGCGGCTGGCGGACATTGAAAAACAAAAGTTGAAGGTAGCATAGCGGGAAGTGGATTGTATATAATGGTGATTATGCCAACGCATGCAGAAAGGACGTGCTCCTGATGAACCTTCAAGATCTGACACAGGAACAATTAAAAGAAGAAGCCCTGATTGACCTTGCTTTCGCCCTCTTGGAAGAGCGCCGTGAGCCAATGGAGTTTCCGGCTCTCATGGCAGAGCTCGGCCGTCTGGTCGGCCTGTCCGAGAAAGAAGCCAAGGAACGCCTTGTCCGCTTCTATACAGATATGAATATCGACGGGCGGTTCCTCGCCCTGGGTGACGGTCGCTGGGGCCTTCGTGAGTGGTACCCGGTAGACAAGATCGAGGAAGAGACTGCGCCGTCGGTCAAAGTGCGCAAGCGGAAGGCCAAGGCTAAAGTCGTAGAAGACGATGATGAAGAGATTATCGAAGACGACGAGGATGTCGACTTCGATGAGGACTTTGATGAGTTCGCTGATGAAGAGGAAGAAGACTTCGAAATCGACGATGAAGAGGAAGAAGAGGCCGAGGAAGACGTCGATGAACTTGACGATGAAGAGGATGAACTCCTTGACGGCGAGATCGATCTTGCGGACGAAGAAGACGACGAGGATGAAGAGGAAGTTTGAACTTGACGGATCATCTTCACAGGTTTATGATTTAATTCGGGCTCCTCTGATCGAGGAGATTAAAATGTGCGTATGCGCTCCCCTGCAGAACGGTTTGCAGGGGGGCCTTTTTTGTTTTTGGGACTGACAGGAGGAGATTTTGTAATGACCAAGTATATCTTTGTAACCGGCGGCGTAGTATCTTCACTAGGAAAAGGGATTGTCGCAGCATCCCTCGGCCGTCTGCTGAAGAACCGTGGGCTGGAAGTGACCATCCAGAAATTCGATCCGTATATCAACGTGGACCCGGGCACGATGAGCCCGTATCAGCATGGTGAGGTGTTCGTGACCGAAGACGGCGCGGAAACAGACCTCGACCTCGGCCACTATGAGCGTTTCATCGACATCAACCTGACGAAATACTCCGCGGTGACAACCGGTAAAGTCTACTCCACCGTCCTGAAGAAAGAGCGGCGCGGAGACTACAACGGCGCAACCGTCCAGGTCATCCCGCACATTACGAACGAAATCAAGCAACGTGTGCTGCGCGCAGGCAAAGAGACGAATGCGGATGTCGTCATTACCGAAATCGGTGGTACCGTCGGTGATATTGAATCGCTGCCTTACCTTGAAGCGATCCGCCAGCTCCGTTCCGACCTCGGCCGGAATGAAGTCATGTACATCCACTGCACACTGATTCCGTTTATCCACGCGGCAGGTGAGATGAAAACCAAGCCGACACAGCACAGCGTCAAGGAACTGCGCGGCCTCGGCATCCAGCCGAACCTCATCGTCGTCCGTACCGAGCAGCCGGTTCCTCAGGACATGAAAGACAAGATCGCGCTTTTCTGCGACATCCGTCCGGAAGAAGTGATCGAGTCCCGTGATGCGGAGACGCTCTATGAAATCCCGCTCAGACTTCACGCTCAGGGCATGGATGACCTCGTCCTCGACCATCTCCGCCTGGATGCTCCGAAGCCGGAGCTCGACGACTGGACAGCACTTGTCCAGAAGGTAAAGTCTCTTTCTAAGACAGTGAAGATCGGCCTGGTCGGCAAATACGTGGAACTCCAGGATGCCTACATCTCAGTGGTCGAAGCGCTGCGCCATGCCGGGTTCGCATTTGACGCTGAGATCGAAGTCGACTGGATCAACGCTGAAGATATCAGCCGCGACAATGCGGCGGAACTCCTTTCCGATTGCGATGGCGTACTGGTACCTGGCGGCTTCGGCGACCGAGGCATCGACGGCAAGATCGCTGCAGTCGAGTACGCGCGCACAAACAATGTGCCATTCTTCGGCATTTGCCTTGGCATGCAGCTGGCTTCGGTCGAGTATGCCCAGCACGTCATGAACATGGACGGCGCGCACTCCTCGGAACTGGATCCGTCGACAGCGTTCCCGATCATCGACATCATGCCGGATAAGAAAGACCTGGAAGACCTCGGCGGCACATTGCGCCTCGGCATCTATCCGTGCAAGCTCAAGGCCGGCACGAAGGCTCACGAAGCTTACGGCGAGGACCTCGTGTATGAGCGCCACCGCCACCGCTTTGAATTCAACAATGAATTCCGCGAGACATTCGAAAAAGCTGGCTTCGTCTTTTCCGGTCTCAGCCCTGACGGCCGACTTGTCGAGATTGTCGAGCTGCCGGAACATAAATGGTTTGTCGCATGCCAATTCCACCCGGAATTCGTGTCGCGCCCGAACCGTCCTCAGCCGCTGTTCAGAGAATTCATCCGTGCTTCAATCGGCAATAACTAAATAAAGGACAAGCCAGGTTCCCTCAAAACGGCAGGGGCCTGGCTTTTTTTATGTCCTCTGAAGTCCGACTTCCAACAGATAAACCATAAGTTTACAGATAGAGGTATTCACGATATCACTTTTGTTTTAAAATAGGTTACATAACAATCCATACATAAAAGCGCCCTGTCTGATAACAGGGCGCCGGGTTCAGCCGAATTCGGAAAGCAGCTCCTCGTAATCCATCCGGACGGCTTCGTAGACAAACAGCCCTGCAAGGGCGTGTGGAAAGACGGTTCGCCCGCCGTCATCGGACGGAAGCAGGCCGCGCTTGACCCCAAGTGACACATAAGCGGTGGCGAGTTCTGCGAGCTCATTGCCCTCGTCATCTTCGGGCTCATCAGCCACCGCGGCAAACGGGATGAACTGCTCAGCCAGCCGGCGGGCGAGTGTCAGTGCTTCTTCGTCGGATGCATGCCTTGCAAGAATCCAAACTCTGTCCGTGCTGTCGATTTCTTCTCCGCGGTAACGCACGGCACCCTTAAGCGGCTCCTGGCCGCGGATCGCGTTTGCGCTTACTGCGCCCAGCTCGCCAAACGCTGCGATGAACACTCTGCCTTGCCCTGCGGTTGCTTGTGCGAGAAGTCGGGCAGTCATGCCGATCATCTCTTCTTCACGTCCGGCGATGCGCTGGAGCAGTCCGGACATTTGTGTAGTCAGCATTTTCATATGAGTATCCCTCCGGCTCCATTATAAAGGACGGAGCTCAGGCGTCCAAGCAGGCGCCGCTGCATCAATTTCCACTTTGAAAAAGTGTCACAAATGAAAAGAAAATGATAAGGTTATTACGGATGGTAGAAAACATAGAATATTATGAAAGTAGTGACTGGCCATATGAAACGGATATTGATTGTTGATGACCAGAACGGCATCCGTCTTCTGCTGCAGGAAGTGTTCAAGCGCGACGGGTATGAGACCTCTGTTGCGAAAAACGGATTTGAAGCGATAGAACTGTTTACACAGTCCCCTCCGGACTGCGTGCTGCTCGATATGAAAATGCCCGGCATGGATGGCATCGAAGTCCTTAGACAGTTCAAGTCAGCCAAGCCGGATATTTCGGTTTTCATGATGACTGCGTATGGTGAACAGGAACAGATTGACGCGGCAAAAGCGCTTGGGGCCGAGAAGTATTTCACAAAGCCGTTCGACATTCATGAGCTCCGAAGCGAGATCGGCGGAATCCTGGCGTGACCGGCGGGCAGTGGCGGACACTGCCTGTTTTTGATATGATGGAAAGGTGTAAAAACGAAAGATTGACTTCCCATTTTCGAAGGAGGAATCGAGTATGGCACTTGTCTCCATGACGGACATGCTAAATAAAGCAAGAAAAGAAGGCTATGCGGTCGGTCAGTTCAATATCAACAACCTGGAATTCACACAGGCGATCCTTCAAGCGGCCGAGGAGGAGAAATCCCCGGTCATCCTGGGTGTTTCCGAAGGCGCCGCAAAATATATGGGTGGCTTCAAGGCGGTTGTGCCAATGGTTAACGGCCTAATGGAATCCTACGGAACGAGCGTACCGGTCGCAATCCATCTTGACCACGGCTCTTCCTTTGAAAAATGTAAAGAAGCGGTTGATGCGGGCTTCACATCTGTCATGATCGATGCATCGTCCCAACCGCTTGAGGAAAATATCCGGATCACATCCGAAGTCGTCGAGTATGCCCACAAACACGGCGCATCCGTCGAAGCGGAGCTTGGCGTCGTAGGCGGCCAGGAAGATGACGTCATCGCGGACGGCGTGATCTATGCAGATCCAAAAGAGTGTGAAGAGCTTGTTAAGCAGACGGACATCGACTGCCTGGCACCTGCGCTCGGATCGGTTCACGGCCCTTATAAAGGCGAACCGAATCTCGGATTCAAAGAGATGGAAGAAATCTCGAAGCAGTCGGATCTCCCGCTTGTCCTGCACGGCGGCACGGGCATCCCGACAAAAGACATTCAGCGCGCTGTTTCACTCGGGACGGCTAAGATCAACGTCAATACCGAGAATCAGATCGCGTCGACCAATGTCATCCGCGAAATCCTGGACAACGACAAAGAGGTCTATGACCCTCGCAAATATCTCGGTCCTGCACGCGAAGCCATCAAAGAAACCGTCATAGGCAAGATGCGTGAATTCGGCAGTTCCGGGAAAGCTTAAAAACAAGGGGAGAAGCGGGAGAGGTGCAAGGCATCATCTCCTTCTTTCCATTCATCAGAGAAACTTCCGGGGAGGACACAGACATGAAATTTTTCATCGATACAGCAAATTTTGACGAAATCAAGGAAGCACACGCATGGGGCATCCTATCAGGTGTGACGACGAACCCATCGCTCGTAGCCAAGGAGAATGTCCCGTTCCATGACCGGCTTAAAGAGATCGCGGAACTAGTTCCTGGCTCTGTAAGCGCGGAAGTCATCGCGACTGAAGCGGAAGAAATGATCCGTGAAGGACGGGAACTTGCAGCGATTGCACCGAACATTACGGTCAAGCTCCCAATGACACCGGATGGCCTTGCAGCATGCTCCACTTTCGCCAAAGAGGGCATCAAGACGAACGTTACCCTCATTTTCAGTGCGAACCAGGCGCTTCTTGCAGCACGCGCGGGAGCCACCTATGTCTCGCCATTCCTTGGCCGTCTGGATGACATCGGCCACAACGGGATGGACCTGATTGCGACCATTTCAGAAATCTTCGACACGCACGGCATCGAAACGGAAATCATCGCGGCATCAATCCGCCACCCGCAGCATATCACGGATGCGGCGCTGAACGGCGCACACATCTCAACGACTCCGCTTAAGGTCCTTAAGCAGATGTTCAACCATCCGCTGACGGAAAAGGGTCTTGAAGCGTTCCTCTCAGACTGGAACAAGCGGACTGCCGAGTGACGGAACTCTTTCGGAACGAGGGAAACGATATGGACGTCTACAAAATCAACGGCGGACGGGAATTAAAGGGAACGATCAAAGTGAGCGGCGCCAAAAACAGCGCGGTCGCACTTATCCCGGCTTCGATCCTGGCCGGCTCGGAAGTATCAATCGAAGGACTGCCTGAAATCGCGGATGTCTTTACGCTCAAGGCGCTCCTGGAAGAAATCGGCGGGGCTGTCACATTCCGGGACGGGACGATGAAAATCGACCCGACCGGAATGGTCGATATGCCGCTTCCGAATGGAAATGTCAAAAAGCTTCGTGCCTCCTACTATTTGATGGGAGCGATGCTCGGCCGGTTCGGCAAGGCTGTAATCGGCCTGCCTGGCGGCTGCCATCTCGGACCGCGGCCGATTGACCAGCATATCAAAGGGTTTGAGGCACTGGGTGCCAAAGTGACGAATGAACACGGCTCGATTTACCTCCGTGCAGAGAAGCTGCGCGGCGCCAAGATCTATCTTGATGTGGCAAGTGTCGGGGCGACCATCAATATCATGCTTGCCGCTGTCCTCGCTGAGGGGCGGACGACCATTGAAAATGCGGCAAAAGAGCCTGAAATCATTGATGTCGCGACACTCCTGTCGAACATGGGTGCCAACATCAAAGGTGCCGGCACAAACATCATCCGGATCGAAGGCGTCGAATCGCTGTCGGGAACTACCCACACCATCATCCCGGACCGAATCGAGGCCGGGACATTCATGATCATGGCAGCAGCGGTTGGAGCCGGTGTCACGGTTGACAATGTCATCCCGTTCCACGTGGAGGCACTAACGGCGAAGCTGAGGGAAATGGGTGTGGACCTCATTGAAGAAGAGGAGCGGATCATCATTCCGAAACCGGAGCGGCCGCTTCGTGCAATCGATGTAAAAACGCTCGTCTATCCGGGCTTTGCGACTGACCTCCAGCAACCGATGTCCGTCCTTCTTACGCAGGCGAAAGGAACGTCGGTCGTGACCGACACGATCTACTCGGCGCGGTTTAAGCATATCGATGAACTGCGCCGCATGAATGCGGATGCGCGTGTCGAGGGCAGTGCTGCAATCATCACCGGACCGCTTGAGCTCCAGGGAGCTTCCGTGCGGGCGACCGACCTTCGTGCCGGCGCCGCACTTGTGCTCGCGGGGCTGATTGCGGAGGGTGAGACAGAAGTGCATGCAATCCACCATATCGAGCGCGGCTATTCCAACCTGATCGGCAAGCTTAGCGGCCTTGGGGCGGACATCCGAAAAGTGCGCGTGCCTGCCGGCGCTTTATCCGGCAAGGACAAAGGCAATTCCTGACAGTAACCTGATTGACTTTTAAGCGGCCGGCGGCAGGATATTCCTGCCGGACGGACCGCAAAAATAGATTTTGCTTTCCCGCATTGCGGGGAGAAAGGAAGTGCACGATGGAACGCAGCTTATCGATGGAACTTGTACGTGTCACAGAAGCGGCGGCACTAAACTCCGCCCGCTGGATGGGGCGCGGTTTGAAAAACGAGGCGGATGACGCGGCGACAAGCGCGATGCGCACCGTTTTCGACACAATCCCGATGCAGGGCGTTGTCGTGATCGGCGAAGGGGAAATGGACGAAGCGCCAATGCTCTACATAGGAGAAGAACTCGGTACCGGGTCCGGTCCTGCGGTAGATGTTGCAGTTGATCCTCTTGAAGGGACGAATATTGTGGCATCAGGCGGCTGGAACGCACTCGCGGTCCTGGCTGTAGCGGATCGCGGCAACCTTCTGCACGCGCCGGACATGTACATGGAAAAAATCGCAGTCGGCCCTGAGGCAGTGGGCCAGGTCGACATCGATGCGCCGATCATCGACAACCTCCGGGCTGTCGCCAAGGCGAAAAACAAAGATATCGAAGATGTGGTCGCAACGGTACTTCACCGTGAACGGCACGCCAGAATCATCCAGGAAATCCGGGATGCCGGCGCACGCATCAAGCTGATCAATGACGGTGATGTGGCCGGTGCGATCAACACGGCGTTCGACGATACAGGCGTCGACATCCTGTTCGGTTCCGGCGGCGCTCCGGAAGGGGTCATCTCCGCAGTCGGCCTGAAGTGCCTCGGCGGTGAGATCCAGGGCCGCCTCGTCCCATCAAACGAAGGAGAAATCGAGCGTTGCCGCAAGATGGGGCTCGATATCGATAAATTGTTCCGCATGGAAGACCTCGTCAAGGGCGATGATGCCATCTTCGCTGCCACAGGCGTGACTGATGGCGAACTCCTGAAAGGTGTCCAATTCAAAGGGGCCTACGGCTCTACCCACTCTCTTGTCATGCGTGCCAAGTCAGGTACAGTGCGCTTTGTCGAAGGCCGTCACAGCCTTCAGAAAAAGCCGCATTACGTCATGGAATACTGATCAACCCATGCCCGGCGGAAACGCCGGGCATCTCCTTCTTCATCACTTCGCATACGCCCTCGGGCTGCTGATATCCCCAACTGAACGAAAAGAGGTGACCGCCCGATGGCGGAAGAACTCACACTGGCTGGCATGAAGGAAAAGACCCTTAAAGAGCTATACGGCCTGGCCCGTAAGCTGAATATCTCCTACTACAGCAAACTGACGAAAAAAGAACTGATTTTTGCAATCCTTAAATCGCGCGCCGAACAGGAAGGCTATTTCTTCATGGAAGGCGTGCTGGAAATCATCCCGACAGAGGGCTATGGCTTCCTCCGACCGATCAACTATTCGCCGAGCATGGAAGATATTTATATTTCGGCTTCCCAGATCCGCCGCTTTGACCTGCGGAACGGTGACCGGGTGAGCGGCAAGGTCCGGCCGCCCAAAGAAAATGAGCGCTACTACGGCCTGCTGCAGGTCGGGGCAGTGAACGGGGAGGACCCGGAAACTGCGAAAGAACGCGTCCATTTTCCTGCGCTGACCCCGCTCTACCCGGAACGTAAGATCAAGCTGGAGACAGAGCCGCATCAATTGTCGACACGGATTATGGATATCGTCTCCCCGGTGGGATTCGGCCAGCGCGGTCTCATCGTCGCGCAGCCGAAGGCGGGAAAGACCCAGCTCCTGAAAGAGATCGCGAATTCCATCACTGAAAATCATCCGGAGGCGGAACTCATCGTCCTGCTTGTTGATGAGCGTCCGGAAGAAGTGACCGATATCGAGCGCTCCGTCGACGCGGATGTCGTCAGCTCGACGTTCGATGAGCTGCCGGACCACCATGTGAGAGTTGCCGAGCTTGTACTTGAACGGGCGATGCGCCTGGTCGAGCACAAGAGGGATGTCATCATCCTGATGGACTCGATCACCCGGCTTGCACGTGCCTACAACCTCGTCATTCCGCCGAGCGGCAGGACACTGTCGGGCGGGATCGACCCGGCTGCGCTCCACCGTCCAAAGCGATTTTTCGGCGCTGCGCGTAACCTGGAAGAAGGCGGCAGCCTGACGATTCTTGCAACAGCTCTTGTAGACACCGGCTCCAGGATGGATGATGTCATCTATGAGGAATTCAAGGGAACAGGCAATATGGAACTCCACCTGGACCGGCACCTTGCCGAGCGCCGCATTTTCCCTGCTCTCGACATCCGCCGCTCCGGCACGAGGAAAGAGGAACTCCTCCTGCCGAAAGGGCGCCTCGACAAGCTATGGGCCATCCGCCGCACCTTCTCTGACACCCCGGACTTTGCCGAACGCTTCCTGAAAAAGCTTCGCGGCACGAAAACCAACGAAGAATTTTTCGAGCTGCTGAACCGTGAAATGAAGGAAAAGCGGGGCGGCAAGGGACTGCTATAATAAGGACGGGAAGGGGAAATCGGAAAGCTTTGAATGTGAGCACTTCCTGTTCGGATCAGCCTTACGGTATTCTCTGATTGACAACGGGCAGAGGCCATTTTATTATTGAAAAGTCCTGTGCAAGGACCCGGATTTATCATTTGCATTAACCCGGATACGGTGCTATAATGTTCTGTGTAAGTTTGCGACTATCTGACAGCATATACGGCTCGCCTGTATGGCCGTGTAAGGCTGCAGTACGATAATTTAACTCTGTTCCAGATGGTTCAGGGCGAGAGGAGAAGAATTTCATGAAAACAGCCATTCACCCGGAATACAAGACAGCGAAAGTTACTTGCTCTTGCGGCAACTCTTTCGAAACTGGTTCCGTGAAAGAAGACATCAAAGTTGAAGTCTGCTCCGCGTGCCACCCATTCTACACGGGTCGCCAGAAGTTCGCTGCAGCCGACGGCCGTATCGACCGCTTCAACAAGAAATATGGCCTCAAAGAAGAAGGCCAGGAGTAATTCCTGCATAAAACCCGTCCGCCGCACCCGCGGCGGGCGGGTTTTTGCATGCGCTGGATAAGCGGGTCACGCAGTTCCTATAACATATCCACCGACAAAAATAAAGACGGGAAATACTTCTCGAAATCCGTTAAGATGGAAACCTGGAAAGCCAGGATCGGGGGAGTGCCCCTGAGGTCGAAAGGGGAAAACCGGATGTTCGTTTCAATGCAGGGAGGCTGGGCCGAGGTAATTTGCGGCAGCATGTTTTCGGGGAAGTCCGAAGAACTGATTCGCCGTGTCCGCCGAGCCCAGTTCGCCAAACAATCAATCGCCGTTTTTAAGCCGGCGATTGACGACCGGTATAGTGAGACAGCGGTCGTCAGCCATAACGGTAATGAGATCGTGGCCTTGCCGGTTGCCAAAGCGGCCGATATCTGGCGCCATATCGATGATACCGTAGATGTGGTGGGAATCGATGAAGCCCAGTTTTTTGATGAGGGGATCGTAGAGACCGTTGCGGAACTTGCGAACCATGGCTACCGTGTCATCATCGCGGGGCTTGACCAGGATTTTCGCGGAGAGCCGTTCGGCCCGATACCGGAACTCATGGCCACCGCGGAACTTGTTACGAAACTCCAGGCGGTCTGCGCGGTTTGCGGGTCGCCGGCAAGCCGGACACAGCGGCTGATCGACGGGAAGCCGGCGCACTATAATGACCCGGTCATCCTCGTCGGCGCGGAGGAAGCCTATGAACCGCGTTGCAGACTTCACCATGAAGTGCCGAATGGAGTGAGTGTGAAAAATCGCTCAGAGGCAGAAAGCTAATCCACAATGCATGACCGATACACCCGGCCGATGACGGCCGGGTGCTTTTTGAGTTATAATGATTGGATGAATGAACCGGAACAATGACTTTAGGGGACCGTAGGGGCTCCCTGATGCCAATCTGAAGATGCGGGAGGAAGGAATCCCTTATGTATGAACGCCTTCAGGCGGTTGAAGACCGCTATGAAAAACTCAATGAACTGCTGAGCGATCCGGGGGTCGTGCAGGACACTGGCCTGCTGCGGAAGTACTCGAAGGAACAGTCGGAGATCGCCGAGACAGTCGAAGTATACAGGGCCTACAAAAAAGCTTCCGACGAGCTATCGGATGCAAAAGAGATGCTTGAGGATAAGCTGGACGCCGAGATGAAGGAGCTTGTGAAAGAAGAAGTCTCGGGGCTAGAAACAGACATCGGGGAAATGGAGGAAAAGCTGAAGCTCCTGCTCTTGCCAAAGGACCCGAACGATTCGAGAAACGTCATCATGGAAGTTCGCGGGGCGGCAGGGGGAGACGAGGCAGCACTTTTCGCGGGCGACCTGTTCCGGATGTATAGCCGATACGCTGAGTCGAAAGGCTGGAAGACCGACGTGATCGACGCATCTCCGACAGGGCTCGGAGGCTTTAAAGAGATCATTTTCATGATCAGTGGAAGCGGCGCCTATTCCCGGCTCAAGTTTGAGAACGGGGCGCATCGCGTCCAGCGAGTGCCCGAGACGGAATCAGGCGGCCGTATCCATACATCGACCGCGACGGTTGCCTGCCTGCCCGAGGCGGAAGAAGTTGAAATCGACATCCATGATAAAGACATCCGCACGGATACATTTGCGTCAAGCGGACCCGGTGGCCAGTCGGTCAACACAACGATGTCCGCAGTACGGCTGACGCACTTGCCAACCGGAATCGTCGTCTCCTGCCAGGACGAAAAATCCCAGATCAAGAACAAGGAAAAAGCGATGAAGGTCCTGCGTGCCAGGGTCTATGACAAGTTTCACCGGGAAGCACAGGCGGAGTATGACGCAATTCGCAAATCCGCAGTCGGGTCCGGGGACCGCTCCGAACGCATCCGGACGTACAACTTTCCTCAAAACCGTGTGACCGACCACCGCATCGGCCTGACGATTCAGAAGCTGGACCAAATTATCAGCGGGAAGCTCGATGAAGTGGTCGACGCGCTCATCATGGAAGAACAGGCTGCGCGTCTGGAGTCGCTGGATGCGGCAGAGTAATACGGCTGCCGCGATTCTCGCGGATGGGAAAGAACAACTAATGAAAGCGGGCCGAGAACCGCATGCAGCGGAACTGTTTCTGATGGACGTGCTTGGCCTGAGCCGCACACAGCTGCTTATCCGGCTGCGTGAACCGGTCGGAGAAGATGAGCGGAACCGCTTCTTTGCAGGGATTGCGCGAATGGCGGCAGGTGTTCCGCTACAATATGTGACCGGCAAGGAAGAATTCTGCGGTCGGCTCTTCACGGTCACTTCGGATGTCCTCATTCCAAGGCCGGAAACGGAGGAGCTGGTCTTGGGCGCGCTCGCCCGGGCCGGGCGGATCTGGCCCGCAAAAGGCGGTCTGAAGATGGCCGACATCGGAACGGGGAGTGGCGCGATTGCCGTGACGTTCAAGTTGGAGCGGCCGGATTCGGATGTGACGGCGACGGACATTTCATCTGCTGCGATCCGGGTCGCACGTGAAAACGCGGAGCAGCTGGGGGCGGAGGTTTCGTTCCTGGAAGGGGATATGGCTGCACCGCTTGCCGGCACCCGGTGGGATATCGTCCTTTCCAACCCACCTTATATCGATCCTCAGGATAAAATGGACATGTCCGATACGGTCACCGGCCACGAGCCGCATGGTGCGCTGTTCGCGGCGGACAGGGGGCTTGCCCATTATCGTACGCTCGCCGACTCGCTTCCGGATCTGATGTCGGAAACGGGATTGATCGGAGTCGAAATCGGCCATGACCAGGGATCGGCTGTCCGGAAGCTGTTCCAGCATGCTTTTCCGGATGCTGTGGTTGAAGTCGTCCGGGACATCAACGGCAAGGACCGGATGGTATTCTGTGAGATAAAGCAGCAATAAATTCTAGTTTGATTGAATAGGTTGCCGGCCTCCTGCCCATAATGCGGTCAAGGAGGTCGTTCCAGATGCTGACAGATTACAATATTAAGAGGAAAGGCAGCCGCCGGGAAATCTGGCTTGCCATCTTCCCATTTATTCAATTCATGCTCGTGCTGATCGCACTCCAATGCGCACTGATCCTGTTGTCGGGAGCAGCAGGGGAAGAGGCGCAGGAAGCGTTCCGTGTCCGGGTCATCGCCGATAGTAATACTGCAGAGGCACAGCTGGTTAAAGCCGGCGTGGCCGGCGAGGTCAGCCGACTGCTCAACCAAGCCGCGCTCACAGATCCTTCCGGAATCGAGGCGCTCATCCCGGAGATGACACTTGCCGCCGAAGCAGCATCAGGCGGCATACCAGTCCGCGTGATGCACGGGTCGGCATTTTTCCCACCTAAAGTGGTGGGCGGGGGTTACATCCCGCAGACCAGGACAGATTCTCTTGTCGTGATGCTCGGAAGCGGCCGCGGGGACAACTGGTGGTGCGCACTTTTTTCGGATGTATGCGAACCGGGTGAAGTTGCAGCGGAAGAAGAGGAAACAGAAGAGGAGCCGGTCACCTTTTTCATCATCGAATGGCTGAAGTCGCTGTTCGGTTAAGACCGGCAGAAAGGAAGAGATGCCGAATGGAAACGGTCATGGCACAACTCACGGGAGAAGGCGATCAATCAAAATTTGCTGATGCTGCCGACATCCTGTTAAATGGCGGACTCGTCGCGTTCCCGACAGAGACCGTGTACGGCCTGGGGGCAGATGCCACAAATGAAGAAGCTGTGCGGGACATTTATCGTACCAAGGGACGCCCTTCTGACAACCCGCTGATTGTGCATATCGGTACGGCCGGGGAACTGGAACGCTACGCGGAGGACGTGCCTGAAACCGCCAAAAAATGCGCAGAGGCATTCTGGCCGGGACCGCTCACGCTTATCGTGACGGCAAAGCCGGGTGTGTTCGCACCGTCCGTGACGGCTGGGCTGGATACAGTCGGCCTCAGGATGCCTGATCATCCGGCAGCACTCGGGCTGCTTCGCGCGTCCGGTCTTCCGGTCGCCGCACCAAGCGCGAACACAAGCGGCAAGCCAAGCCCGACACATGCAGAACATGTCGCCGCCGATATGGGCGGCAAAATCCCCTACATACTGGACGGCGGCGCGACAGGCATCGGCATCGAGTCGACTGTCCTTGATCTCACTTCCCGACCGCCGGCCATCCTGCGTCCGGGTGCAGTGACAGCGGACATGCTCCGTCCTGTCATCGGTGAGGTCAACCACTCCGCAGAAGCGGCCGATGCCGGGGAAAATGCCCCCCGTTCGCCGGGGATGAAGTACACTCACTATTCACCGGAGGCGCCGGTCTGGATGATCGGACCGGATGCGGGGCGGATCATAAATGCTGTCAGTCAGCTGCACAGCGAGGGCAAAAAGGTCGCCCTTGTCGCGCCGGAAGGTTTTGGTGCGTCGGGAGCGGATTGGTACTTCCCGACAGGGAGGCTAAATGATCCTGTCTCCGTCTCCGCCGAACTGTATGCTTCACTCCGCGCCTGCGACGGGACTGAAGCTGACATCGTGCTTGCCGTGACGGTCGATGACGCCGGTATCGGCGGAGCCGTCATGAACCGCCTGAACAAGGCGGCCGGAGGACGCCGATACCCCGGATGAACCCCTACATATGCCCATGCCGTTCCGCATAAGCTGGACAGAGTCGGAACGGAGGGAAAACGGATGTGGCAGGAACCGGTTGCGGGTCTTTTGACGGCGATGGATGTGGCTGCGGTCTATACGGTCCTGCCGCTCCGGCGAAAGCGCCTGATGCTTGCCGTCTGGACAGGTGTGCTTCATATGGCCTTTCCGATTGCCGGATTTGTGGCGGGCGGAGCGGCGGCTGAACTATTGGCCGGCCTGGGGGTCTACCTGTCCGCACTGATGCTGATTCTTCTCGGAATCCATATGATGCTGAGCGAGGAAGGCGCAGATGTGAAGATGCCTCCCTACCTGCTTGCGGCACTGCTCAGTATCGATTCCTTTTCGGTTAGCGTGTCGTTTGGTATGCTTCAATTAGATATGGTCCGATTCATCCTCAGTGCAGGAGTCAGCGCGTTTGTCCTGTCCTGCGCAGCCCTCTATGTCCGGGGGGCGGCCGCATTTCTCGGGGGACGGAAGCTCCGGGTGGCCGGCGGTCTCGGCCTTGCCGCGATGGGAGTTCTCCCGCTGATCGGCTGAGCGGAGGAAGATCGGAAGCTAGGGCGGTGATGGGATTGAATATTCTTTTCGTCTGCACGGGGAACACATGCAGGAGCCCGATGGCAGAAGCGATACTGAAAGCCGAACGGATCACGGGGGTCTCTGTCCGCTCTGCGGGCATCTCGGCTTATCCGGGTGCGCCGGTATCCGGCCATTCGGCGGCTCTGATCCGGGAGGCGGGTTTTGATGAACCCGGCACGTCTTCCCCGGCGGACCGGGAAGCCGTCGAGTGGGCGGATCTCATTCTCACGATGACGGATGCCCATAAACGGATGCTGGAACGTTCGGTCCGGGAAGCATCCGGAAAGACTTTCACCCTCAATGCCTATACAGGCGTCGGGGAGTGGGATATCGCTGATCCATATGGCGGCAGTAAGGAAGAATACAGGCAGACATTCGAAGAACTGCGGCAGGCGATTTCGGTTTTGGCTGATTCGCTCCGGCGCAATATGTAGTGCAGTCCATTTATGGGCTGTATTTTTATTTGTCAAATAATGATATGATGGTGTTGAAATATATCGGAAACGAGGGAAGCGGATGAAAGTAGCGATTTCTTCCGATCACGGCGGCAACCGTTTGCGCGCCGAGATCATCGATCTGATGGACGAGATGGGTATTGAATATGAAGACTTCGGGCCTAAAGATGACGGCTCCGTTGACTATCCTGATTACGCAAAGCCGGTTGCGCAGCGTGTGGCGGACGGTGAATTCGACCGGGGTATCGTCATTTGCGGGACAGGCATCGGCATGTCGATCGCAGCGAATAAGGTCAAGGGCATCCGCTGCGCGCTTTGCCATGATGTATTCAGCGCAAAGGCGACACGCGGGCACAATGATTCCAATGTGCTGGCGATGGGCGAACGCGTCGTAGGGCCGGGGCTGGCGAGGGAAATCGCCCGGACCTGGCTGGAAGGCGAGTTCGAAGGCGGCCGCCACGAACGCCGAATCGAAAAGCTGACAGAGATGGAACAGTGATTTCGTCCTGAAGGGAGTTGGTCTTCTTGGATGCGCGTCAATTATGGAAGCTGCAGCTGGAGGAGATCTTGGGCCAGCTTGAGGAACAGGCGGAATTCCGCCCGGGCCGGCTGTTTGTCGTCGGCTGCTCCACGTCCGAAGTGGCGGGGAGCAGGATCGGCACGGCCGGAGCGATGGATATTGCGGCGATCCTCTATGGCCCGCTCCGTGAGTTCGCGGAGCGGAACGGACTGTGGCTCGCGTTCCAGGGATGTGAGCATATCAACCGTGCCGTGACAGTTGAACGCGAAGCGGCCGAGAAGTACGGGCTGGATGAAGTTTCGGTAATCCCTGTGCAAAAGGCGGGCGGTTCGATGGCGGCCCATGCCTATCGCCAGATGGACGACCCTGTTGTCGTAGAAGGCGTACATGCGCATGCGGGCATTGATATCGGCCAGACACTCATAGGGATGCAGCTGCGCCAGGTTGCCGTTCCGCTCCGTACAACTGTCGAGCGGATCGGGGAGGCGGTCGTCACAGCCGCCACCACCCGGCCTAAACTGATCGGTGGAGCCCGCGCGGTCTACGTTCCCGAACGGGATGAAGAGGAAATGGATGATTTCGATTTGGAATCATCACAAACAGATGAAATGGAAGGGGAATGAAGAATGCAACTCGAAAACGTGAAGTACCAGGACCAGGCAGTATATGAAGCGATTATGGCAGAAAAAAAGCGCCAGCAAGACAACATTGAACTGATTGCCTCCGAAAACTTTGTATCCGAAGCGGTCATGGAAGCCCAAGGTTCCGTACTGACCAACAAATACGCGGAAGGCTATCCGGGCAAGCGCTACTACGGCGGCTGCGAACACGTTGATGTTGTTGAAAACATCGCGCGAGATCGCCTGAAGGAAATCTTCGGTGCAGAGCACGCGAACGTACAGCCGCACTCCGGTGCCCAAGCGAACATGGCTGTCTACTTCACTATCCTTGAGCATGGCGACACTGTGCTCGGCATGAACTTGAGCCACGGCGGCCACCTCACACACGGCAGCCCGGTCAACTTCTCCGGCGTCCAGTACAACTTCGTCGAATACGGCGTCAGCGAAGGCGACGAAACGATCGATTATGAAGATGTCCGCCAAAAAGCCCTCGAGCACAAGCCGAAGCTCATCGTTGCAGGGGCAAGTGCATATCCGCGGGAAATCGATTTCAAGAAGTTCCGCGAAATCGCTGATGAAGTCGGTGCGTACTTCATGGTCGATATGGCACACATCGCAGGCCTTGTCGCTGCAGGTCTTCACCCGAACCCGGTTCCGCACGCACACTTCGTGACATCGACAACCCACAAAACACTCCGCGGACCTCGCGGCGGCATCATCCTGACGACAGAGGAGTTCGCGAAGAAGATTGACAAGTCGATCTTCCCTGGCCTCCAGGGCGGCCCGCTTATGCACGTCATCTCCGCAAAAGCAGTCGCATTTGGCGAAGCGCTCAAGCCGGAGTTCAAAGAATATATTGGACAGGTCGTCAAGAATGCCAAGGCGCTCGGCGAATCCCTGAAAGCGGAAGGCATCGATCTCGTGTCCGGCGGCACAGACAACCACCTGCTTCTCCTCAACCTCCGTTCCGTGGGCATCACCGGCAAGGTTGCTGAGCACGTGCTTGATGAAGTCGGCATCACCGTCAACAAAAACACGATTCCGTTCGATACGGAAAAGCCGTTTGTCACATCCGGCATCCGTATCGGCACACCGGCGGTCACATCTCGTGGCTTCAAGGAAGAAGAAATGAAAGAAATCGGCGCCATCATGGCCAAGCTCCTGAAAAACCACGAAGACGAAGCCGTGAAACAGGAAGCTAAAGAGCGCGTCGCTGCTCTTACTTCGAAATTCCCTCTCTATGAAACAAAAGAAGAAACAGCAGCAGCAGAGCGCTGATCAGCAAATAGCCATTCCCCGAAAGCGGGGAATGGCTATTTTTCATAGAGTAGGAGACCGTAGGGTGGAGTGTGTGAACGTCTCAGTGGAGTATGTGAACGTCTCAGTGGAGTATGTGAACGTCTCAGTGGAGTATGTGAACGTCTCAGTGAAGTATGTGAACGTCTCAGGGTTCGCGTGCGAATCGCGGAAGTTTGCTTACGAAAGATCCAGCGCCTCCAGGTCCGAGTACGAAAAATCTCGCGTCCCGCCTCCATGTTCATTCCCGACAACCTCTTCATTACCTGTTTCCTCCTTCACTGTGCATGAGCCCGTGCGACTGTTATAATGAACGAGGTTGAAACAGAAAAGCCGGGCTACGGCCCGGTTTGAACAAACAGGCCGGTCCTGCCGGCGCTGAACAGGAGAGTGAAACGATGGGAAAAGTGCATGTGTTCGACCACCCGCTCATCCAGCATAAGCTGACGTTCATCCGGGACGTCAATACGGGAACCAAGGAATTCCGGGAGCTGGTCGATGAGGTCGCCACATTGATGGCTTACGAAATCACGAGGGACATGCCGCTTCAGAAGACAGAAGTGGAAACACCGGTCATGATGGCGGAATCTTATGTGCTCGCCGGGAAAAAGCTCGGCATCGTACCGATTCTCCGTGCCGGGCTTGGCATGGTGGAAGGGATTCTGGAGCTGATTCCGGCTGCCAAAGTCGGACACATCGG
Organism: Bhargavaea sp. GQ12; assembly: GCF_059758705.1. Taxonomy (NCBI): domain Bacteria; kingdom Bacillati; phylum Bacillota; class Bacilli; order Caryophanales; family Caryophanaceae; genus Bhargavaea; species Bhargavaea sp. GQ12. Next base: position 210,733 of record NZ_JCAXEU010000001.1, read on the forward strand.
GCTATACCGGGACCCGGAAACACTCAAGCCGGTGGAATACTATGCCAAGCTGCCGTCCGACGTAGGCGAACGGGAATTCATCGTAGTCGACCCGATGCTGGCCACAGGCGGATCGGCGGTCGCCGCCATCGATTCCCTGAAGGCTCGCGGCGCGACGAACATCAAGTTCATGTGCCTGATTGCAGCTCCGGAAGGGGTACAAGTGCTGGCCGATGCTCACCCTGATGTGGACATCTACATCGCGGCTCTTGATGAAAAGCTGAACGAACACGGCTACATCGTCCCGGGACTCGGCGACGCCGGGGACCGGCTGTACGGAACGAAGTAAGGAGTGTGACTGAATTGACAAAACGGTGGAAAGTGATGACGATCTTCGGGACGCGCCCGGAGGCCATCAAAATGGCGCCACTCGTCCTGGAACTGGAAAAGCATCCCGACACGATCGAATCGATCGTCACTGTAACCGCCCAGCACCGCGAAATGCTGGATCAGGTCCTGGAGGCATTCGATATTACGCCAGACCACGACCTGAATATCATGAAAGCGCGCCAGACGCTCACCGATGTGGCGGCCCGCGGTCTCGAGGGCCTCGACCGGGTCATGAAGGAAGCCGAACCCGATATCGTGCTTGTCCACGGGGATACATCGACGACTTTCATCGCAGGGCTCGCCGCGTTCTATAACCACGTCGCTGTCGGCCACGTGGAGGCGGGACTCCGCACATGGGACAAGTACTCCCCGTATCCGGAAGAGATGAACCGCCAGCTCACCGGCGTTCTTGCAGACCTTCATTTTGCGCCGACTGAAAAATCGGCCGGCAATCTGATTGCGGAAGGGAAGCCTGAAGACCGCATCGTCATCACCGGAAACACGGCGATTGATGCACTGCAGACGACCGTGCGGGATGATTACGAGCATCCGCTTCTTGACTGGGCATCTGAAGGCCGTCTGATCCTCATGACGGCGCACCGCAGGGAAAACCTCGGTGAACCGATGCGTCATATGTTCCGGGCGATCCGCCGTCTGCTGGACAAGCATGAAGACACCCGGGTCATTTATCCGGTCCACCTGAACCCCGCAGTGAGGGAAGTGGCGGATGAAATCCTGGCGGGCCATCCGCGTGTCCGGCTGATCGAGCCGCTTGAAGTGGTGGATTTCCATAACTTTGCTGCGCGCTCCCATCTTATCCTCACCGACTCCGGCGGCATCCAGGAAGAAGCACCATCGCTCGCCAAGCCGGTGCTTGTCCTGAGGGATACGACCGAGCGGCCGGAGGGCATTGAAGCCGGTACGCTGAAGCTTGCGGGCACTGATGAGGAGACCATTTTCCGCCTTGCGGATGAACTCCTCAGCGACAGTGAAGCCTACGACCGGATGGCGCATGCATCAAACCCGTACGGTGACGGCCATGCATCTGAACGGATCGTCAGCGCCCTGAAGGAATACCTCGGGCGAAACCGCTAAAAAAAGACACCCGCAAAAGGCTCAAATGCCGGTTGCGGATGTCTTTTGTGAATTTGTCGAATCTTTGACAAAGGTGGTCGCTTGTGAAGAATTTCACGGGAATCAATTGACATCAAAATACCCCTATTGTATGCTTTGAAAGGGTAAGAATGACAAGGGTTTCAGGCGTTTTTGACGCTTGTCCGCTTGCTTTGACTGCATTCTATCATACTCGCTCCGACAGACGGAAACCGTCCGGAAATCATGATGCGGGGGACCTCGAAAAATGGAGAACTTACGGCAAATCCATAATAGGCAGAAGAGGGCTCTCTTTTTTTTGCTTGCAATGCTTGCCCTTGGTTGGGGATTTTCCCCATGGCCGACTGTATTTGCCGGGCTCATCCTCGGGGTCCTTTTCGGTCTGTATAACTTCTGGATTCTCACCAGGAGGATGGAACGGTTCGACCGCAACCTGGCAGAAGGGAAAAAGGCGCCTTCCCTGGGCTCCGGACTCCGCTTCGCATCAGGCATCGCGGCAGCGGCCATCGCGGTTTCGCTGCCGGAGACATTCAATCTGATCGCTACGGTGATCGGGCTGATGATTCCGTATCTGTTCCTTTTGGCGGAACGGATCATCTCGCAACTGAAACACCCGGATCCTGGGGGGAAAGAGAGGTGAACATTTAATGAACCACGTAAACCCCAAGTGGGAATTTCTTGGGCTGACGTTCAACCCGTCCAACATCCTGATGTTGGCGGTGACATGCCTCGTAGTCTTCCTCATTGCGTTCATCTCGACCCGCAATATGAAACTGAAGCCGACAGGCATGCAGAACTTCATGGAATGGGTCATGGATTTCGTGAAGGGGATCATCAAGAGCAACATGGACTGGAAAACAGGCGGCCGGTTCCACCTGCTCGCCCTGACGCTCATCATGTTCATCTTTGTCGCGAACATGCTCGGCCTTCCATTCGCTATCGCTTACGACCATGTGCTCTGGTGGAAATCTCCAACAGCAGATCCGACCATCACAATGACCCTGGCGGTCATGGTACTCGTCCTGACGCATTACTACGGCGTCAAGATGGCAGGCGTGAAAAACTATTTCCTCGGTTTCACCAAGCCGCTCGCATTTATGACGCCGCTTAAGATCATCGAGGAATTCGCCAACACGCTGACACTCGGTCTCCGTCTTTACGGAAACATCTATGCGGGTGAGATCCTCATCGGACTCCTCGCCGGCCTCGCAACTGCAAGCGTCGGCGGCTTCCTGGGCGCGATTCTCCCGGCAATGGCCTGGCAGGGCTTCTCGATCTTCATCGGGACGATCCAGGCGTTCATCTTCGTTATGTTGTCGATGGTCTACATGTCCCACAAGGTACAGACTGATCATTGATCATATAATTCCCGCTTAGCGGGCGACAAAACAAAACCAACTTTTTAGGAGGAAATTATAAAATGGGTCTTCTTGCAGCAGCACTCGCAGTAGGATTGGGCGCACTTGGCGCCGGTATCGGTAACGGTCTCATCGTTTCCAAGACAGTAGAAGGTATTGCACGTCAGCCAGAGGCACGCGGCGTCCTTCAGACGACCATGTTCATCGGGGTCGCACTCGTCGAGGCCCTTCCGATCATCGCAGTCGTTATCGCGTTCATCGTAATGAACAGATAATCATAGGGCAATGAATAAATGGCGAAGAGCATCTTTTGAATCCCTTCGCCATTCCTTTATGTACGGATATTTGAAATGAAGCACCATCAGACGGAAGCCGGTCCGCCGGCTTCCCTAGTTTCCGAAGGGAGTGAGACAATCGTGTCTTTGGACCAGTTCGTATTGGCGGCATCTGCCGGCGATGGGTTTTTGGATAAATTGAACACCGGTGACATCCTCGCCACGCTCTTCTTCTTCACGTTGCTCATGCTTCTTCTCAAAAAATTCGCATGGGGCCCTCTTATGGGCATCATGGACCAGCGCGCTGAACTGATCGCTTCCGAAATCGAGGAAGCGGAAAAGAGCCGCTCCGAATCCGCCAAGCTGCTTGAAGAGCAGCGCGCGCTCCTTAAAGAAGCACGTACGGAAGCACAGGCGATTGTTGAGAATGCTAAGCAGCAGGGTGATGCCCAGCGTGCCGAGATCATGGAAACCGCACGTGCGGAAGCAGCCCGCCTGAAAGAAAATGCGGCGGCGGAAATCGCCAACGAGAAAGACAAGGCCATCCAGGCCGTACGCGAAGAATTCGTCTCGATGTCCATCCTTGCGGCAGAGAAGGTTCTTGGCAAGGAAGTCTCTGAAGAGGACAACCGTGCCCTCATCGAGGAGACGATCCAGAAGGCAGGGGAAGGCCGATGAGCGAGTCCACTGTAGCCAAGCGCTATGCGCTAGCGCTGTTTGAAGTGGCCCGCGAAAAAGGGAAGACGGAAGTCATCAGCGCAGAAATGGGCGAGATCCGCAAGGTGTTCGCGCAGACGCAGGAACTCCGTACGCTCCTTACTTCCCCTAAACTTTCGAACCGGGAGAAAAAGGCGCTTTTGGCCAAGCTGTTCAACGGCTCGGACCAGCTGACGCTCAATACACTGTACGTACTCTCCGATGCCGGCCGCCTATCCGAGACAGTGAATGTTGCAGACAACTTCATTACTCTCGTTGACGAAGTAGCAGGCATCGCGGAAGCAAAGGTGTACTCGACCCGGCCGCTCTCCGATACGGAACAGCAGGAGCTTTCCGCTGCATTCGCCGGCAAAGTCGGCATGCAGTCGCTCCGCATCGTGAACATTGTGGATCCTTCGCTTATCGGCGGACTCCGCATCCGTATCGGGAACCGGATCTACGACAACAGCTTCAGAACAAAACTTGATCACCTTAAGCGTGATCTCGTGAATGCATAATCTTTTGAAATGAAGGGGTGACATGCATGAGCATCAAAGCTGAAGAAATCAGCGCTCTCATCAAACAGCAGATTGCGGACTACCAATCTGAGTTGGAAGTCAGCGATGTCGGTACCGTTATCACGATCGGTGACGGAATCGCACGCGCGCATGGCCTCGATAACGTCATGGCCGGTGAACTCCTTGAGTTCTCCAATGGTGTCATGGGCATGGCGCAAAACCTCGAGGAAAACAACGTCGGTATCGTCATCCTTGGACCTTACACGGACATCAAGGAAGGCGACGAAGTCCGCCGTACGGGCCGGATCATGGAAGTTCCGGTCGGTGAAGAACTGATCGGCCGCGTCGTGAACCCGCTCGGCATGCCGATCGACGGACTCGGCCCGATCAACACAACGAAAACACGCCCGATCGAAAGCCCGGCGCAAGGCGTCATGGCACGTAAATCGGTCGATGAGCCGCTCCAGACCGGTATCAAGGCGATTGACGCACTTGTTCCGATCGGCCGCGGGCAGCGTGAGCTGATCATCGGTGACCGCCAGACCGGTAAAACGACTGTTGCGGTCGATACGATCATCAACCAGGCTGACCAGGACATGATCTGTGTCTACGTCGCAATCGGACAAAAAGAATCGACAGTCCGTGCCCTTGTGGAAACTCTCCGCAAAAACGGTGCACTCGACTACTCGATCGTCGTCTCCGCAGGCGCATCCGATCCTGCACCGCTTCTTTACCTCGCACCATACGCAGGGGTAACGATGGCTGAAGAATTCATGTTCCAGGGCAAGCACGCCCTCATCGTCTACGATGACCTGTCCAAGCAGGCTGCTGCCTACCGTGAACTTTCCCTCTTGCTCCGCCGTCCTCCGGGCCGCGAAGCTTATCCGGGTGATGTCTTCTACCTTCACTCGCGTCTTCTTGAGCGTGCAGCGAAGCTGAACGACGACCTCGGCGGCGGTTCCATCACGGCACTGCCATTCGTTGAGACACAGGCAGGGGACATCTCCGCCTACATCCCGACGAACGTGATCTCGATCACTGACGGACAGATCTTCCTTCAGTCCGACCTGTTCTTCTCGGGTGTCCGCCCGGCGATCAACGCGGGTCTTTCCGTATCGCGTGTCGGCGGTTCCGCGCAGATCAAGGCGATGAAGAAGGTTGCCGGTACGCTCCGTCTTGACCTGGCTGCCTACCGTGAACTCGAAGCGTTCGCACAGTTCGGCTCGGACCTTGACGCTGCAACAAAAGCGAAGCTCGACCGCGGTGCGCGTACGGTTGAAGTCCTGAAGCAGGACCTCAACAAGCCGATCAAAGTCGAAAAGCAGGTTGCGATCCTTTATGCGCTGACCCGCGGTCATCTCGACGATGTTCCGGTTCAGGACATCCGCCGTTTCGAAGCGGAATTCCTGAGCTGGCTCGACAGCAACCACACGAACGTTCTGGATCACATCCGTACAACTAAGGCACTTCCGGCTGATGAAGACATGACAGCTGCGCTTGACGCATTCAAGAAGACATTCGTCCGCTCCGAAGACTAAGTTCCGGCAGATCCAATAACGAGAAGGTGGTGAACAACCGATGGCATCATTACGCGAAATCCAGAGCCGGATTAACTCCACGAAAAAAACAAGCCAGATCACGAAGGCGATGCACATGGTATCGGCTTCAAAACTGAGCAAGGCGGAATTGAACGCAAAGTCGTTCAACCCGTATATGGAGAAGATCCAGGAGGTGATCGGGGCGATTGCAGCCGGCGCACCGGACGCAACGCATCCGATGCTCGAGAGCAGGCCGGTCAAGAAGACCGCCTATCTCGTCATCACTTCCGACCGTGGACTGGTGGGGGCCTATAACTCCCACGTCCTGAAGGCGGCTCTCGGCAAAATCCGTGAACGGCACACATCCAAAGATGAAGTCGTCATCCTTTCCATCGGACGCAACGGCGTTGATTTCTTTAACAAGCTCGGATATAACGTGATCCAGAGCGTCATCGGCGTTTCGGATCACCCGACCTTTGCCGAAATCAAAGACGTCACGCGTGAAGCAGTCGGCAAATTCATCGACGGTGAGTACGATGAGCTGTACATGTACTACAACCACTTTGTGAGTGCGATCAGCCAGGAAGTGACCGAGAAAAAGGTCCTTCCGCTGACTGACCTCTCTTCGATGAAATCGACCGCTTCCTACGAGTTCGAACCTTCAGCTGAAGCCATCCTCGAAGTGCTCCTACCGCAATACGCGGAAAGCCTGATGTACGGCGCTCTGCTTGACGGCAAGGCTTCCGAGCACGCTTCGTCGATGACCGCGATGAAGGCGGCGACCGATAACGCGAAGGAACTGATCGACGATTTGACACTTTCATTCAACCGTGCGCGCCAGGCAGCGATCACCCAGGAAATTACGGAGATCGTCGGCGGGGTCGCGGCGCTCGAATAAGCGCCGGCCCTGTCCATGCATGGCTCCCGCAGCATACAGACAGGAGGGAACAGCATGAACCAAGGACATGTCCTCCAGGTCATGGGTCCGGTCGTCGACGTAAAATTCGACGGCGACAACATGCCTGAGATCTACAATGCCCTTACAGTCCAGATTGCGCGCCCGAACGAAGAGGCGCAAACACTGACGCTTGAAGTTGCCCTTCACTTGGGCGACGACTCCGTCCGCACGATCGCCATGTCCTCCACGGACGGCCTTCAGCGCGGAGCGGCTGTCACCGACACAGGCTCACCGATTTCGGTTCCTGTCGGAGACGTAACGCTCGGACGTGTATTCAACGTCCTCGGCGACACAATCGACCTTAACGAGGAAATCCCTGCATCCGAACCCCGTGATGCTATCCACCGCGATGCGCCGAAATTCGAGGAACTGACAACTGATGTTGAAATCCTTGAAACAGGCATCAAAGTCGTTGACCTTCTCGCTCCTTACATCAAGGGCGGTAAGATCGGCCTCTTCGGCGGAGCGGGCGTCGGCAAGACGGTCCTCATCCAGGAACTCATCAACAACATCGCACAGGAGCACGGCGGTATTTCCGTGTTCGCGGGCGTCGGTGAACGTACCCGTGAAGGGAACGACCTCTACTTCGAGATGTCCGACTCCGGCGTTATCAAGAAGACTGCGATGGTCTTCGGCCAGATGAACGAGCCGCCGGGCGCACGTATGCGTGTTGCTCTGACAGGCCTGACAATGGCTGAACACTTCCGTGACGAAAAAGGCGCGGACGTGCTTCTCTTCATCGACAACATCTTCCGGTTCACGCAGGCCGGTTCCGAAGTATCGGCCCTTCTCGGCCGCATGCCTTCCGCGGTTGGTTACCAGCCGACGCTGGCAACCGAGATGGGTAAACTCCAGGAGCGGATCACATCCACGAACAAAGGGTCCGTCACATCGATCCAGGCGATCTATGTCCCTGCCGATGACTACACTGACCCGGCTCCTGCAACGACATTCGCTCACCTTGATGCGACGACAAACCTTGAGCGTAAGCTTTCCGAGATGGGGATCTACCCTGCGGTTGACCCGCTGGCATCCTCTTCCCGCGCACTTTCGCCAGAGATTGTCGGCGAAGAGCACTACGAAGTGGCGACTCAGGTCCAGCAGACGCTCCAGCGTTACCGTGAGCTCCAGGACATCATCGCCATCCTCGGTATGGATGAGCTGGGCGACGAAGACAAACTTGTCGTCGACCGTGCCCGCCGCATCCAGTTCTTCCTTTCCCAGAACTTCCACGTGGCCGAGCAGTTTACCGGCCAGAAAGGTTCTTATGTTCCGGTAGCGGAAACGGTCAAGGGCTTCAAGGAAATCCTCGAAGGCCGCTATGATCACCTGCCGGAAGATGCTTTCCGACTTGTCGGACGCATCGAGGAAGTCATTGCAAAAGCGAAGGAAATGGGCGTAGAAGTCTGATTATCCTGACCAGGAGGGAAAAGCATGAGCACAATCAAAGTGAATATCGTCACTCCCGACGGTCCGGTATATGATTCGGATGCGAACATGGTCATCGCGGTCACTACGACCGGTGAACTCGGTATTCTTCCGGGTCACATCCCGATGGTTGCGCCGCTTGAAATCGGCGCCGTCCGCTTGAACAAAGACTCGTCCACAGAACGTGTGGCGGTCAGCGGCGGATTCCTGGAAGTCCGTCCGGATCAGGTCACGATCCTCGCCCAGTCCGCCGAGCTTGCGGAAGATATCGACACTGCCCGCGCCATTGAGGCGAAGAAGCGTGCCGAACAGCGTCTTCAGCAAAAGCAGGGGGACCTGGATGCCAAGCGTGCAGAGTTGGCACTCAGTCGCGCGATGAACCGTTTGGACGTCGCGAAAGGCAAAATCTAACGATATCCTCACAGAGAAAAGCGGGCAGAGTTGATCTGCCCGCTTTCTTTTTATTTTTTGGCATGAAGGACTGAGAAATCCGGATTCTTCAGGAGAACCTATTCAGAAAGGCGGTTTGCGGAGTTGGATCAATATTTTGCCTTCCAGTCTGTGACAGGGCTTATTTCCCATATCTTTTTCATCGCAGTTGCTTTTTATGCACTGCAGGCGCTTATGCCCGAAAGCTGGATCCGGAAGAACAAAGTGTTTCAGGCACAGCTCCTGTATATTCTGCTAAGTATCGCCATCGGTTCCGCTGTATCGAATTTCTTCCTGGACATATCCTATTGGTCAAGGCAGCTCCCCAGCCTTTTCGGCTGAGGGCTGTCCTTCATGGACGGGCGCGCGGAGCATCCGTTATGGTGTGTTCCTGTCTCCGTCCATGAAGGACAGATAAGAAAAAAGACAGGAAGCTGTTTAACACAAATTTCATAGGGAATGAAAAAAATAGGCAAGAAGCCCTGCACTTTCAAATGGGCGCTTACCGACACAAAACGCGAAGATTCGACGTATAGTATGTTGAAAGTATGGCGAATTGCGATTGTCAGTGCCTGCAGGCCAGCTCTTCTCTTGAAACAGGGCTGGAAGCATTGTAAACTGTTTATGGTTTGTGTTTTTTTAAGAACGGACCCGCGGAATCCCTATAGGATAGGCTTTCCAGGGGCGGGCCGCACCTGACGTTGCAAGTAAAAACAGACAATGGAACACTTGGATACGAGAGAGAAGCCGGAGGGACTTATATTGGAGAAAATTATTATTAAGGGTGGCCGACCGCTGAAAGGGTCGGTTCGTGTCGAAGGAGCAAAGAATGCGGTATTGCCTGTTCTTGCCGCGGCACTCCTTTCCACGGATGGGACGAACATCATCAAGGATGTCCCGATTCTGACTGATGTATACACGATCAATGAAGTTTTAAGGAGCCTTAATGCAAAGGTCGAGTTTGATGCGGAGCGCAATGAAGTGCGGATCGATGCATCGGCTCCGCTTTCCAGCGAGGCACAGTTCGAATATGTACGGAAAATGCGGGCGTCGATCCTCGTTATGGGTCCGCTGCTCGCGCGCAACGGATTCGCCCGCGTGGCACAACCGGGTGGCTGCGCCATCGGTTCCCGCCCGATCGAGCAGCACCTGAAGGGCTTTGAGGCGATGGGCGCCGAAATTACAACTGGCAACGGCTTCGTAGAAGCGAAAGTGGATGGCCGCCTGAAAGGTGCACGCATCTACCTGGACTTCCCAAGTGTCGGCGCGACCGAGAACATTATGTCTGCGGCAGCTCTTGCGGAAGGGACGACAATCCTCGAGAACGCTGCAAAAGAGCCGGAGATTGTCGACCTTGCGAACTACATCAACGAAATGGGCGGCCGCATCATCGGTGCGGGAACGGATACAATCCGCATCGAGGGCGTCCGTTCACTGCACGGGGCCACTCACCACATCATCCCTGACCGGATCGAAACGGGCACATTCATGGTTGCCGCGGCGATCACAAAGGGCGATGTAACGATTGAAAATGCGGTACCTGAGCATAATGCGGCGCTGATCGCCAAGCTTAAGGAAATGAACATCGAAATCGAAGACACCGACAATGGTCTCCGGATCCGTGCCGAAAAGCCGTTGCGTTCGGTCGATATCAAGACGATGCCATATCCCGGCTTCCCGACAGACATGCAGTCCCAAGTGATGGCGCTCATGCTGACTGCGGAAGGCACAGGAGTCCTTACTGAGACCGTATTCGAGAACCGCTTCATGCATGTCGAAGAATTCCGCCGCATGAACGCGAATGTGAAAATCGAGGGCCGCTCTGTGATCATGAACGGTCCGTCCAGCCTGCAGGGTGCCGAAGTGGCGGCAACCGACCTGCGTGCCGCTGCCGCACTGATCCTTGCGGGACTTGCTGCTGAAGGCATCACACGGGTGACAGAACTGATTCACCTTGACCGCGGATATGTCGACTTCCACGGAAAGCTTGCGAGTCTCGGAGCGGATATCACCCGTGTCAATGACGGCGAAACTGCAGACGAAAAGGAAAAAGAACTCGTATGATCAGTCGGGTGGGCGCACTTGGCGCCTCCCATGAACGGTCCGTGGCAGACCGGTTCCCGCCGGTGGCCGCACTTACGATACCAATCATGTAATCATCGATCTTATCCTTATCTATACGAATGAGCGGACCGGCCATAGGCGGTCCGCTTTTTCATATCCGTTCAGCCCGATACATAGAATCCGATATGAAAAAGTTGATTGCTTTGGGGCTTATCATCATGCTGTTCTCCTTACCGATCCTATTCAAGAAGCCGAGTGAAGCCGTCGGGGACAACCTTCCTTCAACGGCTGAACCTGAACAGGCCGCCGTGTCGGAGGAAGGGGCAGGAGCCTGCCAGGTCCTTCTGACGGTCGAAGGGGAGGCGGAGCCGGTACCGCTTGAGGAATATGTGGCAGGAGTCGTCTCGGGCGAAATGCCGCCCGGCTTCAGCAAGGAGGCATTAAAGGCGCAGGCCATTGCGGCGCGCACATATGCACTCCGGGTGACCGCCGGGGGCAAGGAGCCGATCCGTAAAGACACGGCCCATCAGGTGTACAAGCCGGTGGCCGAGCGGAAAAATGAGTGGGACAAGGACTATCCGGAAAACGAGAAGAAAGTGAGGGAAGCGGTGGCCGAGACGGAGGGCATGGTACTTATCCATGAAGGGGAACTCATCTCCGCCATGTTCCACTCCACCAGCAATGGCAAGACCGAAACAGCGAAAAATTACGGCGGCACGGACATTCCATATCTCCGCAGTGTGGACAGCCCGGAAGATGCCGACGTTTCTCCGAGGTTCGAGGATTCGGAAACATTTTCACTGAGTGAGTGGGACAAGCTTCTCGGGGGAGGCTGGGATGCGGTACGTTTTGGAACGCTGAGGCTAAAGCGGAACGAGACCGGCCGTGTGCAGCAGGCGGAGGCCGACGGCTTTACGATGGAAGGCCGGGAAATGCGTGAAAAGCTCGGGCTCCGCTCAACGGACTTTGACATCGCCTATGATCCGAAAAAGAAAATTGTCCATGTCTTCACAAAGGGGTATGGCCATGGTGTCGGCATGAGCCAATACGGTGCGGAAGCATACGCGCGCGAAGGTTGGCCTGCCGAAAAGATTTTATTCCACTATTATGATGGAACGACAATAAAAAAATTGGAAGCTGACGATCCGGAGTGTTTAAAATCCCCTTAACCTGCCAACAATGCGGTTGAGGTGATGATAATGAGAGAAGAGAAACCGAATAATCCTTCTCAGAAGAACAAGAATCGCAAAAGCTGGTTGTGGCCGGCCATCTATTCAGGTTTCGCGGTCTTATTCGTAGGGATGGTCTGGACCTATCAGGCAGTAACGAACGACGATGCAGGAGAAAAGGCGCAAGTGTCGCAATCCGGTGATCCGGCAGGCGGCGGAGGCGGGGAAGTCACTCTTGAAACCAATGCCTCCAACGAAACGATGAAATTCCCGTTTGATGAAGCCCTTCTCGACAATGTATCCGTGCTGCAGGAATACTATGACATGGAAGCAGATTCAGAGCAGCGCGAAAAGGCCCTCCTCGTCTTTAATCAGACGTATGTGACGAACAGCGGGATCTCACTCTCGAATGGTGATGAGCCGTTCGAGGTGAAGGCTGCGCTGAGCGGAACGGTGGAAGACGTCGTGGTCGATGAATTCATGGGCAACAAAGTCACCATCAAGCATGCTGATGGGCTTGTGACCAGCTACGGTTCGGTGACGGGCATTCTCGTGGAAAAAGGCGACCAGGTCGCACAAGGTGCTACAATTGCGACAACAGCGGCGAATGAGTGGAATCCTACTGCAGGCAATCACTTGCTCTTCGAAGTGAAAAAAGATGGTGTCGCGGTGAATCCGGGGAATTACCTGGCATTCTGATCTCAGCCGGGCAGCCGACCAAGCGTCGTGCTGCCCGGTTTTTAATGTTACGGGGGGACCGGTAAGGGGTGAGACGTTAACATAGTACATTGGGACGTTGCCATACTCTGCTGAGACGTTGCCATACCCGACTGAGACGTTGACATAAAGAAGCGTTGCAATCGAAAATCCGTCAACACAGAGCCGCCTCCGCTTTTCTTCCTTAAGTCGATTTGCTTCCAACCGGTCTGATTTCCCTTGCGCCAGCATATGTTGTGAAAAGCGTTCCTACATGAGGAAAGGAAGAGAACGTGCACGAACATATCCGGCGCCGATGCCTGAAGTTGGGGGAATTGCTGCTGGAGACGAGGGCGACCGTCCGGGCACTTGCCCGCTCGACGGGGTATTCCAAAAGCACCGTCCACAAGGATCTGACGGAGCGGCTCCCGAATGTTGATGGGGAGCTTGCCAGGGAAGTGGCGGAGGTGCTGGCCTATCACAAGGCGATCCGGCATCTCCGCGGCGGCGAAGCGACGCGCGACAAGTGGCGCCGCACCCGAACCGGTCCGGGCGGATGCAAGGAGCCGGCGGCCCCGAAATCCTGAAAAAGCGATCCGCGTCCGGCATTCAGCCGGTCCGCCGGGGCGCTTTTTTCATGAAACGGACTCCCTGATTCCTATATGTTCATTGGTGTGCCGCTATGATAAAATGGGACAAGGCAGAAAAACGTACGGAAACCGGACGGAAGGAGCACGGATATGTTCTACAAGGATATCGGAATCGATCTCGGCACATCAAATACGCTGATCCACGTCAAGGGGAGCGGCATCGTACTGAACGAGCCGTCGGTCATCGCGATCGATCCGAAAACAAAACAGGTGCTGGCGGTCGGAGATGAGGCCTACAGGATGCTCGGCCGTGCGCCAGGAACCATCCGGACCATCCGCCCGATGAAAGACGGTGTCATCGCCGATTTCGATATGACAGAAGCGATGCTCACAAAATTCATCGACCGTCTCGGTGTGAAAGGCTTTCTGAGAAAGCCGAGGATCCTGATCTGCTGCCCTGTAGAAGTGACGGCCGTGGAGCAGAAGGCGATCCAGGACGCAGCGCTCAAGGCGGGCGCAAGGCGCGTATACATAGAGGAAGAACCGAAAGTGGCCGCCATTGGAGCCGGAATGGACATTTTCCAGCCGAGCGGCAACATGATCATCGACATCGGCGGAGGAACGACCGACATCGCGGTCCTGTCGATGGGCGGTATCGTCACAAGCCAATCCGTCAAGGTCGGCGGGAACACATTTGATGCAATGATTCTTCAGTACATTCGGAAGCATGAAAAATTGCATATCGGTGAGCCGACTGCGGAGTTCATCAAAAAAGAAGTCGGGACGGCACTCCCGGGTGCTGAGAAAAAGACAGTCGATATCCGGGGCAGGGACCTTGTCAGCGGCCTTCCCAGGGCTGTCACAGTCGATTCGGACAAGATTGCCGGTGCCATCCGAGAGTCGGTTATGACGATCGTACAGGGCGCGAAGAACGTCCTGGAAAAGACACCGCCGGAACTGTCGGCGGATATCATCGATCGTGGAATCATCTTGACCGGTGGAGGTGCCCTTCTTCAGGGCATCGACGGACTTTTGTCCGAGCAGCTGAAAGTTCCCGTCTACCTAGCGGACGATCCGCTCGGATGTGTCGTTAAAGGAACAGGGATCATGCTGGACAGGCAGAGGCCGGCATTCGTCAAAGGCTAAATCAGTGCATGGATTAGGGAGATTGCAATGACTGAAAAAGAAAAGCGTGAACAGAATACAGGCCGACGGTCCGTTAACCGGAAAAACACCGGTTCAGCCGGTACAGGCACGTTGCGGGCGTCCAACCGGACTGCCGAGCGCCAGAAAGTCCAGAAAAGGCAGCAGCGTGCGCCAAAAACTGTACCGGTTGCGGGACAGGCAGGCGGTAAGGTGTTCAAGGCGACGAACCGCACGGCAGAACGGGAAAAAGCACGGGTGTCCGCCAAAAAGAAACCTGCAGGAAAAGCGGAAGCAACGAAAGGCGGCCAGGAGGAAGTCGGCCGCTGGGTCCAGATCAGGCTGATTCCGATCTGGCTGCGCGTCCTGCTGTTTCTGATCGGAGTGGTGCTTGCAGCAGTGCTCGGGGTCATGTTCGGGTTCAGCGTCATCGGAGACGGCAAGGCGGCGGATGCGCTGAAGCCGGAAACTTGGCAGCATATATGGAAAATGATTATAGGTGATGTATGAGCGGCACCGTGCCGGCCATATTGAAGGAGGACATCAAATGTTGACGACAGAACAGATCCAGGCAATCCTGCCGCACCGCTATCCATTTCTTCTGGTCGACCGGATTACGGAGCTGGAAGAAGGGAAGCGTGCAGCAGGCTATAAAAATGTCACGATCAATGAGGACTTCTTTAATGGGCATTTCCCGGGATATCCGGTCATGCCTGGAGTCCTGATCGTTGAGGCGCTGGCACAGGTGGGCGCTGTTGCGGTCCTTTCCATGGAAGGCAATGCCGGACGCCTTGCGTTTTTCACCGGCATCGACAACTGCCGTTTCAAGCGCCAGGTAAAGCCGGGGGACCGGCTTGAACTGGAAGTCGAACTTACCCGACTCCGCGGCACGATGGGCAAGGGCCATGCAATTGCACGTGTTGACGGCGAAATCGCCTGCGAAGCGGACATCCTGTTCGCCATCGGCCCAAAAGCTGAGTCCTGAACTGCGATTAGCATGCTCAGGAAAGAAAGCTTTATACGGGAAGCAAAGGCTTAAATAGGAAATAAGAATTTCATCATCGTTCCTCCCCAAACAGCCAAGCTAATGACATCGCGCAGGCCTGCGTGATGTCAAGGCGGAGCGGCTGTCCGGACGGCCGTGCGGAAACCTTGCACAATAGCCGTAGGGGAGGAATTTTAATGTTGAAAAAAGCGGCACCGGCACTGTTTGCCACCGCAGCCATGCTTGCCGGCTGCAACGGGAACGACGAGGACGCGCTCCCGGCGGACAACGAAACACCCATGGAGGACATCCAGGAAGGCAATGACGAGATGTTCGACGGTAATGGCGACGGAAGCGGTGACGGCATGGGCGGTGAAGGCACAAACGGCCCGGTCGACCCGGACGGAACAGGTCCGGGATTTGGTGAATTCGGCGGCAATGATGACGGCGGAGGCACGGATTCCGAAAAGCGCGATGAGATCATGGAAGACGATCTTGACCGCAACGGAAATGGTAACGGCGGTGGCATGGGCGGAGGATAATGAAAGAGAAACCCGGCTTGGGCAGGCGCCCGGCCGGGTTTTGTCATTTGGTGAACCGTCAGAAAAGCGGCCCTGATTATGATGGGGAAAGTTTGTTCCGGTCGCGCTTCAGTTGCGGCCGGTTTTTCATATCATCCCGGAATCGGTCAAGCATGTCGTCTCCCTGCAGCCCTTCTGCAATCAGTTCCTCAAGCAGATGTTCTGCGTATTGGGAACGGACTCGCTTCAGAGGGCCTTTCAGGAGGACGGAGATATGGTCGCCGATTTCCTTCACGGCATAAACTGCCAGCCGGAAGCCCGCGGGTTCGTTCTCGGGATAGGAGATGACCGCCTTGGCATTCATCACTTCACCGGATTCCAGCCATTCATCGAACAGCGGCTTATGCGCTTTATCGATGAACATCTCCAGGATCCAGGAACGGCGGCTGTTTTCCTCGTTGATGATAATTCCGTCCACGAGCGGGCAGGAGATGAATTCTCCGTCCTTCTCGAAACCGACAGACAGCAGTTTAAACGACTTCAATGCCTACGCCTCCCAGGTGTTTTCGTACGCCCAGTATACCATAAGGCCGAAAGTCCGAAAATTGTTTGCCAATGTGCCAAAATCGAATTTTGCCGAATCACTGAAACGGGCCGAAAATGGGACGGCGCAAAGGCCAAGCCGTTCCGGAGGACAAAAGGAAGACTCCGCAAAAATGAATTTTGGGACAAAAATCGTCCTCAATCTTCAAAAATGGCGTTTTGCCTCTTTTGCCAAGCCTCGGTTATGCTTGGCTCATCCACAGCAAAGGAGGTGAACCATTGAATCAGGTGGCATTGGTCGGGCGGCTCACAAAGGATCCCGAACTGAAGAAACTGTCGGAAGGCCGGGTCCAGACCAGCTTCGTGCTGGCTGTCAACCGGAGGTTCAAGAATGACCGGGACAATGACGCAGATTTTGTCTTATGCACTGTCTGGGGGAACTCGGCGGTCAATACGGTGAAATACTGCGGCAAAGGGTCGCTAGTCAGCATCGGAGGCCGGCTCCAGTCCCGGACCTATGAAAAGGACGGAAACCGGGTGTATGTCACACAGGTGGTGAGTGAGGAGCTCCGGTTCCTTTCCACCAAACCGCCTGCCCACCGGACAGCTGTAGCTGACAGTCCCGGAGGCGGCAGGACGGAGGAGATGTCCGTTCCGGTTCGGCGGACCGGGATGGAAGGAATAACCCCGCAACACTCCCACGAGGAACACCATGGAAGCCAGCAGGCACAGGGACACACACTCCCGCATGGCCTGGAGTTCGAAACAGGCGAAGAACCCATCCGGCCATGATTCCGTCAACCGGCGGGACCGCAACGCCGGACAGACGGGATCGGATCCCGGAACTCTGCGACGTCACCCCGACCACCTTTTGAGAAAAACCAACCTTGAGAAAGGACCTGGTATGGATGGAACAAATCAAGCATCAGCTCGGCCGGACCGAGCAGCAGATCGAACAGCTGATCCGGATCGTCGCCCACCTCAACGAGCGGGTCATTTACATGGAAAAGAAGCTGAGCGACCGTCATTGGCAGGAATCGGACATAATGAATTTCGTCATGAAGCGATGAATGAGTGAACATTTGTGGAGGATACAGGATAATGGACAGCCCGGCCATGGGGGTGGCCGGGCTGTCTGCTTCTGTATGGTTGAAGATCGTGAGTGTTTCATTTAACATCGTCAACGTTTCGGTCAACATAATCAACGTCTCAATGAAGATAATCAACGTTTCAGTAAAGATAATCAACGTTTCAGTAAAGATAATCAACGGCTCAATCACAGAAACCTTACACCGGTAAAATCACCCGATGGCGAAGAGGTCATTGAGTTCTTCGTCCGTAAGTTCTGTGATCCAGGCGCCGGATTGGATGAGATCCGCGGAAAGTGCGGCTTTCTCGGTGATCATCCTGTCGATCTTTTCTTCGATCGTGCCGATCGTCACGAATTTGCGGACGTGGACAAAACGGTCCTGTCCGATGCGGTAGGCCCGGTCGGTCGCCTGGTTCTCGACTGCGGGGTTCCACCACCGGTCGGCATGAAGCACATGATTGGCTGCGGTCAGGTTGAGTCCTGTGCCGCCGGCCTTCAGGGATAGGATGAAAACAGGAAAGCCGCCATTCTGGAATTCCTCAACGAGCCGGTCGCGGCGGCCCTTCGGCATGCTGCCGGTCAGGAAAGGTGCTTCGATATCGTACAAGTTGGACAGGCAGTGGCGGATCAGTTCACCCATGCCGATGTACTGGGTGAAGATCAGCACCTGTTCGCCGCGGTCCACGATGTCGGCGGTTAGTGTCATGATCCGCTCGAGCTTCTTGGAGCGGGCAAGCATCTCATCGGGTTCCCCGAACGGCTCCTTCAGGAACAGAGCCGGATGGTTACAGAGCTGCTTAAGCCGGCTGAGCATCTTCAGGATGATGCCGCGCCTGCGGAATCCTTCCGCCTCCAAGAGGCTTGCTTTCGTTTCACTGATATAGCCTTCGTAAAGCGCAGCCTGTTCCTCGGTGAGCGGCACGAACTCGTTTTCCTCGAGCTTATCGGGAAGGTTAAGCTTCAGTGCCGGGTCCGATTTGGTACGGCGGAGGAGGAACGGAGAAATCTTCGCGCGCAGCCGCTGCATCTGCTTTTCGGAACCGTCGCGCTCAATCGGCCCGATAAACTCCTCCTGGAACTCCGCGAAGCGCCCCAAATAGCCGCGGTGGATAAAGTCAAAGATCGCCCACAATTCGGCAAGCCGATTTTCAATCGGTGTGCCGGTCAGTGCGATGTGGTGACGGCCGCGCAGTTTCCGGACTGCCCTGGATTGCTTCGTCTGCATGTTTTTGATGTTCTGGGCTTCATCGAGCGCCACAGCGTCCCATTCTTTAGCCGTCAGTTCCTCATGATCTTGCATGAACGTACCGTAAGTGGTCAGCACAAGCCCGTTTCCGAGCGAGGCCAATGCATCTTCCAATCCATCGTCCCGAAGGCGCCCTGGGCCGTAATGGACAAGTACAGGGTGGTCAGGGGCGAATCTCTGGAGCTCCTTTTGCCAGTTGCCGATGACCGACGTCGGGCAGATGATCAGGGACGGGGATTCGGCGAGGCCGGACTCCCGTGCATGGAGCAGGGTGGCGATCAGCTGGACCGTCTTTCCGAGTCCCATGTCGTCCGCAAGCACCGCCCCAAATCCGTGTTCCCGCATAAAGACAAGCCAGTCGAATCCTTTTTGCTGATAAGGCCTGAGTTCCGCATGCAGCCCATCCGGCACCGGTGTTTCCGGAATGCCTTCTTTGCTGCGGATGCGCTCGACGGCATCTTTCAATGAATGCTGCAGGAGGAAATCAAACAGCGGGTCGTCTTCCTCTTCGTCGTCAGGCCGGGAGCTGACTGCACCCAACTCTTCTTCAAGATCCCTGAAAAGGAGGTCCTTGACGGTCCAGCCGCTTTTCTCGGCCGTCTCCATCATTTCACGGATGCGGGCAAGCCAGGCAGCATCCAGCCGGAACCATTCATCGCCGGAGCGGATGAATTCCCGCTTTTCCTGGACAAGCCGCTGGAAGCGTTCGGCCGGGATTTCGGACCCTCCGAGCGAGAACGACCAGTTGAAACTGAGCGCGTCCTCGAGTCGGGCATTGCCGGATGAACCGGCAGAGGCAGACGCCCGGACACGTACACGGCGTTCTGCGGCTTCCCGGAGCCAGCCGGGCAGGATGACGTCGATGTCGAGTGCCTGCAAAAGGGGCAGATCGTCTTTCAGGAAACTCCGGACTTCGTGGTCCTCAAACGGCAGGGCGATAAACGTAGTGTTATCGGAACTGTAGTCACCGGAGAGGACAGTGCGGATTCTGGACTGCATCCGTGCGACGGACCCGGCATAGGGCTTCCACTTTTTCGGTAAAGATTCGGAAGGCGGCTGTGCCGATTTGCTTATGGCAGGTGTCCAGTGTGATCCGGTCTTCGGATTCACAAGGGTGCTCTCCAGCATCCACAGCCCGTCGTCTTCCACAGGTTCCGACAGACGGAGGGCCATTCGGAAGGGGAGGGGAGCATCAGGTGTTTCCGAAGCTTCCAGACGGCGGAAGCGGATGACGTCATCCAGCCGGTCCTGCCCGATGCCGCCTTCTTCCAGGATTTCCTCGAATACCTGGCCCAGAAGGCGTGCTGCTCCCTCCGATACTTGTTCGGCGACCTGAAGCGAACCGCCGGGGGCACCGAGTATCCGTGGAAGGCCGGGTTCGCTATAGATGGATGCTGCTTCTTTAAATGTACTGATCCACTGTTCATCTTCTTCGGACCTGCCGACATAGCGGACAAACGGATGCGGATCGCCGAACGATTCCACGATCTCGCGGCTGCCCGCCCGGACAGCACCATCTTTGTCCTCGATGAGAAGGCCCATATAGGAGCGGGTGTGGCTAAAGAAAAGCAGCTCTTTCAGCGGACGGCTTCCGATAAAGTCACCCGACGGATCAAAACCGGCAAACAGGAAGCGGCCATCGGGCGATTCACTGACCTTCAAGCTTATCTCCCGGTTTAAAGTTAGGGGCTTCATGACAGCAGCCCTCCTTTCTCGAGTTCTTCCATGAGCGCACGGAGCCGTTGGTGCCGGCGCCTGAGAGCGTCGACATAGCCCGTCCACCACTCAGTGCGGCCCGCCTTTTTGGCGGCGCGCTTCATCTTCTTCATGATCCGAACGGCCTCGCGGTAGTTCTGGCGGCTTTTTTGTGCAATTTGCTCCTCCACATGGACATTCAAGAGAAACACCGCTTCCATGGGTGCTTCATCGATCATCGTCTTTAGTCCGGTCCGTTCGATCCGCTCAAGGCTGGAACGGTTCAGATGATGGTATGCCGCCCATTCCCTGTAATGCCCGCGGCTAAGGAGGAACTCCGCATACTCGGCCTCTGCGGCGCTTCCGCAGCGGAACAGGATGTCGGCAGCAGTCTCATCGGGAACATCGGTATCCCGGCACAGGTCGGCCAGTCTTCCGGCGGCCGTGCGCTGGTCAAGGAACGAGACGGATTCCATATAGTTGCCGATCTGCGGTACAAGCGACATGAGGAGATTCCGCGCCTCATCAGGATGTCCGTTTTCCGCAAGTGTGGATGCCAGATCGAGGTAGGAAGGGAAGAGAGGCAGAGAGTTGTCTGTGAGCGGTGCATCCAGCTCTGTGGCAGTTTCGCCCGACAGCATTTCCAGGTAGGCGGTCATCAGCCGGAGGGCCGGCGGCTCTTTATCGCCGTCCTTCATCCGCCGGAGCGTCTCCAGTTCACGCTGACGCGCAGGCGCACTGTTAAAAAGGGATTCCCACATCTCCCGGTAGACGGACAGCCATCTGCCCTGGACGTTTTCTGCGGACAAAACCAGTGTCCGGATGAAATCCTCCAGATCCTGATAAAACGGATCTGCAGCAAACAGCCTGCGGGAGGTGGAGAGAAGCTTTAACTCTTCCCTGATGCCGTCGGTGAGGGAATCTAGCAGACGGCCGTACTGCCACCGGTCATAGCCGATCGAGAAACCGCCTGCCGGTGCACCCGCCGTTATGGCACTGAGTCCGAAAAGTCCTGCATACAGCCGGAACATCGGTTTCCATTCCTGTTCCAGCGGTTCCGCCTCGCGCACCTGCTGCCGGTAAAGGGTGACGGCGGATGAAATCATATGGAAGGGAACATTCTCACCGATCGAAGGAAAGGTGCCGGTCAGCTGCCCGAATACTTCTCGCCATGCTTCAGGCGTCTTTTCCGCTGCCCGTGACGGAGCGGCTGACTGGGTGGCAGAATGACGCCATTCCGCCAGCCAGTCCGACAGGGAAGCAAAGCGCTGGTATAGGGCGAAGTAGGCGGCTGTCGTATGCTCGCAGCCCTTATCGCCGTGGACGCTGCATGCGGCACGGGGGTTATAAAGGCGGATCTCCGCTTCCGGCTGAGGAAATCCGGGAAATGAGAACCGGACGATTCCTGTCTGATCGGATTGGAGAAGGCGAAGCCAGTCATTGCGCACCATCATCGCAGCCTGGCGGAACCTTCGTTCCCTCACATCATAGGTGACCGGCAGCTTTTTCTGCTGTTCCATTGCTTCAATGATTTCCGTTCTATATATATCAGCGACTTCCGTGAGCTGGTCCATCATTTAAAACACCGCTTTCTATAGGGCTGTTTTCCTTACTGGCCGGCAATGTCGACCGCCGGAAAAAGCCCTCAAACTAAAAAAGGCTGTCCCTCCATTATACGATGCCGTAAATCAATCGTAAATGGAGGGGCTGCCGTTTTCGGCCAAGACTGACCGATCGGGTTCAATTCTGTACTGAGGCCGACCACAATCACCAAAGTGTTGATTGTGGGGCATCGTCAAGTCCGTGCAGCCTCTTCTGATTGCTCGTCTTTCCCAAGCCTCATCTTGGTTGGTTAATGAAGTTGGGGTCCGGGACTTCGGGTTCTTCATGGATGGCAATGGGGATCACGGAATAAGGAAGAAAACCTTCCGATCGCAGCGAATAAAAAGGTCCCGGGCATCAAGCCCGGATTATTTTGTATGCGCTTTCATATAATTATGGTAAACTGTTGATAACGGAATATTTAGAAAAGGAGGGAGCCCCATGCTGCACATCCAAAGAATGAAGCCATTTTACGTTACGCAGGAACAGGCGAAGGTGAAGCTTGTCTTTGAATATCAGTACTTCACGATCAAGAAAGGTGAAGAACTCTTCCACTTTATTCCGTCGGAGGGGAAGGAGATCCACATCAACCTCCAAAGTCTTCAAGTTGAAAACCTCGGCGACATTTTCGTCTTCCAGAAAGGCAGCCGCTTCATCCGCCTCCCGCTTTATCAGTTACTGCTTATATCGGACATCCATACCCACCTCAAAGAAATCCTGCAGGGGGCGGACATTATGGAAAATGACCCGCTGCTGCTCGAACCAGGTGAAGCGGAAAATGTGATCCTGGAACTTGAACGGATGAACCTGCTTAACCTGATCGACCGCGCACTTGAACAAGGCGACCGGGACCTCTTCCACCATCTGACCGGACAATTGAACGGAACTTCATAAAATCTAAATACTAAAGAACCTGCTGGAGGAACCGGCGGGTTCTTGACGTTTAGGGACAGAAACGGGAATTTAATAACGTTTCATTGAATAATGGCAAGGTGACTGGAAGATATGTCACCGTTTCACTTCACTTCAGTTCATTTTCGTTTTCAACAATGACCCTGCCTCCCATACCCCGATTCCTGACGGCTAAACCCGCTTTTTGTTGAATAATCCCCTGGTCCTGTGTCGTTTGGATGGTTACAAAACGACTTTATTTTGGTAAAGTTGAGGGGTGTAACCTATTAACCTATCGGGCTTGAAGGGATATGGATGTATGTTCTTTGATTTCAAATTCTGGCGCTTCCTGTTGAATCAGCGGGAACTGACGGACCGGATGGAAGGGAGCGCAATGAAAGGCTTCCGCTGGCGGGTCGCCGGATTGTTCCTGTCAGCTGCCGTCCTGTACGCCCTGATGGACATGTGGGGCATCGGGACGCGCGGACTCACGCCGATCGCCGTGACAGGTGCGGAAGAAACGTTCGCCCTCAGGCGGATCCTCACGCTCGCAGCCGCCATTCTGCTGTCCGTCCTTTATACGGCGTTCCATGTGTATGGCGTCGCGTTCATCCTACATAAGCTGACAAATGTCGAATACCGGAAGCTCGTCGTCCTGCAACTGTTTGTGACAGCGATCCTGCTTCTTGAGAAAGCGATCGTTTTTGCGATATTCCTGATCAGCGGGGCCGCGACGCCGGTTTCACCGCTGTCATTCGGACCGCTTGCATCGACATTCCTGACGTATCCGTTCCTGATCTACTTCCTGAACCAGCTCAGTGTCGGGACCGCGCTTGTCGTGGCTTACCAGTTCCGATTTATCCGCCAGCTGCTGCCTGAAGCGGGCCGGAGCCTGTTGTGGATTCTGCTCGGCCTCCAGGTGCTGATGGCGCTTGCAGTCTCGCTTTACGGCATGATTCCTGCGGAGAGGCTGTTCACGGAGCTTTTCGGAGGAGGTGGGACGGTTGAATAAGCTTGGGAATATCGCCGTGGCGGTAGCCGTCACCGCTTTTATCGCAACAAACCTCATGCTGCTATACGGGCAGAAGAGCCTGATCCCGAAATATGTCTATGCGCCTGAAACGGAGCGCATGGTCGCTGCCGACTACGCCGAGAAACTGGCCAAGGAAGCGTTCGTTGTTCCGGATATGGTCTATACCGCTTATGTCGACAAAGAGGCGACTGTCGAGGAATGGCTCGTCCAGGAGGGGGAGCAGGTCACGGCAGGGCAGCCGATCGCGAAACTGGATGCCGGCCGAATGGAAGGCCAGCGTTCTGTGTGGCAGTCCGAACAGAATGCGCTTCAGGCCCAGGAGCGGGAACTTGAGTCCACACTGAGCCAGCTGGAGCGGGAACGCCGTTCTTCACAGTCGGGCTCGCGATCCAACTCCAACACGAACGAACGATTCGGAAACAGTGGAAGTTCTGTTGACAACGACAGCCCGATCGTCGACCTGAGCGTCGATGTCAATGTCGATGTACCACAGGAAGGTGCTTACGCACATGCCATCACCGCTGTAGAAAATCAGCTTGCGGACATCAGACGCCAGCTGACGGTCGTCGAGGCCCAGTTGGAGCAAAGCGGGGAATCCCCTTCTCTGCTCAGCCCGGTCGAAGGCACTGTGGCCCAAGTCCACCGGCAGGGTGAGCAGCTGGCAGTTGATGTATATTCTTCCGAACGGACGATTCTGACGTATGCGTCCGGCGAGGAGTGGCAGGACATCCAGCAAGGGGACCGCGTGTTCATTCAGGCTCCAGGCCTGGATGCTGCGATTGAAGGCAGTGTGTATTCAATTGCGGAAGTAGAGGCACCGGAGTCGAAGTGGCTCGATACCTACCGTAGCCTCGACAACCGGGATGTCAGCAATCCGCTTGCCTACTATGAGGTGAGGGTCCTACCGAATGAAGATGTCAGTACGCTGCCGTTCGCGAACAATGTCAACGCAGTCGTTTACACTCAAGAGGCATTCGATGCCGTCGCGGTGAAGACGGATGCCCTTACCGGCAAGTACAGGGACGAAGCGATCGTCACTGTCATCGACGGAGATGGGTATGCAGTCAGTGTACCGGTCATCACTCCGTTTGACTGGAAGGGACAAAGCGTCATCACGGACAACCTGTATGCGGGTGACTTTGTGATCACAGGACCGATCTACGACCGGAATATCTCGCCGCCTGCGACCATTCTTCCGATGCCATTTGAATGGCCGTCCAAGGAAGAATGGAAAGCGCATGACTGGCGCGATTACACGCGTTATATTCTGTTCAGATAATCGAATTTAACCAAACGCCGTCCGCGTTAGCGGGCGGCTCTTTTTGTTTATCCCTCTGTTGAGCGGGTAACCTCAAACTAGACTGCTAAAGGAGGCGTTAGGAAAATGACTGAACGTAGAGTAGTAGGTTATTACAACAACGAACAGGAAGCGATTGATGCAATCGAGGATCTGAAACGCCAGGGTTACACTTCAGAAGACATTTCCGTTATATCCAAAAACAATGATGATGTGGAAGCGATTGAAGAAGAGACCGGCACACAGGCTGCCGAAGGTGCTGCAACCGGCGCTGCGACCGGCGGCGTATTGGGCGGACTCGGCGGTGTGCTTGCCGGCCTTGGAGCATTGGCGATTCCGGGTATCGGGCCGATCGTTGCTGCTGGTCCTGTAGTTGCCGGACTCACCGGAGTGGCTGCAGGTGCGGGAGTCGGGGGCCTTGCCGGTGCTCTGATCGGCATGGGCGTACCGGAAGACGAGGCAGAGCGCTACGAGACGTACTTTAACGAAGGCAAGATTCTTGTCCTCGTTGACCGTAATGCCAGCGTCGAAGACACGGGCTTCACGACGGGAAGCACACTTAGAGATGAGACAACATTTACAACGGGCCGTACACGGATCGACGAATCAGCTGCCACTACTGACCGGCTGGATGACTCGGTCAATCCGGCAGACCGCAACCGGTTCAACGACCCTCTATAATCGGTACAGACGGGACAGACCGCTGCACATTGGTGCAGTGGTCTTTTTAATGGAATAAAACCAATAAAAGAACGGCAGAATGGGAGGAAGATAACAGGGAAAGGGTGCGTCTGCATGTTTGATGGATGGGGAGAAGGGTGGGACAGTGTCCATTTTTGGGAGATGGTCACCCGATCAACGATGGCATTTGCGGTTCTGCTGCTTCTGACAAGGCTTCTTGGGAAAAAGCAGATGAGCCAGCTGACATTTTTCCATTACATTACGGGAATTACGATCGGATCGATTGCAGGAAACATTGCCGGGGAAAGCGAAACGCCATTCTGGAACGGATTGGTCTCGCTTGTCACCTGGACACTGCTGACGGTGATGCTAAGCTTCATCACCCTGAAATGGGGCAGCAGCAGGGCATTTCTCGATAACCAGCCAACCATTCTGATCAGGGAAGGACGTGTTGATGAACATGCGATGAAATCCGTCCAGCTGCACTTGGATGATTTGAACATGATGCTTCGGGAAGCCGGGGTATTTTCCACTAAAGACGTTCAGTATGCTGTCCTGGAAACAAACGGTGCACTGAGCGTTCTTCAGAAAGTCGACAAGCTTCCTGCCACCAAAAAGGACATTAAAGTAGGAGGAGGCCCTCCCCAATACATGCCCTCGGAAATCATCGCGGACGGAAGGGTCAACCGGAAAAATCTCAAGTTATACGGCTTAAACGAAGAATGGCTTCTTGAGGAAATCAGCAAACACGGGGTGTCACGTTCAGATCAAGTCTTTTTTGCACAGCTGCAGGAGGACGGGACATTGGATGTCACACTGAAGCAGCCCAAACTAAAAAAGTAAACCTTTGGACCCGTGCCGGAAAAAGGGTCCAAAGGTTTATTTTTTGTGTCCCGAAATAAATAAAGAGCGTCTTGGTTCAGATGTGCCATAGAGCCGGTAAAAGGCATGGAATAGTCCGAAAGTCCGGCATGAAAAATCTCTTATTTTCCTTTAAAATCCTATGCTATATTAAAAATGTTCCACATAGTATGAACATTTTGGATAGGGGGAGAGATTTTGGAGGGGACAAAAAGACGCAGGCCCATAATTTTCATGATTTTGCTGATGGTCCTGTCACTGATTGTGCCGACAGGTGCATTTGCTGAAGTACAAAAACCTGCAACAGGCCAGAGCGATGCGATCATGCAACAGAAAATGGCCATCGCGATGCAGGACAATGCAAGGAACGGCCTGCCTCAGCTTCATCCTGACTTGCAGCAGCTGAAAGGGCAGCAAGAAGTCAATGTCATCATTCAGTTATCTGAAGAACCGATTGCAGTTGCGGAAGGAAAGAAAAAGCTGAAGAAACTTCCGTATCAGGCATCCGAACGTGCCAAGCAGGTTCACGCCATCAAGGCGGAACAGCAGCGTGCCAAAAAGGCGATGAAGGCGGCTGAGCTGCTCGTCGAAGAAGGCTATGCCTATGAAACGGTGCTGAACGGATTTGCGGCGACCGTCAAGGCGGACGACCTTGAGAAGCTGCTCGATGTTCCGGGCGTTAAAGTCGTCGAGCCGGACGTTATGCGCGAAGCGATGGAATTGCCGTCCAAGGACGGTAAGGCGGATATCCAAATGGATTCCACGAACACTTTCCTCGGAATCGAGCGTCTCTGGAATGAGGGGCTTACAGGGGAAGGGATCAAGGTAGGGGTCATCGACACCGGCATTGATTACCACCACCCGGATTTCCGGGATAACTACGCAGGCGGCCAGAACTTCGTGCCGGATTCGTCGGACTACGCGCGTCCACGCGCTGACGATGACCCGATGGAGACCACGCCGCTTGACCGGCCGGATCATATGGCTGAATTCAACGCGCAGGGCAGTTCGTTCTACACGTCGCACGGCACGCACGTGGCCGGCACGATTGCGGCTGCCGGCAACAACGAATACGGCATCAAGGGCATCGCGCCGGATGTCGAGCTCCATGCCTACCGTGTTCTCGGAGCGTACGGCAGCGGAGCAACGTCCTGGATCATCGCGGCGATTGAGCAATCGGTCGAGGACGGCATGGATGTCATCAACCTTTCCCTTGGCGGCGGAGGCAACACATCCATCTCCGCAGACTCATTTGCCATCAACAATGCGATGCTGCAGGGCACGATCGCGGTTGTCGCGACCGGGAACTCCGGACCGAACCGCGGCACAATGGGCACACCGGCCACCGCGACGCTCGGCATCGCGGTCGGCAACACGACAAAGCCGGAAGAAACGGTGTCCGCGGATGTCCGCATGTCCGCAGGAGAATACGAGGCCGAGGTTCCTATGAATCTCATGGCAACCACTTTCGGCGCTGATACGGCTTCACAGCTTGAAGGTGAATTCGCGGTTGTCTCCGTTCCGGGTACCGGGGGAGATGCAAGCTATACAGGCCTTGATGTAAACGGCAAAGTGGCGCTTGTCTCGCGCGGAGACATTCCGTTCGTGGACAAGATTGCAGCGGCGAAAAAGCATGGGGCTGCTGCCGTCCTGATCCATAACTTCGCAGGCGGCACGAATGCACCCGACGCTTCCGGGACGTATCTCGGCAGCGACTTCGAATACATTCCGACCTTCGACATGAGCCAGACGGACGGTGAGGCCTTCCGCTCGGCGATCGGAAATGGGGAAGGCACGGTCAATTTCGGCAATGTCCTGACACAAATGTCAGATGGCGATCAGGTAAACGACTCGAGCTCACGGGGCCCGTCAACACCTGACTTCGACATCAAGCCGGACGTAACAGCACCAGGCACGAACATCATGTCGGCCATCCCTGCCTACAAGACGGACGTACCGGATGCCGACTACAGCCAGGCATACGCACGCAAGACAGGCACTTCGATGGCGACGCCTCACATTGCGGGCATCGCGGCACTTATCCAGCAGGCGAACCCTGGATGGACACCGTTCGATGTGAAAGTGTCACTATCTGGCACGGCTACATTGCTTGATACCGAACGATATGATGTCTTCTCGCAAGGGGCAGGGCGCGTCCAGCCTTATGAAGCAGCGTTCCCTAAAGCGCTTGCCTACTCCTATGATAAGGCAGATGCGGACGGACAGGGCAACATCGTCGACAACGTCAAAGGAACCATCACCTTCGGTAAACTCCAGCAGGTTGCAGAAGCAGATGTGGAAGTTTCCAAGACCGTCAAAGTGAAAGATATGGCAGGAGCGGGAGGCAACTACACCGTTACTGTCCAGACGACGAAAGCGTTCGGCGATGCGACAGTCACCGTGGACAAGCCGAATTTTACGCTTAACGGCGAGGAAGAACTTACGGTCACGCTGACTGCACCTCAGGCAGAGGCCGAAGCGGGCGACGAGCTGCTCGGCTATGTCCACATCACGGGTCCTGAAGCCGGACTTTCGCTGCCCTTCGCTGCCTCGTTCGGTCCGGACAGCGCGACAGCCATTGAGTACATGGACATTTCGGGCACAGACCTGTCGTTTAACGGGGACGGTGTGAACGACTCGGCGTTGCTGTCGTTCAAGATCACGGGTGACCTCGGCACCAACTATATTGAACTCTGGGATATCCAGGATCCTGAAGGGGGAGCTTATGGTGACGGCTATATCGGCTATCTCCATGCAGGGAATTCGCTTCCGGCTGGCGCATACACCCTGAATATCGGCGGCACCTATATGCCATGGGACGGCGAAGAGCAGGCCGCTATTCCTGAAGGTGTATATACGATTGACCTGACCGGCCTGACCGCGTCCGGTAACCCGCCAATCGTCAGCGACTACGTCGGACCGGTTTTCGTGAAGTCCACTGAACCTGTTGTGGAATCCTCTGCCGAAGGCTCGATCGTCACAGGCCGGGTAGTCGACAAGTACGTCGACTATAAGAATGTCCTTGCACCTTATGGTCTGGACTACGACCTGAATATGAAATTGAACGCTCGAATTGAAGTTGTAGCCGGCGAGGAAGTCATTGCGACTGAAGCGGTCACACTGGAACAAGACGGCAGCTTTTTGATAGAACTTGGCGGCAAGGTTGGAGCTGGACAAGCAGCGCGCCTCAACGTAGAAGATGCGGCCGGCAATTCGGCTTCCACGGTAATTTACACAGCACCTGAAGAAGAAGAGGAGCCGGTGATCACGGTTCCGGACAATGAACTCGACGAACAACTCGGAAACAGATCTTCCAAAGAAGTGGTTGTAAACGTCCCTGAATTTGAAGGGGCAGCAGAAGTTGCATTGACTGCGGCTCAGGTCGGCCAGATTGCCGACGCTAAAAAAGGCCTGACTGTACAAAGTGGCGATGCCGGTTTCGTCTTTGACAAGAAAACGGTCAGCCAGCTTTCGGCTGCAGGCGATGTCATGATTGCACTGGGCAAGAAAGAGTCGGAAGAAGGCAATGCCATTTCTGAAGTGTACTCGGTTCACTTTGTTGATGCAGAAGGCAACAACATTGACACCGGCAAACAGAAGGTTGAAGTCTCCATACCGGTTGACCTGAGCGGCATCCAGAAGACGAACAAGCTGACTGTCAGCGATAGTGACAGCGGCAAAACGTACAAACTGAAAGTGAAAGGCAGCATCGGAACATTCAAGGCGGATGGCCCGGGCACTTTCACGGCAAAAAGATAAAGCAGACCGAGAACCGTTCCGGGTAAATCTACCGGAACGGTTTCTTCTTGGGAAAATAAATATTACAATATGATTACATTACCGCAGAAACGGAAATAGAAGAATACTAGACAGAAGGCGGTGCATACCTATGGTAAACCCGAGGCGGGAAGTGGAAACTCTGCTGGAAGAAAAGATCCGTCAGCAACGCAAACAGGCACGGCCGCCAAGGCGGCCGAGACGATACAAGACTTCTGTGAGGAAAGCCGCAAGCTATGTAGTCCTGGATTTTGAAACAACCGGATTCCGTTCAGGCGCTGACCAGATCATCCAGATCGGCGCGATCAAGTACAAGGATCACGAGAAAATCGGCACATTCGAGACGCTCGTCAATCCGAAGCGTCACATCTCACCGAGAATCACCCAGCTGACCGGCATCACAAATGAATCCGTGAAAAATGCTCCGGTGATCGATGATGTCATCGGTGGACTGATCGACTTTATCGGAGATCTTCCGCTTGTCGCACATAATGCCGCATTTGATATGGGGTTCCTTTATGCCATAGAAGACTTGCATGGCATCCAGATCCCGGAATATACGGTTATTGATACAGTGCAACTGTCTCGTAAAGTCATTACAGAAACGCCTGATCATAAGCTGACGACACTGAGCAAATACCTGAAGCTTGAACACGATGCACACGATGCCGTCGGAGACTGCCTCGTCACTGCCAAGCTTTATCAGCACTGCCTTGGCGTCATCGGGTAAATGGCCTCCAGTATAAAAGTGAATAACTCCTACAAAAAAAGCCGCCACTTTTCCGGATTAGGAAGAGTGGCGGCTTTATTAATTTGAATGTTTTATTGAAATACAGTTAGAGACTTAAACATTCTATTAGAAACCTTTCTTAAGTAACATTTATTTTAATGATCTGTAACCGGCTCTGGAATATAAGGTTTCACAGGGTCTAAGCCTTTCCAGTGATCGAGCTCAAGATAATAAGCAATACCATCAGTGTTAAATGTAATGTTACCCCATTCAGCAGTGTATCTTACAGCAGTTGGCCAGTTTGGAGACTCATAAAGTCTATTGATAACATCATCATGAGGGAGAGGGTAGCCATAAGGATTGTCCTTGCCATAGGATAAGATGGTGTATTCAGGATCTACAGCTGTAACAAAGTCAACTGATGAACTTGTATTCGCACCATGGTTGCCACCCTTTAAGACTGTAGATTTGAGTCCGCCTTGGCTCAATAATAATTTTTCAATTTTCTCGTCTGCATCACTCATGAGAAGAAAGCCATTCTTGCTGTGATTGGCTTTTAATACAAGCGAAGCATCAGCATTATTAGAAGCTTCAGGATTTGTATAAAGTACTTCTACATCAAAGTCACCTACTTTAAACAAGTCACCGATTTCGGGTATAACTAACGAAATATCATTAGAGGCAATGGTTTGTTGCAATTCCAAATAGATGTCAGTATCGTCAGTTTTTCCTGAGTCAATAAATGTTTTGACTGGATAATTGTTAAGTACAGCAATTAGACCCCCGATATGGTCTTCGTCGGGATTTGTGGCCACCACATAGTCGAGCTCTGTAACGCCATGTGATTCGAGGAATGCAACTACTTTTTCCCCAGCCACACGTGGTCCACCATCGACAAGCATAGTTTCTCCCTTTGCACTTTCAATCAAAATGGAGTCCCCTTGGGAGACATCGATGAAATGAACTTGAGCATCGTTATAGCGCATGGCCTTGAATTGGTCATCCAAAAGACGTGCCATGAAGACTGCGAAGTGTTCCCGGGAAATCTCTATTTCCGCACCGAATCCCCCACCATATCCATTGGTGATGCCATGGGAGCCGATGATATCGATATAATTTTCCGCCCAGTGAGGAGGCAGATACGTCCTACTGTATTCTGGAAACTCATAATTTTTGTCCGCGATTTCCAAATCGTATGCTTCAACTAAAATTTTCGCCATCTGAGCCCGTGTCAGATGACCTGTTGGATCGAAGTACTTAGTTCCGTCCTCGGCTGTTTTACCTGATATGATACCGAGATCTACCGCCTTAGCGACTTCCCCGTACCCATAGCTGCCAGGATGCATGTCGGCAAACCCAGGATCAGGTGCGGTGAAGTCAGTAATGCCTTTTTCCCTTAAAATCATCTGTATGGCATTCAAGCGAATCACTTTGTTCTTCGGTTTAAACGTACCGTCAGGGTACCCATTAATTACTTTTAGGTCGGTCAGAAAGCGGATTTCATCCTTGTAAGCAAACACATCAGATAACATTTTATCAGCTGACGTGTTACTTAATGGCATAATAGTAAGTAGTAGAACGGTCGCCAAAAATAACTTGAGATTTTTCATTGCTCTCCTCCTATGTAGTTAAATTCAACTATTATCATACGAGGATAGATATGGTAAGTCTATTTATATTTTGAATTTATGAGTTTACTATCATTATCAGACTTTATAGCTGCGGCGGCTTTCTCCCGGTCTGCTATACTTACAGCTATGAAAGAACATGCCTTGCAGGCTGAGGAAAGGAAGACCGGTCCATGTGGAAGATTTATGTGATGCTGACGCTCGTGATGTTCATGTGGGGGCTGAACCTCCCGATGCTGAAGTATCTGCTTGAGTTTGTAGGGCCCGTCACGATGACATCCCTCCGGATCACCACCGCCGGGGTAGCCGTCTTCATCATCCTGTCGGCCATGAAAATTATCCGTCTTCCGCGCCGTTCAGAATGGATTTATATCATCCCGGGCATGTTGCTGAATGTCGTTGCACACCACTATTTCCTGAACGCTGGGCTGACAATGACCTCAGGCACCAATGCCGCCCTCATCCTCGGCACCGGTCCGTTCCTGACCGCAGTGTTTTCCTCGCTGCTGATCCGCGTGTTCCCGTCGAAGCTGCAGTGGCTAGGCGTCCTGCTTGGACTTATCGGTGTCAGCTCCGTCGTTCTTGCGGGAGGGGGGATGTCTGGCATTTCTCAGGGCGATGTATTCATCTTCCTGTCCATCGCCACTCAGGTGCTGAGCTTCCTGATTGTGTCGAAAGCAGCTGCGACACTCGACCCTCGGCTGCTGACCGCCTACATGCTTCTGATCGGTGGCTCCACTTTATTCGTCATCAGCTTGTTCACCGAACCGGGAGAACTTGCCGCGTTCGGCCAAGTCCCGCCGACGTTCTGGCTGATCTTTGGACTGAGTGCGTTATTTGGCACCGCCATCAGCCACCTGCTCTATAACTATTCCGTCGGACAGGCCGGCCCGACGAAAGCAGCTATATTTATGAACCTGAACACATTAGTCGCACTTCTCGGCTCGGCGCTGTTCCTCGGTGAAGTCATCACCATCCACCATTTCCTCGGCCTTATATTGATTGTCACCGGCGTCCTGTTCGGATCTGGTGCAGCAGAAGACCTGTGGAAGATGCGCCGCGCGCGGAAAGGGGCGGGGGAGCAGAATGTTGATGAAGTCGGGTGAGACGTTAACATACTTTGCTGAGACGTTAACATACTCTATTGAGACGTTAACATACTAGATTGAGACGTTAACATACCAAACCACGATTCTATTACGGCTCACCCTAAAACATTCTCAATATTGAAAAATCAACTATTGCGTCACGGCTTTCCTTCGCCTATGGTAAAGGAAACGAAGCCGGACGCTTTTTGTTTAGCGATCCCCCTCCGGCCTGAAAGGAGACTCAAGTGGATACGACTGACTGGGGGATTCATTGTCTGGAGCGAGCAGTCGCCCGTCTTCAACCGGAAGAACCGGTAGCAAACCACTTGCTAGGGGTGCCGACAGTTGAGGCGATGCTAGGCATCGCGACTGATGCAGGGGAGATCGAACTGGAACGAAAGCAGGTATTGGCCGACATCGAGTCGAGGCTATACCGGAAAAAAGCAGGAAGAGCAGGGGAAGAGGCCGTAGAACAGACACTTTCTGAAGTGATCTTTCCAGTAGGAACACAAGTTTTCAGAAACCTCTCATTGCTAATCAGGAAAAACTTCAGGATCGAAATTGATGTCCTGATTCTCACGCCGGTGTTTGCTCTGATTCTGGAAGTGAAGAATATCGCGGGTACTTTGAGTTTCAATGAAGAGGAAGGGAAGACCGTCCGAATCCGGGTAAATGGCGAGATTGACGAGTTCGATTGCTATGTCCATCAGCTGGATAGGCAGATCAGCGGGTTGAATCAGTTTCTGGCCATTCATCGGATCACTTTGCCGGTCCATGGCGTCATTGTCTTATCGAATCAGAACACCATCGTTAAAAAGCGGCCTATTACACTTCCACTCATATACCGAAAACAGCTTGCGCGACATTTTCGCTCTCTTATCGCAACCGGACCACCTCTTACGCCGAGGGCTTTCGACTATCTTGCCAGGTTGTTCAGCGAAGGGACACCGGAAAGTAAGGGGCTGCCGCTATGCGAGAAGATGGATTTCAATCCAGCACTTTTTCGTCCTGGCGTGCTCTGCCTGATATGTCACCGGCAGATCACGAACGCACGGATGCGCAGCTGGCACTGCAAAACTTGCGACCTGCCTGGAAGAGAAGCGGTTCGCCAGGCGGTTGAAGATCGCCTCATTCTGATTGAACCGAAAATCACGAACAAGCAATGCAGGGAATTTCTTCAGCTCCGGTATAGCTCGCAAGCAACAAGAGTCCTGAAGTCCTTGCAGCTCGTTATGAGCGGCCGACCCCCTGCAACCAGTTATCATAAGGAGGAAGCCGGTCCTCTGAAGTGGGCGGAAGACTATGTACTGAACGATTCTAGAGACATCAGAACAGGACGTGATGGTATGTGAACGTCTCAATAGAGTATGTTAACGTCTCACATCAGTATCGCAACGTTTCACTTCAGTATGTCAACGTCTCACATCAGTATCGCAACGTTTCACTTCAGTATGTCAACGTCTCACATCAGTATCGCAACGTCTCATCTTCTATCTGCTGCAGACACTCTCATACACTGGTTCTAATTCGGAAAGGATGATCACAATGGCACTCAGGATCAATCCGCTGGTGAAGAAGACGCCGCTGTCGGGGATCAGGCAGATGTCGAACCGGCTGCCGGCGCATCCGGGGGCGGTGAATCTGACGGTAGGACAACCGGATTTTCCGCCGCCGGATGAGGTGAAGGAGGCAGCGAGGCGGGCGATCGGGGAGCGGGCGACGGGGTATTCGATGAATGCGGGGTTGCCGGAGCTTAGGGAAGCGGCGTCCGCCTACTACGGCAAGAAGTATGGATTCAGTTACAATCCGGCGACTGAGACAGTAATCACTGCGGGCGGGAGCGGATCCATGGATGCAGTATTGCGGACGATCCTCGAGCCGGGGGATGAAGCAATCATCCCCGTGCCGATCTATGCGGGGTACGAGCCGCTGATCCGGCTGGCAGGCGCAACTCCGGTTTATCTGGATACCCGGAGGACCCGTTTTGTCCCGGACGCAGCCGCTCTTGAAAAATTGATCACTCCCAAGACGAAGGTCGTGATCTTCAATAACCCGTCGAATCCGACCGGTGTCGCCATCCCGAAAGCGGAGATGGACCGGCTTGCCGAGGTCCTCGCTAAATATGAGGTCTATATCCTGTCCGACGACATTTACAGCGAGAACACGTTTGACGCAGCGCATCAATCGTTTGGTGCCTATCCGTCGCTCCGGGACCGGCTTTTCCTGATCCACGGCCTATCCAAGTCGCATTCCATGACGGGTTGGCGAATCGGGGTGCTGTTCGGTCCTGCCGCAGTAATGAAGCATATCGTCAAGATCCATGCCTACAATGCGATTTGCGCACCGACGCCGTCACAGTATGCCGCAATCGAGGCGTATACAGGGAGCTCCGAGGCAACGGATAAGATGAACCGCGCTTACATCCAACGGAGGCGATTCCTTATGACTGCTCTAAAAAGGATGAATCTTCCGATTGTCCGCCCGACCGGTGCGTTCTATGCGTTCCCTTCGATCGAAGAATTCCCAATCACCTCGCAGGACTTCGCCATCAGGGCGCTTGAAGAGGAAGGGGTCGCAGTTGTCCATGGCAGTGCTTTTACGATGTACGGGGAAGGCCATATCCGGATTTCCTATGCAGCCAGCATGGAACAGTTGGAAAAGGGAATGGAGCGGCTCGGCACGTTTGTCCGGAAGCTGCGCGGAGACACCCGCACCATCGTCCCGGATCCACCAACAATGTAATCCTCGAGGACCTTCGAAAAGGGTCCTTTTTTCCTGCTCATAAAACCTTTAAATCTCCCCGGACAGGGTATTTTCATAGAAAGATACCGTGAAAGGGGCTTTCTATGCTGAAAAATTTCCTTGTCGCCATCCTGCTTGCCTTCTCGATCCCATCCGCCGCATCCGCAGATACAAAGAGTTTTACAGATGTCGGGCCGTCGTTCTGGGCCGCCGCAGAAATCCAGGAACTGGCGCAACTCGGTGCTCTGAAGGGCTATCCGGACGGGCGGTTCTACCCGAACAACCTGCTTACCCGTGCGCAAAGCGCCAAAGTGCTTCATGAACTCACAGATCCACAGCAGGCACCGCAGGGATTCCGCACTCAATTCACTGACGCCACGCCGAAGCACTGGGCTTACGGCTACATCCGTGACCTGACGCACAGTGGCGTATTCCGGAATGCGGAGAGTTTCCGGCCGGAAGAAAACCTGTCCCGTGCCCAGATGGCGAAAATCATTGTGGAATCATTCGACATCATCACCGATGACAATGACCTGTCATTCTTCGCCGATACGCCTTCCGGGGAATTCCATACGTACATCACGACCATTGCTGAACTCGGAATCACGACGGGCCGTGCAAACAGTCGCTTTGAACCGAATGGCAAGGTGAGCCGCGCCCAGTTTGCCGTGTTTGCGAGCCGTGCATTGGAGTTTGACCGGAAGCGCGATTCCGGAGAAATCGTCTATGACAAGGAAAGTGAACAGTATGTCGACCTGACGGATGCATCGCCGAATCCGCCTAGCCCTCAGGATGAAATCAGCCAGCAGACGATCGACCTGGTTAATGCGGAGCGCGAGGCTCGAGGCATCTCCCCGCTCACCGCCGACCCCGCATTGTCCATGATGGCCCAATTGAAATCGGAGGACATGGCACAGAACAACTACTTCGAGCACGAGTCGCCGACTTACGGCCAGGTGTGGGACATGGCGGTCATGTTCGACTACCCATTCACCCGCATCGGGGAGAACATCGCATGGAATCAGCAATCCGCCAAGGAAGTCGTCACCGACTGGATGAATTCGCAAGGGCACCGTGAAAACATTCTTGACCCGCGGTACACCCACATCGGAGCAGGGTTCGCGAAGAATGCGGAAGGAGAAACCTACTGGACCCATCACTTCTCGAGAAAATGACTTTTAAATCCAGTCCGTCTGGATTATGATGGTACTATGAAAAAATACCTATTTCTGCTGCTGATCGTTGCACTCCTGTTTTTATCATCCGGACAGACGTACGAACAGCAGTCACTGATTCCGAAACTGAAAGAGTGGCTTCCTGACCGTCCGCTTGAAGGTCTCCTTTCTGCACTCCAGGTACCGTATTGGGGGCAAACGATCTCTGTTGAGTCAAAGGGGTACTACCATTTCATCGAGTTCCTCATCCGGAAAGGGGCTCATATCGTCTCTTTCGGCGCGCTGGCTGCGGCAATCTTTGCCGTGCTGCCAAAGATCCGCTTCCGTTACCTGTTGGCATTCGCATTGACCGTCATCGCGGCAGTTCTGGACGAGTATCATCAGTCGCTTACGGGGGGCAGGACGCCTTATCTGGGTGATGTGGCGCTTGATGCATTCGGAGCGGCACTCGCCCTGAGCCTCATCGCCCTGCTGCAAAAACGAAATAAGATGCCCAAACAAAAGACCGCCGGAATTTCCTGATTGGAAATCCGGCGGTCTTATTGGTCAGCGGTTCATCGCTGAGCTGATGATGCTGCTGCGCATCGATTCTTTTTCCGCCTGGTACTGATCGCGGAAACTTTGTGCGTATTCCTTGCTGTAGCCATTTTGCTGAAGTTCGCTTTCGACTGCCCCGATCAGCTGATTGAACACGGCGTCGGTCTGTCCTTCAAGGGAAGCTGCCGCACCCATGTACTTCTGGTAGAAGTAGCCGTAGCTGATCGATTCACCATTGCTTTTCTTTTCGCTGTACTCAGCCTTGGCGCGTCCGACAAGGGAATTGATCTTGCCATGTGCCTGGGACTGGAGGCTTTCAAACGAAGGTGCATATTTGTTCTTGATCGCCGCGACGGTCGGTTTGGAGCCGGATGGCTGTGTGCTGTCGGCGGAACCGGAACCCGTGCTTCCGCCAGAACCTGCGCCTGCGCTTGTCCCTGATTTGGAACCGGATGAATTTCCGGAGCCCTGATTCTCAGAAGATGTCTGGCTGACTCCTGCTACGGCCGCCGAACCGGCACCGCCTGGTGTTCCTTCAGTGGAGACGATTTTATCAGTGCCGTCATCTGTGGCTTCACCAACAGCGCCCGATGCAGACCCAGCGCCTGATTCACCGGAAGCTGATGCATCTTCACCGGCTTCAGAATCGGAATCTTCTTCATCGGCGCTTGCTTCATCATTGTCACCACCGATGCTCGTGCCGTCCGGCAGTTCGATTGTATAGTCCTCATCCGTAATCTTTTCGACTTCCTCGTCCGCTACATCGTATTCCTTGAATTGGAACTGATAAAGCAGATAGCCCCCGACAACCAATACGACTGCGAACAGCCCAAGGAGAACTTTTTTCCAATGACGCTTGATGCCTTTTTTCATGTTGTGCATCCCTCCAGTCCTGCGATAGGCGTTTTCCTTAGTTTTGAATAGAGTAGCACAAATTAGAAGGATAATGAATCTTTTATGTCAGCACACCCGAAGATTGGGAGTTGCGGACCAGCCAACTTATGACAAATGCCCTGCCAATCAGACAGTTTTTCTGATTGTTTTTTTGTGGAGAGTCCATATCCTCTCCAGTGCCCCTACTGCTATAATAGAGAGAAACACTTGGGCAGAGGCAGGGGGGCTTGGGATGCGAAAGGTTGCAACAGTTTTAATTCTTATCTTCATGAGTTTCTTCGTCGGTCATCAAGCACAGGCAGCCATCGTTGATGAGATCCGATTTTATGTTAAAAACTATTATTATGGCGAGGTGCCGGCCGGCATCGAACAGATGAAGACCATCGATGAAATCATGAAAGGGCTGGACCCGTATTCCCTCTACATGACGAAGTCAGAGTATGCGTCCTACCTGAATAGCATCCATATTCCGGCCCTGTATGAGAATCTGACGGGTAATACAATGGTGAGTACAGTACAGCCGAAGGTAGATTCCCAGCTGCTGTTCGGCAATGTCGCCCATATTACAGTTCCCAGTTTTCAAGTGGAGACCCCGCAGGCAATCGTCAGAGAGTGGGAAAGTCTAAAAAAATCAGGAGCAAAATCACTGATCCTTGATTTCCGTTTTAACGGCGGGGGAACAGTTGCAAGTGCGGAGTCCATCATTGGCATGTTCAACAATGCCCCGAAAGCCTATACCCGCTACAATCGTGATTCTACTATTGAAGTGCCCGCTGCAAAGTCCGCGGTCAAATTCCCGGGCAAGCCTTATGTCCTGGTGAATAAATACTCCGCTTCCGCCAGCGAGCTGGTGGCGGCCGCTGTCAAAGACCAGAAGGCGGGCATCCTTGTAGGGCAGAAAACGTTCGGGAAGGGCAGTGTTCAAAGCTTTTTTGAACTGTCGGATGGCGGAGCACTTAAGCTGACTACGGCTCACTTTACCGGTCCTGGGGGTTCCGATATCCATGGCATCGGCATCACGCCGGATGTGCCGACGGAGTTCGGCAAAGAACTGGAATTTGCCCATACTGCGCTGACCAAGGCAGAGCTGAAGACCTGGAGGTATGCAGAAATTCCGGAAGTCGAAGCAGAGGCGCCGGGCGGACCCATCGAAGTCTCTTTTTCTCAGGAGATGAACTTTTCTGCTCCTGCCGCGTCCAATCGTGTGGAGCTGATCCGGATGGGAAACGCCAAGCCGGTTCCTGTCAGGGTTGAGCAGAAGGATTCGGGCACACTCAGGATCGTACCGGAAGTCGGGCTCGAAAAAAATGCTGTATATGTGCTGATGATCCATCCCCGCTTTGCGGACATAAGCGGCATTTATATGAGGGAGGGCGCATACCTGTTTATCCGGACAATGTGACAAAATCTTCTGTCCTCCCGCCTAAAGACGAATGCCGTCGCCTTGTGCTATAATGGGGAAATTGATTTGACCTTAACTTGTATTTGCAGTTTTGTATCAGGAAAGGAAGACTTGGAATGACGAAGAATCTTTGTGTCATCGGACTCGGCTACATCGGCCTGCCGACAGCGGTCATGTTCGCCAATCATGGCGTACGCGTTCACGGTGTGGATTTGAATCAGCGCGCAGTCGAGATGATTTCGAATAAACAGCTTCACATTGAAGAAAACGGCCTGCAGGAGCGCCTGGACAAGGCGATCGACAGCGGCATGCTGACGGTCTCTACGGAGCCCGTCGAAGCGGACGCGTTTATCGTCGCCGTCCCGTCCCCGATCCGTGAAGACCGCACTGCGGATCTTGAATATGTACGGAAGGCGACAGCGTCGATCGTTCCTTATCTGAAGAAGGGCAACCTGATCATCCTGGAATCGACGGTCCCACCGAAGACAGTAGAGGATGTCATGCTTCCGGAACTTGAAAAGTCCGGCTTTAAAATTGGCGAAGAGCTTTTTGTCTCGCATTCTCCTGAGCGGGTTATCCCGGGCCGTATCTTCGAAGAACTCGAGCAGAACGGCCGGATCATCGGCGGCATCAATGAAAAATCCGCTGAGATGACGAAAGAGTTGTACGAAGCATTCGTCAAGGGACCGATTGAGCTGACGGATGCGACCACCGCAGAATTGGTCAAGGTCATGGAAAACACTTACCGTGACGTAAACATCGCGTTCGCCAACGAAATGGCGAAAATCGGTGAGCACCTGGACGTCAATATCTGGGACGCGATCCGGTTTGCAAACTTCCACCCGCGGGTCAACATCCACCAGCCGGGTCCCGGCGTCGGCGGCCACTGCATCGCGGTTGATCCTTGGTTCCTCGTTGAACTGGCACCTGAGCAGTCGAACATCATCCATCTTTCCCGTAAAACAAATGACGGCATGCCGGAATTCGTCGCTGACCGGGTAATGGAGTTTGTAGGGGATTCGGAGCGGAAAATCGCCGTCCTCGGCCTGTCTTTCAAGGCAGACGTAGATGACATGCGTCAGAGCCCTTCTATCGATGTCATTAACAATCTGCAAGAAAAGGGCTTCACCGTCGCGTCATTCGATCCGCACGTGAAAGATGACAGCCATCCGACACAGGTCCAATCCATCGAAGAAGCGGCCGACGGAGCGGCGATGGTCCTCATCCTGACGAACCACAAGGAATTCAAGGATCTTGAGCCGGGCCAGGTTGCGGATGCCATGGACGAGAAGATCATCTATGACACGAAAAACTGCATCGACCTTGCGGCTTGGAAGGAAGCAGGCTTCCGGACATACCTGCTGGGAGACCATAAAGACAATACGAACGAGTAATCGACTCGAGCATACGGGTGAATCTAATGAAAGAACAATTTTTCGGGGTACAGGTCAATACGGAACGGTTCGATGAGATGCTCGACCTCATCTTTTCGCGCAAGCGGGAAGGGGAGAAGTCGTTCATCGTCGCGATCAATCCGGAAAAGCTGATGAAAGCGAGAAAAGACCCTGCCCTACACAAAATCTTGAATACTGCGGACTTCCAGATTCCTGATGGCGTCGGCGTGCTGATCGCTTCCCGGCTGAAAAAGGGGACGATCCGCGACCGCATCACAGGCGTGGACATGATGGAGCAGCTTTGCGCCCGGGCGGCAGAGACCGGAGACGGTGTCTTCCTTTACGGTGCAAAGCCCGGCGTCGCTGACCAGGCGTCGGCCGGACTGCGGGCGAAGTTCCCGGGACTGAACGTCGCCGGGACGCTCGACGGCTACGTCAAGGACGAGCAGCAGGTGCTGGACACGATCAATGCATCCGGCGCTGCCATTCTGTTTGTAGCCCTCGGCAGCCCAACGCAGGAAAACTTCATCATCCGCAACATGGAAAGGCTCGTTCCGTCCGTCTACCAGGGAGTCGGCGGGTCGTTTGATGTGTTCTCCGGAAACATCAAGCGTGCCCCGGCCGCCTTCCGGAAGCTGGGCCTGGAATGGCTGTACCGCCTTTTGAAAGAACCATCCCGGTGGAGGAGGCAACTCGAACTGCCGAAGTTTCTCATCGCGGTCCTAACCGGCCGACATGAGAAAGGCGGCGGTGTCAATGAGTAAGCTGAAGGTTGCGTCGATCCTGTTCCTGTTCTCGACTTTTGTCTTGAAATTCTCAAGCATGATCCGCGACCTTGTCATCGCCGGCCTGTTCGGCGACTCCTATCAGGCCGATGCCTATCTGGCTGCGATGACGATTCCGAACGCATTTGTCCTTTTTCTCCTGACGGGGATGAAAGATGCCTTTCTGCCAAGTTATTATAAGTTCAACGCCATTGGCAGGGGAGAAGAGCACCTGACGAATATCGTGAAGGGAACGTTCTGGATCACGCTTGGTGTTTCAATTCTGGGCGTGCTCCTGTCCGGCCCCATCATCCGGCTGTTCTACCCGAACTTTGGGGAGTTCGAACATGGATTCGCCATTGCCACCGCAACGGCGGCACTCTATTTCGCATCACT
Source organism: Bhargavaea sp. GQ12 (assembly GCF_059758705.1). Taxonomy (NCBI): domain Bacteria; kingdom Bacillati; phylum Bacillota; class Bacilli; order Caryophanales; family Caryophanaceae; genus Bhargavaea; species Bhargavaea sp. GQ12. The sequence goes on from NZ_JCAXEU010000001.1 coordinate 254,049, forward strand.
ATGTATGGTAGGCGTAAACGCCGTTTACGAAGGCTACTTTGACGCGAAGAAGAAGTTCTCGTTCAGTGTCTTTTCTCAGACGAGTGTCGTTCTAATGACGATCCTGTTTGCTGTTCTCTTCCACGAGCAGCTCGGCATCATCGCCATTCCTGTCGGCTACTTTGTCGGGACGATTGTCAGTCTGCTTTTGAAAGTCATTTACCGGACCCCGAAGAAGTTCCTGAACTGGCAGCAGAAGTTGGACATCGGGGAAGTCTCGGACTTTTACCATATTTTCTGGCCGGTCGGGCTGACGATCGCCGTCGGTCAGATCAACCTGATGGTCAACACTTTCTTCGCAGCCGATCTCGGGGAAGGGGTCGTGTCGAACCTGAACTATGCGTTCCGGCTCGTCAACATCCCGCAGGCGATCTTCGGCGTGACGATTGCGACGATTGCATTCCCGATCATTGCCGAAGCACACAACAAGAAAAATCCGGCCCTGTTCAAGCGGGGGCTTGAAAAAGGGTATCTGTACCTGCTTGTTTTCCTCACACCGATGCTGGCAGGCATGTGGTACCTCATGCACGAACTCGTCGGAACAGTTTATGAGCGCGGTGCCTTCTCGGCAAGCGCGACGAGCCTGACAACCTCCTATGCGGTGCTTTATATCGGATCGGCCTTCTTCTATAGCATCCAGGCTGTCACCGCGAAGGGCTTCTACACACTGGAAAAAGGGCATTACATGATGCGGGTGGGATTGATTTCGATCATCCTGAACATCTTGTCGAACTGGATCTTCTCCCAATTCTACGGGGCACAGGGGATTGCGCTGTCCGCTTCGATCGTGGCGCTTCTCTATTGTGCGATCACCTTCTCGACGCTCTATAAAGAAGTTGGAGGATTCGATGTCCGGTATCTGCTTCGGAACACCGTACAGATTATTCTCGGTGTCGCTGTGATGATGGCTTATCTGTACGGTTTCGATCTGCTGGTTCCGGGGTCCGAAGACTGGCACCGCATCATCCGCCTGGTCGTCCTCGGCATTTCAGGAGCGATTGTCTATTTCGCCGTCATGCTGCTGTTCCGAAACGAATTTGTGAAAGAGATGCTAGCCAAAGGAGGAACACCATCATCCCGCTGATGATGAACCATTGACTATGAAAACATTAAAAAACTTCGTCGGCCGGCTGAACCGGATCGACGCATTCTCACCCTATTTCTTTTTGCCATTTGTACTGGTACTTTATTTTGTCGTCAGCCTCTTTGACTTTCACCGGTTCGCCTACTTCAATGTAAGAGAAACCATCTGGCCGGCGGTGATCCTTTCACTGGTCGCGTATTACATCGGTGTCTGGATCACGGATAAAAAAGGCTGGACGTTCCCGGGCTTCGGGCTCGGATTCATGAAAGGTAAGACAGTTTGGGTGATCTGGGTTCTGGCGATGATCGGCGCGATTGCCTACGCGGCGATGCTCGCGACCGGTCAGGTCGGTCTCACTGACGAGTCTGTCCGCCGCAACCTGGATCCGAAGCTGAACCTGCTTAGCCAATTGCTCTGGTTCGGAGTTGTTCTTCTCCTTTCTTACAAGATCATCCGCGACAAGGAAATGTCGAGGAAGAAGATGTGGATCTACGGTACGATCTACTTCGGGGCAATGGTCCTATTCCTTCTCATGGGGTACCGGACGCCGATTGCGGTCATGCTCTTTACCGGTCTCGTCATCTTCCACTACGTCATCAAGCGCATCAAGCTCACATGGCTGCTTGCCGCCATGTTCGTCGTGGCGCTGTTCTTCTCGATGTTCGGCTTTATCCGGGTGCTGACGGAAGATACAACCAAAGAGTTTAACAGCCGTGAACAGCCTGACGTCGTACTCGAAGAGGAAAAACAGGTTGACCTGAGAACAGATGAAGAAATCGTCAACGAGACTCCGAAATGGGTCCGTCAGATGAATGCCGAGATGGTCACAGGTCATATCGTCCTTTCCAAGATCATTGAGTACACGGGTAATGAAGGCTACCTGAAAGGGTCAATCCATGGCGGCATCTTCGGCACCGTCTTGCCTGGCGAACAGATTTCCCCTCGCATGAAGGTCACCGAAGTCGTCAACTCGATCAGCGTTGAGGACGGCCGTTACATCACACGCCCAACCCGAACGACGACGCCTACATACATCGGCCAGCTGTTCCTGGACGGCGGATACCTCTTGGTAGCGATCGGCTTCCTTCTTTATGGAATCATTGTAGCTATGCTTTATAACCAAGTTCAGACAGCAGGCGTCCGGAGTTATCAGGCTGTTGCGTTCGCATTTGTCATGACGATCTTTACAGTCTCGTTGCATACCGGCCTGCTCGACCTCATCTTTATCCTGATGATCGGCTTTGTGGTTCTGACAGCTGCCATCGAATTCTCGGGCAGAAAAAAAGACTTGAACAAATCTCTGCAGCGCGATATACTGTAAGCGCCCATAGAATAAGTTCCTTGTTGCATATAAATACTGGTCATAGAAAGCGGAACGGCATCATATACTGATGCCGTTCCGCTTTTTTTGGTACAAAGATACCATCAATTATGATAATATTCGATTATCTTCCGCAAAATACCCGAAACCAAATGGAAATCATACTGAAATCCGTTGACATCGTATTGTAATACTCTATAATGAACATTGAGCATTCTATTACTCTGCCATTCTGGCTGCAGTGATAGAGATGGCATCATTTCTTTAAATCTAAGGAGGAACATATTCTATGGCAACAAAAACTTACAAAAAGTTTTTGACTGGCGCAGCGACAGCCGCAATGGTCGTATCCGCAGTAGCACCGGTTGCTGCACAAGGGCAAGAAACAGCGAACACAAAGGCTTTCTCTGACGTAGGTCCGAACGACTACTTCATGGAAATCACAGAAGCGAACGAACTTGGTTTCGTCTCCGGTTACACTGGTGGACCAAACGCAGGTAAATTCCTTCCGTACGCAAAAATCACTCGTGGTGATGTTGTAAAGATCCTTGCTAAATACGTCCTGCAAACAAAAGAAATGACTCTTTCTGAGTACGCAGAAGAGTACGATCTCGCAAGCGTTGAAGGCTTCTCCGACCTTCCGGACAACTTCGCAGACGCAGAGCTCGTCAACTTCTCGAAAGTTGTTAAAAACGAAGGAATCTTCGTTGGTTCGAACAACAACCTGATGCACACAACTAACATCCAGCGTCAGCAAATCGCTTCCGTACTGGTTCGTGCTTTCAATCTTCAAGACAAAGAGGGTACACCTAACCTGACTGACCTTGACAAAGCATTCGCGAGCCACGCTAAATCGGTAGAAATCTTCGCTGAAAACGGCGTAACTAACCAAACTACGTTCCGCCCGACTGAAGATGCAAACCGTGGTCAGTTCACATCCTTCCTGATGCGTGCATTCAAAGTGAGCGAAGGCCTTGTTCCAGACCTTCCACTCTCGCCAATCGAGTCCGTTAATGACCTTAACGACATCACAATCAAGGTAGGCGAAACACCAGACCTTCCTGAAACTGTTGGTGTTACATTCGAAAACGGCTCTACTGGTACAGCAGATGTTGAGTGGAACACAGAAGACCTCGATAACACTAAAGCAGGCACTTACACGCTCACTGGTGATGTAGAAGGCACGGACCTAACTGCCTCTGTTAAAGTAATCGTTGAATCCGATGAGCTTGGTGATGTTACAGAAGCAGCAATTACTACGACTGTTGTCGATGATGACAAAGACAAACAATTCATTGAGTTCACAGTCAACGGTAAAAGTGTAAGTGTAAATGACCTTGTAAATCAATATGGATATAAAGTACAATTCCAGGCAACAGAAGCAGTATTTGAATCCGGAAACGAAACTGCCGCTACTACATCCCCAACTGGTGAGATTGCAGAAGGTGCTGTAAAAATTAACGATGAGTTTGAAGTGAAAATTGTTCTCACTCGCGATGGCAAAGTAACTGAATCCGAATTCGCATCTGTCAAAGTTGTAAACTTGAATGCTACTCCGGAAATTGGTGATCTCTCTGTAATTAATACAACAGGCAACTTTACGTTGAACAGTGATACATTGGTTATCGGAGAGTCGTATGATGTTGGTGACTTGGTTTCTGAAACAGGCGCTACTATCTACAACTCTGGAATTCCAGTAGTATTCTCTACTTCGAATCCTGGTATTGCCCAAGTTAACAGTGAAAACGGCAATATCACTCCAATCGCACCAGGCGATGTAACAATTACTGCTACTGTTGGCAATAAAACTGCTTCAGTAGATTTGACTGTAACAAACGAAGAACGCGAATTGGCAACAGCTACAGTTGCACAAGATAGCTATAAGCTTGCACAAACTGCTAGCCGAACAGTAGGCGTTACCGTTCAGGACCAATACGGCGATCCATTTGTATTCGAAGATGGTGATATTGAAGTCACTACTTCTACTGATGAGTCTAATCAAGCTATTACCGTAACTGGTAAAGAAGTTACTTACGAGGCTCCAGGTTCTGGTGCACTAGTAATCAATGTTTCTGAAACAGCCCCTAAAGGTGAATACGAAGTTTACCTTCGTGCAGATGATTTCACTGCACCACTTGATACAATTGAAGTAGAAGTAACTGAAGGAAATACAGTTGTTTCGAAAGAGACAAAACTAGAGCGTTCTGCTGTTGCAGACCTGAATGTAAATGAATACACCGTAGATGGTGGATTTGTTGCTACTGCTGACAGCGAAGCTCAAGAAGCTGCAACTACTGTACAATTGACTGGTGTAGCAGGCACATATGTTGTCGAAGTTGCAGACGAAGATATCGCACAGCTCTCTACAGATGCTAATGGTGAAATCACAGTAGTTGGAAAAGAGAACGGTACAACTGATATTACAGTTTCTCTTGATGGTGTACTCATCGATACGTATGAGTGGACAGTAAACATCCCGACTATTGAAGTTAAATCTGTTGAGTTTGTAAAAGCTCCTACAGTCATCGCAGAAGGTGAGCAGATTAACGTATACGATGTTCTCGACATCGAGCGTGTTGATGAAGATGACATTGTTGAAGGAATCGAATTGAATATTGAGACAACATCTTTCGTACGCAAACGTACTGACAACGATCAGATCTATCTTGATGTTAATGATAACGGTCAGTGGGATGGCGACGATAGCAAAGATGTATACCTTGGAGACTTCACTGTGCTTAGCGCAGACTTCGATGAAGATCGTTTCGAAGCTCCAACAGATGCTACAGAAGCATATACTTTCACAACCGCTGCTGGCGATGAGGGTGTTATTGTCTTCAAGTTTACAAAAGCAGATGGAGATGTAGTGGCTTCTACAACTGTCAATGTAGACGTACCTGGTAATTCGGTCTCTGAGTGATAATCTCAGTAGGGCTACCCATACATTGGGTAGCCCTATTTCTTTGGAGAAATATTATCTTGGCTAAACTTTGGAGCAACATAATGAGAGTGATAAAATAAAATCCTCCTTTGGCAGTAACCATAAGAGGACAAAAGCATAATCTTACATCGATTCAGGGAAGAATGGTTGAACAGAAATATCTGCTCTATTCGGAATACTGTAGTAGTTTCTATAATGATCAATGTGAGAGTTATCGGGTAACGGTGTAGGCATCCAGTGATACTGAGGGAATGGTAGCTCTTTAATTTCGATGGTTTGCCGATCCTGATCTAGGGCATTTTGAACTTCAGTAATCCGGGCGCGGTCCGTGTGTCCGTTCATCCAAATGGTAAATGTATAGAAAATAGTGAGGATAGCAACTGTTGAATAGATCGGCACACTGGATAATCTTAGGTTTATGTCGCTTTTTTTGATCAATTGTGAGGATAGCTCTGTTCCAATCAACACGAAAAAGACATAGGCACTAAAGGCGACCCTTGGTCCATATGGATAAAGGACGGCAAAAGGCGCTGTCATGAGCAGGATTCCGATCGTGTAAAAAGCGAATCGGGTCCTGCTTTTTGTGTTTGGCGAGAAGATGTATAATGCGGCACTTAATGCAAGGTAGTAGAGAATAAATAACAGGGCTTCTGCATCTACTGTGTATTCTCCAAAGTAATAATCTCCTAGGGCAGGCTTGATTACCAGGAAGAAGGCGATGACTGCAAGGAAGATTGTCATGGTGCCGTATTTTAAAGCCATCTTAAGATTTTTGCCGTCAGTTTCCTTTTGCACTAGGAATAATAGCAATAGACCCGAGAGCACGATGTGAATGGCGTAACTGTCGATAAAGAGAATTGGCGTAATGGACTCTTTAAAAATACCAAAGAACAGTTCCGGCCGATCTGCATACACAACTCTCCCATGAGAAGCCTCCCCACCAAAGATACTGGCATAAGCACGATTTGAGAGCATAATGCAAGTGCCGATAATGGATGCCACTGCATAAGTCAGATGAATGGCATAGACCTTTTTAAAGCGAATCATTGTATATAGAATGGTCATGGACGCTGTAATAATTACAAACAATGTCACGTGTTCCACAACCAGCGGAGTTAAAAGTCCTAGTAAAGCCATCATCGGGATGTCTTTCTTTAGAAACTTTGGCTGCTCTTCCGCATCCAGTAGCTTGTGGTTAATAGTTATGTACATGAGAAGTAAAACCGCAGAGAATACATAATTCACGTAGCCTGACAGCCAGCCGAACGTTTGGCCAAACATGTTCGCTGGAACAATCAGAAACAAGATCAAGGCAATCATCGTCCTCATTCGTCTTTCTGAAGGCTGGCTGCCGAGGCGGCCGATGAGCATGATAAGCAGGGTGGAAACAAGGGCCATGAAAAGTACCCTCAACCATTGAACCTTCGCTAGAATGATGACGATTGTATTGCTTAAGTAGCGGCCATTATAGTTGTCAAACCAGTTTTTCCACTGTTCTTCACCGAAAGCCGATCCCCAGGCCCAATCATCTCCTCCCAAAGGTGTATTGTAAGCTAAAAAGCCGAAAAAAATGAAAGCAACCACTGCCAATATAAAGGTTTTCATGTTTGCAGGTTTATTTAACATTCCTTCAATCCTTCCGTCTCTATCATCTTTCAACAATCCTTTCAATGATACCCAGAGGGTTAAACAACCGTCAATATTAGCAGAGCACTGAAGATAGTTTTACCGGTGAGGTTTGGCTGGCAATAATACACACGCATTGATATCTTAATTTCAATAAATCTCCTTCTTTAGCCAATGAACGGTAGTTTAATAGTAATATTAGTTATAGGAACAATTAAGTGCCCTATAAACAATTAAGGAGGAAAATATTTTGAACATAAAGACATACCGAAAATTTGGTGCAGTAGTCGCGTCTTCTGCAATGATGGCGACGGTGGTAGCACCTGTATCTGCCCAGACACCGGATGTGGGGAAGAACGCTGCTTATACGGACGTGCCGACTGATTATACCCATTACCCAAGTATCTTGGAAGCCCGTATGCTCGGTATACTGTCAGGTTATGGGGGTGGGATTTTTAAGCCTTATCAGCCTCTGACCCGTGCCAACGTGGTCAAGGCGCTTGGGAAGTATGTGGTGGAGAAAAGCGGGAAGGAGATTGAAGACTTCAATCTGACCCAGGTTACACCATTTAATGATGTGCAGTCCGATTATCCGGATGAAGAGCTTTATACATACTCACTGATCGTCAAGCAGGCCGGCATCTTCCAGGGGAGCAACAATAACCTGATGCCGACAAACCTGATCCAGCGCCAGCAGATGGCACAGGTACTGGTCAATGCATTTGGTCTTGAAGATTTGTCTGACAAGGAATCGAGCGTTAAGGATAACGCCAAAGCTTGGAAAGATTTCCGCGAATCAATTGATATTCTTTCCTTGAATGGCGTAACGACCGAGGAAAACTTCCGTCCGTCTGAAAGCACGACGCGCGGTCAGTTCGCATCGTTCCTCGTTCGTGCCTACAAGGTCTCAGAAGGATTGGATCCAAGATCTCCATATCCTTCTCTTGTGGAGTCTGTTCACGCTCTGAAGGACATTATTATAACAGTTGGAGAAATGCCTAACCTGCCAAAAAAGGTCGGAGTTACGCTGGAAAGCGGTGTGGATTCGACGGGAGTTGTCGATTGGAATACAGCCAATTTCGTTAAAGACAAAGTTGGTACGTACACGCTCACGGGGAACGTGGCTGATTCTGATTTGGCTGCTTCTGTTAACGTAATTGTTAAAGAACCTACGTATATTGATCCTGCAACGATACAGGTCGAAGATAATGTAATCACTATTGACTATGGTCAGGCCATGACCGACTCTGCTTTTGATCTATCAAACTATAAGTTTAATGGTGGGCCAGTGCCTTCTGGTACTAAGATTGTTGCTGATGACAATCGTGTACAAATTACAATTCCAAGACCACAACAAACCATTCATGACGACATAGAATATACATTTGAGATTACACAGAATGTAAAAACGCAAAGGGGTGATATCATTATCGCCAATGCTTTCTTGGAAAGCTTTGAAACAGATGGACCTGTTAATGTGGCTGTAAAGGGTACTTTTGATGATAATGTATCCCCAACACTTGTCTCAGCCCATTATGTAATCCCCTCTGCAGACTCTAAAACCACCGATCAAATTCAACTAACATTCTCTGAGGAAATGAGTCAAATCTATTTGAAAGTACCAAGCCAGGTAGACCCATCGCAATGGGACTATTGGGAAGAACAAATATCCCGTAATTTTAGGTACCTTCAAGATGATTTTATCTTTGAGGTAGGAGGACAACAGGTTAGTCATTATTTCGGTGCTGTAGTAGAAGGTGAAAAAATTTATATTTCTATTCCGCCTATGGAAATTAACCAAGAATCAACAATCACAATTGTGCCGGAAGGAGAGGAGAACGAGGTATTATTGATAACTGATGATTCCAGAGGCGGAAATGCAGTGGTTGCACCAGTTACTAAAACGATTACCAAGAATGACGTGTTAGTAATTGATTCAGATGTAACTTCCTAGTGAAATCCTTTAACCTATTAAACAAGGGAAAGGAAAGTCTCTCCACTAACTTAATTTAAAGAGTAGGGCCTTGCTGTCAATAGAAAAAGGACTTAAAGGAAGTCATAGATTTTCAGAGCACATTATGCAGTCAGCGTTGTTTAGGTGAAAGGGCTGTGACCCGTGCAAAAATAAGGAGGACTAGATTATGAACAGAAAGACATATCGCAAATTTGCTACAGTTGTGGCATCTTCGGCAATGATGGCAGCTGTGGTATTGCCTGCAGCTGCACAAACTACGGATGTGGAACAGGAGGTTAATTATTCGGATGTTCCAACGGATTATACGCATTACGCAAGTATCCTGGAAGCCCGTATGCTCGGTATACTGTCTGGTTATGGGGATGGGGTTTTTAAGCCTTATCAGTCATTGACTAGAGCCAATGTGGTCAAGGCGCTTGGAAAGTATGTGGTGGAGAAAAGCGGCAAGGGGATTGAAGGCTTCGATCTGACCGAGGTTACACCGTTTAATGATGTGCAGTCCGATTATCCGGATGAAGAGCTTTATACATACTCACTGATCGTCAAGCAGGCCGGTATCTTCCAGGGCAGCAACAATAACCTGATGCCGACAAGTCTGATTCAGCGTCAACAGATGGCTCAGGTGCTGGTCAATGCATTCGGCCTTGAAGATTTACCGGACAAGAAAACCAGCGTCAAGGATCACAGCAATGCTTGGAAAGATTTCCGCGAATCAATAGATATTATTTCTAAAAATGGCGTGACTACGGAAGAAAACTTCCGTCCGTCTGAAAGCACTACACGCGGTCAGTTTGCTTCGTTCCTCGTTCGTGCCTACAAGGTCTCGGAAGGTCTGGATCCGAAAAAACTGTATCCGGCTCCGATAGTGTCCGTGGAAAACCCAGCGGAGATCATCATTACTGTAGGGGAAACACCAGAACTTCCTGAAACGGTTGAAGCGACTCTGGAAAGCGGTGTTAAAACCGATGTTACTGTCGAGTGGGACACAGACAGCCTCAATATTGAAGAAGTGGGTTCGTACACACTAACAGGTAAAGTCGCCTCTACAGAACTGACAGCAGCAACGAAGTTGACCGTTAAAGAACCAACGTACACGGAAGTAGCTACATTTGGGGGAGGAGACAATGTAATCGTAATTAGTAGGAGCAATTTGAGTGAATCTGCTCTAAACCCATTGAATTACAAGTTTAATGATGGGCCACTCCCTTCAGGTACCAAGATTAAGAAGGGAGATGGAGGGGGAGTAATTATTACACTTCCAAAACCCCAAGAAATAATTCATGAAGATATTCCTTATACATTCGAAATAACTCAGAACGTAAAAACCAACGATGGGGAAATCATTACCGGTAACGCCTTCGATAGAGATTTCGAGGAAGTAGGACCCGTTAATGCATCTGTGACTTCGGCTTTTCACGATAATGTCCAACCAACCCTTGTATCGGCTAACTATGTTGTTACTTCTGCTGATTCTGAGACTGCTGATTGGATCCAATTGACATTCTCTGAAGGAATGGCACCTGTATTTTACGACATGGATGCTATTGATCCAGAGGACTCGGTTATGATGGAGTTTGCTGGCCATCAAAACGATAGTAACCGCCACTATGTTAGAGATGATTTTAACTTTAAAGTAAACGGGACGGAAGTTAGAAAGGATCTGTTCCTTGAAGAAGACTTTTTGATTGATGGTGAAAAGATTTATATTTCGATTCCACCCATAAATATTAACCAGAATTCAACGATTACACTTGTGCCGGAGGGTGAAAACAATGAGAGGTTTATGATTACTGATGACTCACGCGGGAAAAATCCGGTGATGGCACCAGTCACCAAAACACTGACAAAGGAAGATGTTGTAGTCATCGACCCAGATGTCGAAATAGAACCAGATTTAATTATTGAGTAAATCTGCTTTTTTCAGCGTAGAGGGAAATCTCTTCGCTTTATTTTTGCTCATATTAAATAAAAAGTTCAAGCTTCGTTTTACATGTAATAGAGAAATTCTCAGATGTCGTGACGTTTTCAAAGAATCAGGATGCACTATGCAGATTAATAGTAGTATAAGAGATAAGGCGTTTAAATCACGCACAACTAGGAGGACAAAAACATGAATAAAATGTTAAACCCTAAATTTGGAGCAATAATGGCATCTTCGGCAATGCTGGCAACAACGGTGGTACCCGTAGCCGCACAAACATCGGATATGGAGCAAGAGGTTGCTTATTCGGATGTTCCAACAGAGTATACGCATTACTCCAGTATCCTGGAAGCCCGTATGCTCGGTGTATTGTCAGGCTATGGGGATGGAATATTTAAGCCTTATCAGTCTCTGACACGTGCCAATGTGGTAAAGGCACTTGGGAAGTATGTGGTGGAGAAAAGCGGCAAGGAGATTGAAGACTTCAATCTGACCGAGGTTACACCATTTAATGATGTGCAGTCCGATTATCCGGATAAAGAGCTTTATACATACTCGCTGATCGTCAAGCAGGCCGGTATCTTCCAGGGCAGCAACAATAACCTGATGCCGACGAACCTGATCCAGCGCCAGCAGATGGCCCAGGTACTGGTCAATGCATTTGGTCTTGAAGATTTGTCCGACAAGGAATCAAGCGTTAAGGATAACGCCAAAGCTTGGAAAGATTTCCGCGAATCAATAGATGTTCTTTCCGTGAATGGCGTCACGACCGTAGAAAACTTCCGTCCGGATGAAAGCACAACTCGCGGTCAGTTCGCTTCGTTCCTGGTTCGTGCCTACAAAGTTTCAGAAGGTCTGAATCCAAAAGCGCCATATCCTTCTTCAGTTGAGTCTGTGCACACTCAACCAGATATCATAATTACAGTCGGCGAAACACCTGAACTGCCGAAAACGGTTGGAGTAACACTGGAAAGCGGAGTAGATACATCTAGGAACGTGGAGTGGAACACGAACAATTTCATTACTGACAAAGCTGGCACCTATACATTCGAAGGAAATGTAAAGGATACAGAGTTGTTGGCTTCTATCGAAGTTATTGTCAAAGAACCGACTTATAAAGAACCGTCCGGTTTCGGCGTGGTCGATAATGTCATCTATATCCATTATCCTACTGAAATGGGTGCTTCCGCCCTTGATCTCACAAACTATAAGTTTAATGGAGGAGCGCTTCCGGCCGGTACAACAATTAGTGGGGAAGGAGGTGTCATTCAAATAACTCTTCCAAAACTGCCTGAACGTATTCCTGAGGATATTGACAACACACTAGAAATCACTAAGAATGTGAAAACTGCAGACGGAGATATTATTGTCTATAATTCTATCGCTGCAAATAATGGAACAGAAGAGCCTGAGACCGTTATAACAACAATTTCATTCCATGATAATGTACCACCAACATTGGTCTCGGCTCACTATGTAATTTCCTCAGCAGATTCTTCAATCGCTGATCAAATTCAGCTGACATTCTCGGAGAAAATGAGTCCTATGTATTTATATGTACCAGGTCATATACATTCATCCGAGTGGGACTATTGGGAAGAGCAAATTTTAATTCGACGTCAGAACCTTGAGGACGACTTTGTCTTTATGGTTGGAGGAACTGAGGTTAATAGTGATTTTGATAGGACGGATGGGAATAAGATCTATATCTCCATTCCGCCAATAGACATTAGCCAAAATTCTTCACTTACGATTGTACCGGAAGGTGAAGACAACCTGTATTTAATGATCACTGATGCTTCAAAAGGCAATAATGCCGTAGTCGCACCGGTTACTAAAACAATTACCAAGAATGATGTTGTTGTGATCAATCCAGAGAAGGCCTCAGATTGAGAAACAGAGATATAACGTTATTTCTGGTATAACTGGGGTATGAGAATGTAAGAAGGGTTCGCCCTTCTCCTGCAATCATTCTTTTGATAGGAGGAAGATTTCTTGAACAGAAAAACATACTATAAGTTTGGCACAGCAGTAGCGGCTTCCGCGATGGTAGCATCAGTGGTGGCGCCAGTGTCGGCACAGACACCGGAAGTTGCAGAGGAATTTTCCTACACAGATGTCCCGGGGGATTACACACATTACTCCAATATTATGGAAGCACGCACCTTGGGAATACTTTCAGGCTACGGGAATGGAACGTTTAAGCCTTACCAATCACTGACACGTGCCAATGTGGTCAAGGCGCTTGGGAAGTATGTGGTGGCGTCGAGCGGCAAGAACATTGAAGACTTTGACCTGACCGATGTTGAGCCGTTTAATGATGTACAGTCTGATTATCCGGACAAGGAGCTCTATACTTATTCACTGATTGTCAAGCAGGCTGATATATTCCAAGGAAGCAACAATAACCTGATGCCGACTAACCTGATCCAGCGTCAGCAGATGGCTCAAGTACTGGTCAACGCTTTTGGACTTGAAGACCTTCCGGACAAGGAATCAAGTGTAGAAGATAATGATGCGGCCTGGAAAGATTTCCGTGAATCCATTGATATTCTTTCCGAGCATGGAGTAACAACAGAGAAGAATTTCCGTCCGGCCGAGACCACTACACGCGGGCAATTTGCTTCGTTCCTCGTCCGCGCGTATCATGCTATGCCGGATGCGCCAATTGAGGTCACTTCTGTTGAAGGCGTAGACAGTGCTGTTGACCGTACTTCAGAAGGGCAGTTTGCAACCTTCACCATCAACGGTGGGGAAGAAGTGGAACTCGAGGCGCTGACCGAGCAAGGATATACTGTCGAGTTCCTCTCATCACACTCCGGACTCTTTAAAGATCAGGCGACAGGTGAACTGGATCCGGAAGAGCTTGCAAATGTAGGGGATACAGTTACGTTCCAAGTCAACGTTACAAAAGACGGAGAGACGGTTTCATCCGACGATGCTACGCTGACCATCCAGGACTTTACGACTGCGCTGGAGTCCCTTGATTCTTACAAGCTCACGGTAGGTGGCAAAGAAGTTGCCAATGACACCATCACGACAGGGGAAACTGCTAGTATCAATTCTGTCATGGGGACGACAAAGTCCGGAGAAGAAGCTTCCGTGAGGGACGGGCTCACCTACACGTCTTCTGACACCGGTGTCATCCTAGTGGGTCAGGATGGGACTGTCAAGCCGGTGGCTGCGGGAGAAGCGACTGTTACCGTGTCTCATGATGCGTCCGGTACATCACTGACAGTTCCAGTCACCGTCGCGTCTGCTGAGCGTGCCCCGGCTTCAGCTGTGACAGAAACAGAGAGCTTGGGTCTCATTGCAGGAAAGACAGGTAGCTTTACATTCACGGTCACTGACCAATATGGTATGCCGGTGAATGGCTTCGATCCTGAAGACTTCGCAGTGACGAATGCGGATGATGAAGAAATTGCGGATGTCACAGTTAACCCGGGAACTGAGGATGGCCAGTACATTGCAGAGGTAACAGCGGGGAATACAGCAGGGACCGGAACGATTGCGGTCACTTCGGGAGAGACGACCTTGCTGAGCGTGCCTCTCACAGTCGGCACGGATACGAATGTAGCCACTAGAAATCTCGAGCTGGCCAACAACTCCGCCGATGCTGTGCTTGATCTTTCGGGTACGAAGAATGACAATGCACTGAGCCTTGTATACAACAAGTACAACAAGGATGGTCTGCTGATTGGTCCCGAAACGGATCTTGGCTCTGGCGCCAAGTATACAGCCACTACAAACAATGACAATGTGACCGTTTCCTACGGGCAAAATGGCGAGATCAATATCCAAGCCAATAAGCCTGGAGAGTCGACCATTTCCATTATGGAAGGGGACCTTCGCCGTGATAGCTTCAAGGTGACTGTCCAAGATACGACGCCTCAACTGTCTTCAGTATCGTTTGCTTCCACCGAAATTACAGAACTGCCGGTTGCACTTGAGGATCTGTTGTCAGCAGAAGCTGTTTCACTGACATCGGACGATGCTGTATCGGTAGCGCTGGATAACGGTGTTCCGACGCTTTATGTCGATGTCGAAGGTACTGAAGCCGGTTTGGATGATAGCGATGTGATCGTCGGTACCGTGGATACTGTCTCGACTGACCTCGGCGATATCACTTTCACAGAAGCTGAAGGTGAAGAAGGCGGAATCCTTCTGAACGGACTGGAAACAGGTGATGAAGGGCAGTTCTCTCTCAGGGTGAAAGACGCGGACGGACAGACGTTTAAGTCTGCAACCATAACTGTCGATCTCACTGAGGAGCCGGCTTCCTAATTCAAATTCAATTGCGGGCGGAATCATTGGATTTCCGTCCGCATTTTACATAATTTCAGCATCCTTTTCACTTGCATGAAGGTATAATAATAGAAAGGGAGGGGATGCGATGCAGGCACCAAAGCGCTGGGTTGCTATATCGGTGGCTACGCTTGTCCTTTTGGGAACAGTAGTCTGGGAGCCGGGGCAGGGGGCATCAGGAAATCAGCAGGTCAACACCAGTCCTTATGTCGACGTACCGGTATCCGACACGCATTTCCAGAACATCACTGAAGCAAGGACTCTGGGTCTAATGTCCGGGTACCCAGATAACAAGTTCAGCCCGTACCAAAAATTAACCAGGGCCAATGTCGTCAAGGCATTGGGCAAGTATGTTGAGAAGACGAGCGGCCGAACAGCAGCAGAAACCGACTTGTCTGACGTGGAACCGTTCTTGGATGTCCCGCCGGATCATCGTGACCCGGAACTGTACTTATATTCTCTTCTGGTGAAGAAAGAGGGAGTGTTCCTGGGGAGCAACAATCGGCTGATGCCGGGGAGTCTGATCCAGCGTCAGCAAATGGCACAGGTCATTGTCCGCGCCTTTGGTCTGCAGGACTTGCCTGAGAAGCGTTCACGGATCCTGGATAACAAGCAGGCGTTCAGTGATGCGGAACGGCGTGCAATCGACATCCTTTCCAAAAATGACGTGACGACAATCGAGCGCTTCCGGCCGACCGAGACGACCACCAGGGGGCAATTGGCGTCGTTCCTTGTAGCAGCTTTCCATGCTGGCCATGAAGAGTTCCCTCCACCCGTAGTTACAGAAATTCGAATAGTTGATGAATTGGAGTAGAAAAGTCCCTGAGACCAAAGCAGTTTTGGTTTGGTTCTACTATTCTTCCATCTATAGTGACTATTCGAAAAGTTTGTCGAATATTATTTGAACATTTACTATTAAACTGCTACAATTACCATGTATTTCTTTATTGCTACATACATCATGATTTACCCCCAAGACAAAAAACAGAAGAAGATGGAGGTAAGAAAATGGTCAAGCCAAACACGAAGAAAAAAATGCTGGGAATGGCGCTCACTGCATCCCTGGCGGCAGGTACACTCTTCACTGCTGCACCGCCTGCAGTAACCTATGCACAAGATGAGGAAAAGATTTTCCCTGACCTTGAGCAGAACCAGGACTATTACTCGGATGTTCTAAATCTGGCAGCTCGCGGTGTCGTCAAGGGCTTCCCTGACGGGGAGTACAAACCATACCGTGAAGTGACACGTGCACAGGCAGCGAAAATCATTGCAGGCGCATTGGAACTGGATACGACAAATGTCAAAGATCCTGGTTTCCGTGACGTAAGCAAGGACAGCGAGTACTATGGCTACATCGCAGCACTCGCAGAACGGGGCATCATCAAAGGCTATCAGGACAGCAAAGGCAAGTACTTCGATCTTACTGCGCCTCTGACTCGTTCCCAGATGGCAAAAATCATCGACCTTGGTTACGGATTGAACAACCAGGCATACACAGGCAAGTTCTCTGATGTCAAAAAGGGCGAATGGATGGCTGAGCACGTCCAGGCGTTGCTTGACCACAACATCACCAAAGGAACAACAGCTACAACCTTCAGCCCTTACGTAACGGTTAAGCGTGGCCAGATGGCATCGTTCATCTTCCGCGCGGAAGTGGATGAAGAAAAGCGTGATGCAGTCAAGGAAGCTCGCGATCAGATCTTCAAAGAATTTGAAGACAGTGACGTACATGACGCCAACGGTGAAGTGCTCGTTGATACTTCCTTCAACCGTGAAAAGGGTGTCTTCAACATTACTGTTTCCAACTTTGAAGAAGGCATCGATGCAGTTAAAGAGACCGGTTTCTTCTCCGATAAGATGCCTGAACTTGGCGTAACTCATATCAAGATCGGTAATAACACAGCAGTTTCTATTACAGAAGACTTCGCAGCTGCGAAAGAAACTCTGATCACACAGGCATTCAATGAGATGGAACTTGTAGATGGCGCTTACCGCGTCTCGGAACTTCCAATCACCCTGTCAATCGAGAAGAACGGCGTAGAGTTCGAAGAATCCTTCAAAACGAACGTTTCGTCCCACTCTCCGGCAGAATCCTAATAACCACAAAGAAGACTCCCGAGCGCATATGCTTGGGAGTCTTCTTTGTCTTCAGAACCCTAAATCGAAGTTCCGGTCGTTATAGGCCATGATGACGGCATCGGGCTGTTCTGCTTCAATCCATGTATCTAAATCTCCTTCGTAATAACGGAGGTCAATGACTGTGGTGCGCTGAAAATGATAGGCAGTCAGGAAGGTAATCGGGTTAAAGTAAGAGTCTTTTAGAACAACCAGATGACCGCTGTTAGCGTCGGCATTATGAATATCCAATTCCGGATAGTCTGATGTGTAGCCTACAGAGTAATTGACCGACTGCTCCGGGGGGAGCTTGCGTGCAACTCCGTAAATGTCTTCATAGCTAGCATCCGAAGTTCCTGTTACAGACGTGGCACTGATGCTAAACCGGTCTGCCATTCCGTCTGGCTCCAGGTAACAGATCAAGTCATCGTTCGGAACCAGCATATGATAGAACTTGTTCCACGATCCTTCAAACGGATTTTCCAGGCAGGAACGCTTCATATTTTCCTCGCTTAGAGGCGCGCCCGAGACCGGTATTCCGTTTTCTATAAGGTCATGAATAATTGCCTGGTAACCGAGCATCGCCCCATCGATTTTCCAATGGTGATCCGTCTTGAAATAGAGTTTCTGAGGATCCAATTCCTGTTCGATTGTTCTCATTGTATCGATCAGTCGCACAGAACGGATATTCCGATCTGCAAGTTTTTCGAGGAATCGGGCGTTGTTTTCAATCCCTGCATCTTCTGGCATGTAGTCGGGATGTGGCTCCCGTACATAGGTTGCCTTTGCCGGCAAGGAATAGAAGGTGAACGGTATGCCCAGCTCTTTTAAGTGTTCATTTATGTTTTGTGCCTTTACGGCGCCAGCATCAAGAGTTTCTTCGTCATGAAGCTCGGAAGGGCCGGATGTGATCCAGCCGCTGTCAAAGTCAGCAAAGTATTTTTCGTTGATATAGGTTTTTCCGACAGCCAGTTCAGAGCGGACGAAAGATTTCATCCAGATGTCTCTCAAAGGGAACTGGTCTGTAAAGTAGGATTCAGCTTGTTTCGACCAATCACCAGATAAGACTTCTGCCGAACTTGGTGATGTAGGAGCAGCCGCAAGCGTCCGGTTCTCCATTTGAGAGGCACTTCTGTCAGGTAGGAGGAGATGAGCGGCTAGCCCGCCTCCCAGCATCAGAAAAAGCCCAACGGGGAGCAGTAAGTTAAGTTTATTCATGTCGACCACCTAGAATCTGAAGTAGATGAACGGATTATGAGTTTCATTGACCAGGTACATTGTGACGATAGCAACCAAAAGAAGGAACCAGGCCGAGGCGGTAACGGAAAGGATGTTTCCTGCTATAGGACGCCTCTCTGCAAATCCTTGGAACCAGTGTCGAAGTTTTGGATAGAGCGGCATAGATAGGATGATTGCGACCATGAAGTACAGCCAGTAGTCGGTAGCATACAAGATAGAGGTGTGGTCAAACAGACCGGCTCCGGCGAGTCCAAACAAGGTCCCGATATAATGGAAAGCATAATCGAAATCATCAGCCCGGAAGAACACCCATCCGATCATGACAATTACCAGCACGTAGACATGCCTGATAAAGCGGGGCATCTTGTTCAGGAGTCCTTGCAGGAACCATTTCTCCAGCGAGATGAGAACTCCGTAATAGAATCCCCAGGCCATAAATGTCCAACTGGCTCCATGCCAGAAGCCGGTTAGCGTCCAGACAATGAGCAAGTTGCGGTAGGTCTTCCAAGTATCCACACGATTGCCGCCGAGCGGGATATAGACGTAATCCCGGAACCAGCTACCGAGTGAGATATGCCAGCGGCGCCAGAACTCGGAAATCGACTGGCTAATGTACGGATAATTAAAGTTCTCCAGGAAATCAAATCCGAACAGTTTTCCGAGCCCGATTGCCATGTCACTGTATCCCGAGAAGTCAAAATAGATCTGGAGTGTGTAAGCCAGTATACCGATCCATGCGGTGGCTGTGGTCAGGTCACCGCCGCTCATGGCAAAAACTTCATCCGCAACTCTTCCCATTGGATTGGCGATCAGGACTTTCTTTGCGAGGCCCTGGATAAAACGGGCAGACCCTGTGACAAGGCGGTCTGAGGTCGTCAAGCGTTCCCTTATCTGGTCGGCGACCGTCTGATAGCGGACGATTGGGCCTGCGACAAGTTGGGGGAAGAGCGAGATATAAAGGGCAAGGTTAAGCGGATTCCGTTGGACGGCTGCATCCTTCCGGTAGACGTCTATGATGTAGCTCATCGCCTGGAAAGTATAGAACGAAATTCCAATCGGAAGGGGGACCCCCTCAAAGGCGATGTTTTTTCCGGTCAAATCCTCTAAGATATCAACTAAAAATCCGGCATACTTGTAGTATCCGAGAATGGCCAGATTGGAAACCACTGCTCCGGCCACAAGTGCCTTCTTTTTTGGTGTGGTCTCAGTTCTACCTATCCAAAGCCCAAACAGATAGTTCGCAACAATGGAAATGAGCATGAGGAAAACAAGTTTAGGTTCTCCCCAAGCATAGAAGAACAGGCTGGATGCAAGCAAGATTATATTTTTCAATTTGGCTGGACTCAGAAAATAGAGCACCAACACAATTGGCAAGAAACCGTATAAGAAAATAAGGCTGCTGAAAACCATGGATGTTCCTCAATTCGGCACAAAATGATGCCCTTATTATAGCATAGCGAAAATAGGAGAATATTGTGTATCCTATAGCGGTCTGTGATACTATGAATCTATTCATGGTAGAGGAGGAGGATCCCATGGGAAAGCTCCCGAAATTAACTGCAGCGTGGTTACTCATTCTTGGTTTATTTATCGCAGCAACCCCCACTTCGGCGGAAGATGACATCACGGGTCACTGGCACGAGGAGGACATGAGATATCTGGTTGAAAAGGGTATTCTTCAGGGGAATGGATCAGGTTATCATCCGAACAATCCGATCACCCGCGGGCAATTCGCAGCCCTGATGGCACGTGCACTGAATCTGCAGCCGGCTACACAGGGAGCATATTTTACGGACCTGGATGAGAAATCTGGTGTTCTCAATGAAGTGCTTGCCGCAGCCAATGCAGGAATTGTTACCGGTTATGGGGATGGTACGTTCAAACCATACCAGCAGATCTCCAGGCAACACATGGCGGTTATGGCGGACCGTGCTCTGAACTATTTAAAAATCAGCGGCGAAGCAGATCCAGTCACTTTCAAGGATCAGTCCAGCATATTCCCTGACTACCT
The DNA here is from genome assembly GCF_059758705.1 of Bhargavaea sp. GQ12. Taxonomy (NCBI): domain Bacteria; kingdom Bacillati; phylum Bacillota; class Bacilli; order Caryophanales; family Caryophanaceae; genus Bhargavaea; species Bhargavaea sp. GQ12. The sequence continues at coordinate 274,626 of NZ_JCAXEU010000001.1, forward strand.
CTATGCGATCGGGCAGACAGTACAGTTCGGAATCTTTAAGGGTTCTCCAAGGGAAGACGGCATCTACTTCCGACCATTAGATCTATCAACTAGGGGTGAGGCCTCCGCAGTCATAGCAAGACTGGTAAGAATCGCGGAACAACCGGAACCTCAACCGGAGCCTGAGCCGGAGATTAAATACGCGACGGCAACGGTCGACAGTAATGGGAATACGAAGATTATTAAGCGCTTTGATACATTCGACCAGGCCACTGCGGCCATGGGAAATGGACAGGTCGTGCTGCTTGGTGACGTAATCGTCAATATGCATTACGGTATCGTTGTCACCAAGCCGACTGCTTCTTCATCCCTGACAAACATTTACGAGAAGGCCGATATGAAGAGCGCCTTTACCTATGTAACCAGCGACACTGAGCTCGAATTCTTGGAAGCGACAGCAGACTATGTGAAAGTGAAGGTCGCGGGCACAACCGGCTTCATCAAGCATGCGAACGCCGACCTGAAAACTTGGGACATGTTGAAAGGCCGTTCCTACTACACAGTAAATGCTTCAGGTGATCTTGTTCATCATATTTATTCTAACCGGACTGGATCAGAAGCAAGCTACGTAATGGGAAAAGCCCCTGCTAGCCTGAAACAGGGCCAAAAGTATCTTTCGTGGGATCAGATCCACTATATGAACTGGTCCGGTCAGCCTGTCCAAACATTCTATAATTACTTCCAGTTCCTCCCGGCCCGAACCCAGACAGTCTATACTGCAGCTGAGATCGATGCCTATATCATCAAAATGCTGAAAGGACTGGAGGTAGCTTATCCGAATAACGCTGCCTATAAGGATGCCTCTAAAAGGAGTAAGCTAATTGGGATCGGGGAAGTTCTTAAAAAGGTAGAGCGTGAAAAAAATGTGAACGCGCTCATGATTTTGGCACTTGCCCAGCATGAGAGCAACTATGGGCTGAGTACAAGGGCTTTGGAGTTCAACAACCTATTCGGACTTCGCGTCTATGACGACAATCCGGCAAATGATCATTTTGAAACGGTCGAAGAGAACATCAACGAACTGATGGACCAGTTCTTTAACCGGAATTACATCCCGCCGAATGCACCGTATGCCAATGGCCCGGTATTCGGTACGAAAGCAACCGGATTCAACATGAGATATGCATCGGATCCATATTGGGGGGCGAAAGCAGCCGGCCATATGTATCGTGCGGACAAGGCAATGGGCGGACGTGACTTTGGCCGCTATACGATTGGTCTCACGCTGGCAACAGGCCTTAATGCACGCACCTCCCCGGTTGTCGGCAATAACATCGCATTCACTTATGAGAAAGCTCCGATTCCGGTCGCCGTCCTTGGTTCTGAGAAAAAGCCCGACCGCACATGGTACCGGGTGGCTTCTGACGACGAAAGTCTCGAAATGATTTATCTTGCCGGGGAACATGTCAGGATCGTTTATAGTCCTAACTAAAAAGAACACCGCTGCGGCGGTGTTCTTTCAAATTTGTGCAAAAGAGAAGCTGTACAGAAAATCGTATTCAACTGATTTTCTGTACAGCTCTATTTGCATCATTGGTTATAGAATCGTTTGAAACTGTCGAAACGAGGTTTCCAGTAGGAGTCATTTATATTGGAGACAACCACTCCCTGAGAAGAGCTTGCATGGATAAACTGGCCGTTCCCCAAGTAGATGCCCATATGGGATATGCCCTTCTTATACGTGTTATTGAAGAAGACCAGGTCTCCTGGAACAGGAGTATCTACGTAATAGGAACGGCTAAAATAGCCGTCCGTATTCGTACGGGCAACATCGTAGCCCGCAGTCTTAAAAGCGTACCAGATGAAGCCGCTGCAATCGAAGCCGGAAGGCGTTGTGCCTCCCCAGACATAAGGCGTCCCGGCCACGCTCTTAGCCACGCTAATCAGAGATGAATCAGATTGGGCCGGAGCGGGAGACGAAGCAGGGATCTGATTGCTTACAGACGAAGAATCACCCTTCACTTTCAATTTTTGTCCGGCATACAAATTGTAGTTACTCAGGTTGTTCCAGGCCATCAGATTCCGGACACTGACCCCATATTTCGCTCCAATTCCCGAAAGCGTATCTCCGCTGACTACAGTATGACTATTTTCTATAGTAGGGCGGGGTGCAGAAACTTGAACCACTTTAGGCTCTGATTTGGAAGAAGCAGCAGCTGAGCCGGTGATTTTCAGTTTCTGTCCGGCATAGATCAGGTGGGAGGTAAGTCCATTCCATTTCATGACCTGATCAACTGACACCCCATGCCGTATTGCAATCAGAGAAAGTGTATCCCCGCTTTTCACTTGGTAATCGCCCGTTGCGGAAGTCGGAGAAGAAGGGGCTGCAGCTTTTTCAGGATTTGCTTTTGAAGTAGAAGGGGCCGTGGCTGTTCCGCTAACTTTCAACTTCTGTCCGACCAGTATGAGATCTCCTGTCAGTCCATTCAATTCTTTTAGCTGGCGCACAGTCGTCTTATGTATGGATGCAATCTTGCCTAGGGAGTCGCCGCCTTTGACGGTATATACAGCTGTTCTGCTTGGAACGGAGGCAACGTCTGGCGTTTTGATGGATGGCTTTGCTGACGAGAGGACCAGTGTCTGTCCAGGATAAATGACGTCTGTCCGGATGTTGTTGATCTCTTTCAGTTTGGCAACGGAGATTTGATGCTTCGAGGCGATTTTCCATAGGGAATCTCCCGATTGTACCGCGTACTGTTGCGAAGCTTCTGCTTCGCCCGGTGCGGCTATCACCGCTGCAAGTGCTGATGTCGCCAACACCGAAAATGCGATTTTTTTCATCATAGCTCTCCTTTTCTGTCGAATCACTTAGAACTCATTGTAGCTTTATCAAGCCTGCTAATCAATATTCTGATAGATTACGTTTTGATTACAAATAGATTACTAATGTAACGAGTTCGGTTGGTGCGGTTTTCATTCATTTTTACTGAAAATTAACAGATATCTAAGTAAAACAGCATATTCAATAGAACAACAGAATGATAGAATAGAGCGGAGAAAGTGTTTTCTGAAAAGAAGACAAAAAAAGAATAGAACAGGATGGTGTATGATGAACGGGAAATGGATCAAGGTGGCAGCTTCCGCGACGATGGCGCTAAGCCTATTCAGCCTGCAGGCGCCTGGTGAAGCAAAAGCAGCTGAAGGGGACTTTGAGCTGAAAGTGTTGCATACGAATGATACACATGCTCATGTGGAGGCCGCTCCAAAGCGTGCAGCGCTCATCAAGAAGCTAAGAGACGCAAACCCGAACAACCTGTTGCTTGACGCCGGTGACGTCTTCTCTGGAACGTTATACTTTAACTCCTATGAAGGACAGGCCGACCTGGAACTGATGAATTACATGGAGTATGACGCTATGACATTCGGGAACCATGAATTCGACCTTGGTTCTTCCGAGAATGGTCATCTTGCGCTAAGTGAATTCGTTAGTGGGGCTAAGTTCCCGCTTGTCAGTGCCAATGCAGACTTTTCCCAAGATGAACATCTTAAAGACTTGCAGGCGGGCGGCTATGCTGCCGACTATGAAAACGGGAAAATCTATGATGGAATCGTTAAAGAGATCAATGGCGAGAAGGTCGGGATTTTCGGCCTGACCACTGAAGAAACCGCTGCGATTTCCAGCCCGGGTTCAGTTGCTTTCAGCAACTATATTGCAGAAGCAAAAGAAGCGGTCGAATCTTTCGAACAACAAGGGGTCAACAAAATCATCGCTCTGACCCATATCGGATATGATGACTCAGCAGAATATGATAACGATAAACTTCTTGCTGATGCAGTGGATGGAATCGATATCATCGTCGGCGGACACACGCATAAAACCCTTGAAGAGCCGGTAAAGGCGGACAAAGATGGAGATCCGACAATCATTGTCCAGGCTAATGAGTATAGTAAGTTCCTCGGAGAGCTCAATGTCACTTTCGATGAAAACGGCGTTGTTCAAGGCTATGATGGGCAATTGCATGATGTTGATGCCGTAGAAGAAGAGGATGCAGGCGCAGCTGAGATCCTTGCCAAGTACAAAGCGGAAATCGACGAGCTGAAAAATCAGTCGATTGATGTAGAAGCGGAAGTCGCTCTTGATGGAAGCCGCGGCCTATGGGGTGTCCGTGCTGGGGAAACCAACCTTGGCAATTTAATGACGGACGGCATGCTGGCTACTGCAAAAAGCATCGATCCTAACGTCTCGATCGCCCTTCAGAACGGCGGGGGAATCCGTGCCGGTATCGATGAAGGCGATATTACAGTCGGCGAAGTGCTGACCGTCATGCCGTTTGGTAATGCATTGGCGATTATGAGAGTTACAGGGGAAGAACTTGTTCAGGCACTTGAGCATAGTGTACGTCAATTCCCGGCTGAAAACGGCGGTTTCCTTCACGTATCCGGTCTCAAATTCTCGTTTGACGGAAAAGCGGAAGCCGGAAATCGAGTGAAAGAAGTACTGGTTGAAACGGAAGACGGATACGAAGCACTCAATCCTGAAGACACTTACCATGTGGCAACAAACAACTTCACCGCCAAAGGTGGAGACGGCTATGAAATGTTCGGCAAGGCTTATGAAGAAGGCCGGGTGAGCGAGCCGGGCAACATCGACTATGAAATGTTCATCGACTATGTAAGCCAATGGGATTCCATCAATCCGGCTGTTGAAGGTCGTATTAATGCAACCGTTCCGTTCACTGATGTAAAAGTGGATAGCGAGTTCGCACCGTTCATCAAGGATCTCTACTATCGTGATCTCATCAAAGGAACTACTGCAACAACGTACTCCCCAACCCGCGAATTGACTCGAACTCAGGCAACGAGCATCTTGGTTCGTGCCCTCGGCCTCGAGACAGAAGGTAAGACTACAAACTTCAAAGACCTTGGCAACATGGCTGACGAGACACGTGCGGAAATCGCTGCTGCCCAGGAAGCAGGGATCGTAAATGGCCTGGACGGTAACTTCATGCCATATGAACCGGTCAAACGCTCACAGGTGGCCCTGATGCTCAAGCGTACCTATGAGTCTCTTAAAGGCACGGCCTATGAGCCGACTGGGGAAGTGCCATTTAAAGATATCGGCCGCATTGGTGAAGAGGCTCAAGATGCCGTAGCCTTCCTTTACCAGTTCGGTGTAGCAGACGGATCGGACAATGGTACAAAATTCCGTCCGGCTGAATCGGCAACACGTCAGCAGGCTGCGAAGATGATGTCCAATTATGTTGGGCTGATTGAAAAAGTCCAATCCAGCAAATAAGTAAGAAGGCCAACCAGATAGCCTGGTTGGTTTTTAGTGTATAGGACTAAAAATCGTGAACACTGACATTAGAGAGTTAAAAGAGAATTCACCTCAAAATGAAATTATTCTTTTGTTGTTACCAACTAAAAAGTGAGCTGCCGCCTTTTTTAGGCGATAGCTCACTTTTTTAATTTATTTTGCGTAGTAGTCTACAATTCCTTGATAGATGGCCTGTGCAAACTTCTCCAGATAAGCATCATTGGTAAGCTTGTTGAAGTCATTCGGATTGGTGATAAATCCAAGTTCGACAAGAACTGCCGGTACATGCTGGTTGCGGATTACATAAAACGCAGTGTCTTTTGCTCCTCGGTTATACATGCCAACGTCCCTTACTAGGCGATTCTGTATATCCTGTGCAAGATACTTACTTTCAACGCCATTCATGTTGACCGATGTATCAAAGAAGACTTCTGCGCCTCTCGCCGCGGAAGAGCCAGCGGCATTGACGTGGATGCTGACGAAGGATTCGGCATATTTTTGGCCGGCATAGTCAACACGGTTCTGTAGGGAAGGGTACGTATCACCGACACGGGTCATATAGACTGTTGCACCTGCAGCCTTGAGTTTCTGCTCGACTTTCTGAGAAACCTTCAGGACGATGGCCTTCTCGGTGACACCAGCTTTCGAAGTACCCGGATCGCGACCTCCATGACCTGCATCGACGACGATAATCCGATTATTAAGTACAGAGCCGCTTGTGTTTTTCAGCTTCAGGAAAGCTTTGTGAACATAGGCACTACGCCCGTTATAATCAATGTTCGCCCACCAGCCGTTGATGCCATGGACTTTGACGACTGCGCCTTTGTTGAGTTTTCCAAGAGATGCGCTCGAGTCACTTGGGCTTTGTCTTACGTTTAGGCTGTTAACGGTAACTGTCCCGTTAAGGTTGCCTGATGGGGCAGGGGAAGGGGCTTGAACCTTCTCGGTGTAGGCTGACTGGATATAGCCCGGTATTCCATTGAAGATGATGAGATGCCAGCCATTGCTTTCACCATATACCTGTACGACGTTCCCATTTTTCAATTGTCCGAGGACAATACCGTTAACGGACGGCTCTGTCCGAACGTTCAGCGTCGTATCTGTCGACGACTTAGTATTCACCTTGACAGAATGTGTAGCCGAACCGATCTCATTGTTGTCATGATCAAGGAATGTAACGTAGAGGTCACTGGCATTGATGTAAGCAGGTCCTTTTTCATAACGGATCTGGACCCAGTCAGAAGTTTTCAACTGATCATTCTGAACGACGGCAAAGAGAGTGCCGGGTTTGATGTTTCCGATTACTGCACCGGAAGTCGAAGGTGCGTTCCGGATGTTCAAGTGATTGAAACCAGTATTGACTTTTCCGTTGGCGATGACAGTCTTGTTGAGGGCAGGAACCGTGAGGCGGAACTTCTTGTCCATCGCACGAGAGAGGAACATGGCGAATTGACCGCGGGTCAAACTCCGTTCGGATAGGAAGTTGCCGTTTGCCCCTCGGGAAATGCCATTGTAATAAAGCGCATTTATTTCAGTGGCATAAGGGTAGGAAAGGCTGATATCCGCAAACATCAGCGGATTGTCCACGCTGATTGATTGTTTGAGGTTAAATGCCCGTGACATGACCTTACTCATCTGACCTCTGGAAAGGGGCTGATGAGGCCGGAACTTGCCGTCCGGGTAGCCGTTGAAATATCCTAATTTGACAGCCTTACTGATATAGTCTCTTTCTTCGCTGCTCTTGAGATCTGAGAAACGAATGTCTGCACCCTGAATTCCTTCATTGCCGGAAGCAATAACGAGCATTTTGGCTGCCTGGAACCGAGTGACTTGATTCATTGGTTTAAACAGGTTTTTCCCATTCTCTTTGTATCCAGAAATAATTCCCTTCCCGGCGATATAATTGACGTGTTGTTCAAATTCTTTTCCGCCAATATCCGTGAAGCCTGTGGCTGCTTCTGATTGCAACGGAAGGCCGAGAACGAGAAGCAGTGAAAGCAGCGGAAGCAGAATTCGTCGTTTAATGTCCATCCTTTTCCTCCTTGATATGATCCATCTCGACTTTATGATAGCAAATGGAAATCTATTATTCTATAACTATTCAACTATTAAATGAAAAAGATAGAAAAAAAGACCAAGTCCCCTGAGAAGACATGGTCTTTTTAAAGAATTATTTAACTTCCTGTCAATTCACGCGATCCATGAATTTATCTAATTGAATTTCGTAAAGCGGATCGTAGATACCATAGGTACCGTCTCCATAACCGGTCGTTACATTGTTATGGTAGAGCGTGTAAATATAGCCGGATGCCCAGTAGTTAGTAGGGACGTCCTTGAAACCTGGGTTTGTTTGTCCTTCCAGGTTGTAAGCTTCCACTAGAATTTTCGCCATCTGAGTGCGGTTGAGATTCTGGTCTGCATTAAAGTTGCCGTTGGAACCTGTGAAAATACCGGCTTCGTAGACTGCGTTCAATACAGCGATTTTCGGATGGTTGGCAGGGATGTCCTTAAAGTAGGACTTTGAAGTTTGGGAGGCTTTCAGTCCAAGCTCTTTAGCGAGCGCTTCAGCAGCTTCAAGGCGGGTAACGAAAGCTTCCTGGTTCACTGCCGGCTTTGGAGCAGCAACCTGTGCAACTTCTTGGGCTTTTGCAGGGAAGTCAACTACGCGACGAGCAGTGACGTACTTGCTGCCCCAGTAATATGGATCGCTGAGGGATGTGATCATCACACCGCGGCTCGATGATGCGTGGATGAAGTTATTGTTGCCTGCGTAGATACCTGCGTGGGAGATTCCGCGTCCGCTTGTATTAAAGAAGACCAGATCGCCGACCTGCAGATTTGATTTGGAGACCGCAGTTCCTGTGGCAGCCATTTGTGAAGTAGTGCGCGGCACGCTTACGCCGGCTTTCTTGAATACATATTGGATGTAACCGGAGCAGTCAAAACCAGAAGTCGTTGTTCCGCCCCATTTATATGGTACACCGATATAGTCATCTGCAATATTCATCAGTTGAGATTCTGTCGTTTTAACGGATGCCGCTTCAGCTTCGATCTGCGGCGAGAAGGCAGTAATTGTCACAACAGCTGCGAGTGAGCAAAGGAAACGTTTCATGTTCTTCTCTTTTTCCCCTTTCAAACTATCAGATCGTATCTATGTGGTGGTAAATCTATCTATTTTTAATCACAAAATGAGTTTAGCATAGACTGATAGGGGGTATGGTTACAGTTGGATTACAAAGAGATTACAAGTTTCGAGTACATTGACCTAAAAGATACATTGTCGAATAGGCCCGAAGAGGCCTTTTTTTATGTCGCGAAACGGAAAACAGTAAATTAATAGCCCAAAGTTATGAAAATAGTTCTTGCCATTCCTCTGGAAGTTTAATAAAGTTATTTCGATTAAATAGATAGATGGAGTGGATATAGAATGAGTAGAATGAAGGCGGTTTTTTCTTCGGCCTTGGCTTCTGTCATGATTTTGTCAGTGCCAGCGATGCCGGCAGAAGCGGCACAGGTGACAGTGACGCCTGGTGTCGAGCATTCATCCGGCGCCTCACAGGGAAGTAATATACACCGCCTGTCGGTCGACATGACACGACCTGGCGTATCGGTCGAAGCTTTGACAAACAATCCGATGGACAATCTATTGCAAACATCGGTATTGTCACGGAACCATTCACGAGAAGGTCACACAGTAGTCGGCAGTATTAACGGTTCATTCTTCCATATGGGGACGATCAATCCGCTGAACTATAAAATGCCCGCTTATCTTCTGATGAAAGACGGAGTAGTCAATACATATGGCGTGATCGAACATGATCCGAATGAATACATGAATGTCCCATCCGCCTTCGCGGTCACAAAAGACGGGAATGGGCATATCGGCGAGTTTGGTTATGAGGCAACGGTGATGGCTGGCGGCAAGAATCATCCGATTACATCTATAAACAAGAGGATGCGGGAGGTCAATGAAGTCGTGCTGTATACAGATTCCTACAGCTATCGGCAGACCAGACAAAACGAGTATGGAATGGAGATAGTCTTAACTAACTTCAATGATTCCATCGAAGAAGATTACCGGTTGGGGCGGACAGTAGAGGCCACTGTCAGCGGAATCTATCACAAGGAAAAAGGGGTAGAAATCCCTGAAAACGGTGCAGTTCTGTCGATTCACGGAACAGAGAATATTTTGGACTTCGGCGGTGTCAAAATCGGTGACAAGCTGGCGCTGAATGTCGGACTCACAGCTCCTTGGAATGAAGCGGAATATGTTCTCGCCAGTGGCCCTCTGCTTGTCCAGGACGGGCAGGTGGACATCGAGATGAAGTCAACGAGCGACCGATCCCGTACCCGCTCTCCGAGAACGGCGGTTGCAACCAACCGGGACGGGAGCGAGGTCTTCCTTGTAACTGTAGATGGGCGTAATGCAGGAGGCAGCAAAGGGATGACGCTTCCGGAGTTTGCACAGTATCTGAAATCGATCGGTGCCTACAACGCGTTGAACCTGGATGGCGGAGGATCCACGACAATGGCTGTCCGGCCACGTGGATATCAGTATCCGGTAGTTGTCAATCGTCCATCCGACGGCTCAGAACGTGCTGTATCAACTATCCTGAGTGCTATTTCCTATGAAACGACCGGTGCTCCCACATATATGAGTGCCACGCTGTCCAGTTCTGTCATTCCAAAAGGCGGTCGTGCAAAAGTGACGGTCGACTATGTAACTGATATCAATTTCCATCCGGTAAAAGTGGATGCATCCAAGATCGCATACTCTGTGGAAGGAAATATTGGAACTATCTCTAAGGACGGCATGTTTACAGCAACCTCACCAGGCAAAGGGACGATCACAGTCAGTCTGGGGAATGCCTCTAAATCTTTCACGGTTGAAGTAACATCATTGCCTGACAATACCATGATTCATGGATTCAACGACGCCGGTGTTTGGAAGGCTGAATCAGCCAGTGCGAAGACAACACTTCGTTTCGATGGTACAAAGGCGCCTAAGAAGGAAGGGGCAAATGCACTCAGCCTTCAGTATGATTTTACTGGTACAACTGGTACCTCCGCTTCCTATGCTGTCACTGACTCGATAAAGATGAGCGTGCGACCTGAACGTCTGGGTCTCTGGGTATTCGGTGACGGGGCTAAGCATTGGCTCCGTGGTACCATTCAGGATGGCACAGGCAAAGAGTTTACGATTGATTTTACAAAACAGGGTGGCCTGGACTGGATCGGCTGGAGATACCGTACTGCGGAAATTCCGGCATCGGCAGTCAGCCCGATTTCCGTAAAGAAACTCTATCTTGCCGAACCGCTTGATGGTAACAAGAATAAGGGCACAATCTATCTGGATCGACTGATAGCCGATTATAATGGGAATCATGTAGAACCGCTCTTTAACGATTTACCGCTTTCGCATTGGCATAATAAAGAAATTAATATGGCAGTCAACAATGGTTGGATCACAGGTTATCCTGATGGAAGCTACCGGCCGAATCAACAAATCAGCCGAGCACATGCGGCGGTTCTGATTAGCCGGGCACTCGGTTTAAACGGAAAAGATGTCACAGTTAACCCTTACAGTGATGTTTCAAAAGACCATGTCTATGCACGAGAAATTGTGCTAATGAGAGAACTTGGAATCATGACCGGAAACACAACGGGTAACTTCAATCCAAATTCGAATTTAACGCGTGCTCAGATGGCAAAGATTCTACAAGAAACATACGATTTGAAACCGAAAAGTCCTATTCCGGAGATTTCTGATGTTGATAAGGACAATTGGGCATATGGGCACATTTCCACCATTGCAAGCCACGGACTTACAATTCTAGGTGAAAAGGGAGACTACCGTCCCAATTCATTTGTAACCCGTTCTCAATTCGCAGCCTTCATCTCCCGGGCACAGGAATTGAAAAACTGATATAAAACTAACTTGAAATTAAAACGACAATAAGCCAGGATACTGGAATACACTTGCTAAAGGTCAGTCGAGAACTTCTCGAAAATGTGCTGCGGGTGTAACCAGGGTTCTGGCTGTTTATTTTTTGTAGTGTTGTAACGCGAGAAAGTGAAGTGGGCACAACAGAGTTGTGATAAAATATGAGAGATTTGCATTATGCTTTCAAGATTGGGTGAGCTCTTTGATTTTTTCATCGGTTGAGTTTATTTTTATTTTCCTCCCGATTGCGTTTGGTATATATTTCTTGCTTCACCGACTGGGTCTACATAGGTTTGCACTCATCACCCTATTTGTAGCTTCGCTGTTTTTCTATGGTTTTTGGAATCCGAAATATCTATATCTAATCGGATTTTCAATACTTTTTAACTTTATGTTCGGCCGGATGATTTATAAGGTGCGATCGAGTACAGCCAAGAAAGCGGTTTTGACACTAGGAATTGCAGGAAATCTTGCTCTTTTGGGATATTATAAGTATTTCGATTTTCTTGCTGAAAATCTGAACGTTTTGTTTTCTGCCAATATAGCGTTGCGAGAGTTGTTATTGCCCTTGGCGATTAGCTTTTTCACTTTCCAGCAGATTGCCTACCTGGTGGATGCTTACCGTGGGGAAACAAAACAATACAGTTTCTTCACTTATGCTTTGTTTGTTACATTCTTTCCACAGCTAATAGCCGGCCCGATTGTTCATCACAAAGAGATTATTCCGCAGTTTCTTGATTCCAATAGGTACTCAATCCGCGCGGAGAATATGGCACGCGGGATTTTTATTTTCAGCATCGGTCTTGCCAAGAAAGTAGCCATAGCGGACACATTGTCTATTTGGGCGAATGAAGGCTATGCCAATGTGGAAAGTTTGGGTGTAATGGATGCTTGGATCACGACACTTTCCTATACGATGCAGCTATACTTTGATTTCAGTGCATATGGAGACATGGCTATCGGTATAGCTCTTCTTTTTAACATTAAATTACCTATAAACTTTTATTCCCCTTACAAATCCAGGAACATTCAGGAGTTCTGGAGAACTTGGCATATGACGCTGAATCGCTTCCTGACACAATATTTATACTTCCCTCTCGGTGGAAGCAGAAAAGGCCCGATCCGAACATATATTAATATTGCAATCATTTTCCTCGTTAGCGGAGTTTGGCACGGTGCAGGGTGGACGTTCATTATTTGGGGAGCATTACACGGTTTTGCATCAATTGTTTGCAGACTTTGGGGGAAGATTGGATGGAGGTTGCCTTATCCAATAAGTTGGATTCTTACATTCGTCTTTGTCCATATGGCATGGGTTTACTTCCGGGCAGAGAATGTAGAACAAGCTCATATGATGTTCAGTGCCATGTTCTCTACGCCGGTCTTTGGGGGAGAACTGTTTATAGAAAGCCTAGGCTTCATGACGGGATGGAAAGACTTCGAAGTGATGGGATTTGCGCCTATGGTCAGTCCAGGCTTCACTTTGGCATTCCTGGGAATCGCTTCACTGGCGACACTTGTTATGCCCAACTCCATTCAGCTGCTGGAGAGGTTCCGTCCGGGCTTCCGTTCATTGGGCATCGCAGGAGCTTGCATTGTAATGGTGTTGACGGCAGTTTATTTCATACACAAAAATAGTGAATTCCTTTACTTTAATTTCTAGGAGGAGACAGATTGACAGACAGACAATGGCTATTTTCCTTTGTTGCATTGCTCGTAATTCTGTCTTTGCCGGCGGGAGCTGTCATGGCATTTAACTATTACATTGATCCGTATTGGAATTTCCAGCAGGATCACGATTTGAATGATTTCCAGGTCGGATTTGACGAGCGTCAGCAAAAGCTTAATTACCTTTTTTCTCGGGAACCTCATTATGACAGTATCCTTATCGGGACAAGCAGGACCACATATATGAATACTGAATCCTTTAAGTCTGAGGAAGTCTTTAATTTGGGCCTTAGTGCTCTTCATATTGAAGAATATGTGCCCTACCTTCAGTATGCTGAGAAGGCGACTGGAATAGCCCCTGATAGAATTTATGTGGAGATATATCTGGACAGCTACAACGAAGATGAATCCCTTCCCCTGCAACATCCAGAAATCTACTATGAACAAGCGACGGATCACCTGTCTAAAATAACATCTCTGTTTTCTTACGATACTTATTTAAAATCCAAGGAAAATTATCAGTTCTCAGAAGCTGATGACTCACCGTTGCCAAGGACTTATACGCGTGACAACCAAGTCCGGACTACCTTTGAGGGAGCTAATCTGGAGGAGGCACGAGAGCGGAACAAAGAAAAAAATCGGAACAGACCGATACCCATTAACTATAATGAATCTTTTAAGGATTATCTGCAGCAGATAAAAAATATGTACCCGGATTCAGAAGTCTTGGTCTTTTCCGATTTGGAGCGGATGGACCGGCTGACTGACTACCTTACCATTCCATCCTATTTCGAAGCTTACGAGAGATCCGTTAAAGAAGTGATTGATGTATTCGGTACATATCGCTCCTTTTATCTAGAGAATAAATATACAACAACGGACCACTACTGGTTTGATTACGTTCATTTCTATCCTGAAGTCGGCGATGTAATAATTAATGCACTCGAAGAAGATACTGGAGAAGGAGAATTATTTGTAGATGTGACCGCTGATAATCTTGAAACTTATATCGGTATGCTTCGGGAACTGACTGAGCGAAGCGGAGATTCCCGATGATATAAATTCAGAATAGAAAAGGGACTGCAACCGGCTTGCTTGCCGAATGCAGTCCCTTTCCTATTGGTCATGGTTGTGTAGTTTGTTTGTTCGTCTTCTGATCAGTTTTGTTCACCAGAATTTTTTTTGAGATGAGAAAAGTGAACGGTATAGCGATCAGTGACGCCACGAGAGGGGAGATATTCTCATCCAAACTCAGCAAATCAACGAGAACATAGATACTGACCGTAGTGACCGTGATATTGACCACATATGTCAGCGGAAACTGAAGGAATTTCTTCAGTGTCGGCTTTGTACGGTAAGTAAAATAACTGTTCATGTAGAATGAGCCCACCATGCTGATTAAAAATGCCAAAATGTGAGAGGCAAGATAATTGAAATCGGCCAGGTGCAGGAACAACAGATAAAGCACATAGTAATTAAGTGTGTTCATGCCGCCCACCATAACAAATCGGATCACTTCATTGTTCAGTAAGGTTTTCACGCGGGTCAGATCCCCTATCTTGCAGTTTCATGTCTTCAATGATGAAATGTGGACGCCGTTTGGTTTCAAAATAAATCCGTCCGATATATTCGCCGATAATTCCCAAAAAGAAAAGCTGAATACCACCTAATAGGAGTACAGAGGAGATGGTCGTGAAGTAACCGGGAACGTCAATCCCTCCAATGACAATCTGAAACAGCATGACCAATACATAAAGCAAGGCAAAGACTGTAATGGTTAGTCCCAGATAAATGGCCATGCGGAGAGGCCGGTTATTAAACGAAAGAACACCGTCGATTCCGTAGTTAAGCAGGCTTCCAAATGACCATTTGCTGCCACCATCTTCTCTGATGACATTATCATAATCAATGACGTATTCTTTAAAACCTATCCAAGAAAAGAGCCCTTTAGAAAATCGGTTATACTCCTGCAGGCTTAAAAGCGCATCTGCAGCATTCCTGCTCAGCAGGCGGAAGTCTCCGATGCCATCTTCAAGTTTCACGTCAATCAATCGATTAATGATTTTATAGTAAAAGGCAGTCAAGACGGAACGCCCACGTGGATCGCCTTTTCTGTTGCGGCGGGCAATCACCTGGTCATACCCCTGGCGATAGGCTGCCACCATCTCGGGAATCAGACTTGGCGGATGTTGCAGGTCAGCATCCATAATAAGGATTGCATCTCCTGTTGCGTATGTGATGCCTGCCAGCATGCCACTTTCTTTCCCGAAGTTCTTGCTGAATGAAATATAATTTGCCCTTACATCCATCCGGCTCAGTTCTTTTAGAATAGAAAGTGTAGCATCCCGGCTCCCATCATTGACGTATACCAGTTCATATTCATAGGGCTCGCCAGCGAGTACCCGTGTGATTTCTTGGTGGAATTGACGAATGACTGCTTCTTCATTGAAGCAGGGAACAACTATGGATAGTTTCAACGTTTTTCAGTCCTTTTTGATTTCCAGAAACGAGCAATAATCAATATTAACAGGGTGGCCAGAGAAATGGCAAGTCCTGTTCTGAAAAGGGGAGTCGTAAAGGTCAGTTCCACCTGATGGTCGCCCTGGCTAACAGGAATGCCCATAAATGCTTGATTAACACGGATGATTTCTGCGGGCTCACCGTCAACTTTTGCTGACCATCCAGGAGAATAGGGGATGGACAAGTAGAGAA
Source organism: Bhargavaea sp. GQ12 (assembly GCF_059758705.1). Classification (NCBI taxonomy): domain Bacteria; kingdom Bacillati; phylum Bacillota; class Bacilli; order Caryophanales; family Caryophanaceae; genus Bhargavaea; species Bhargavaea sp. GQ12. Next base: position 290,246 of record NZ_JCAXEU010000001.1, read on the forward strand.
GTCCGGCTTCATCGGCATCAATCCGACCACTGACATGACGACCTGCCACTTTTGTTTCGCGGAAGGCAGAAGACTGGGCGAGTTCGGTTGAACGGTCGAATGTCTCGAATGGCTGAAGGTGCACGGTCACATGTGAAATTTCATATTCCCCCGGTGTGAATCCAATATTTATTTTATCATTCGGGGCAAGATACCCCAGGTTAAAAACGATTTCTTCCTTTGGATAGTTATAGACATTCTGATCCCCCAGGTACTGGAAAGAGGACTGATTGACATCTACGATAAACTTTTGCCCATCGGGACGTGTTATTCCAATTTCAACTAGCAGTTCACCGTCCATATCAGGAATCGGATTTGTAAACTGGATGGAATTATACGGGTCCGCTACGACCTTGCCGTCTTGAACCACAATGTGTTCCATATACTGATCCTGTAATGGGAGGTCGACTGACCTGCTTGTGAGAGTGTCAGTGTCGAATCGGGGAAGTTCATGAATTTCCTCTTCCAGGACGGCCGCACGAAGAAGAAGTTCATCACGTTGACCGTATGACAATTGTTCAAAAACATCTTCTGATACAGCTTCCCGGTACAGGAAGCCGATTGGCAACGCATGTTCATTTCGATAAACATTCAATCCGCTTTCCTGATCTTCAAACAGCAGTGAATATCCGTGCAATGGAGGAAGAGTATCCTGGGATGCCACATGATACTTCACTCCCATTGCCTGTTCGATATACATCCGGTTATCAACGTTTTGAAAGAGGCTCGGAGAATTTTGCTGAAGCGTATTGTAGTCTTTTTTCACGAACCGGTGGATATCACCGGAAAGCAGACTGTTATATGCGCTTAAGCCATTATATCCATATACGAGTGGTGCATTTATTTCCTTTTGATCGTTCCATGCCACCCGATAAAAGCTGGTATCAGCCTGTTCTAACCGGTCAAAGAGTCTATGTTCGGATGGGATGCCGTAGTTCGACGATGAAAGGATCCGCTCATGGGCTGCCTTTAATTGATCCGGCTCTCCTACCAATTTTGTGAACATGGCATCGTTCACCATCGCCTGCTGAATAAGGATCGTTGCCATGATTCCGGCAGTAACGATAGACCAAGGTATCCGGGAGCGGAGCAGGAGCAGTGCCGAACCTGCTGCGGCCAGGAAGAGAATAAGCAAATCACCATCAGTCGCAAAGGATCCAACTGTGTATTTTTTCGTTTTTACAATCACGGCAAGAACTAATACGGCCACAGGGACTAACACATACTCTTTCTTCACAGGTTGTTTGTGCAAATGATCAATGATAAAAGAAGTGCAGTATGCGACTGTAAACAACAGTAGGTACAGCCAGCGGTACTGTATGGATGATAACCCATTAAAGAACGAATAGCTGTAAGGAATCAAAGCCATTAAGCTTATTACGAAAACAAAAATTAAAGTCACCCGGACCTGTCTGTGCCGGATAAATAGCCCCGCAGTGAACATGGCGACAATTACAGCAGGGAAGCTTACGAGTAGCCATAAACGTTCTCCGAAAAACAGCAAGTCATACGGCAATGCCTTATAGAAAGCCTCTGAAAAGAAGAATGGAATCTGATGATCATAGTAGAACCGATCGACATTCAGAAAATGATATACGGCCGGTATAAATGTAAATGCCGCAAGTAGGAATCCAATGACATACTGACCGAAAAAACGTCCCAAATGTATGACCAAGCCCCGGAATTTTGGCTTTGCTGTTTCGGAGAAGTATCTGAAAATCACGTAAAGACCTAAATAAATGCTGTTGATGAATGCCAAGTAGAAGTTGGAGCTGATGACGATGAAAATGGTGAGCAGAAACAATCCTCTTTTATTATCGCGGTGGAATCTTTCATATCCCAGCAACAGAAGCGGCAGCCAGATCATTCCGTCGACCATAAAATCATACCGGAGCGAATAAGCTGTAAAATAGACTGAACTGCCATAAACCAGGCTGCCCAGTATGGAAGCAGTGCGTGAGCGCTTTATATAGCGCATCAGATGATAAAAGAAAATCATTGCGAGTGTCAGTTTTGAAATACTGATCCAAAGACGCAGTTCGAAGATATCCGTCAGTCCATCGATATTAAATAGAAGGGCGGTAACCCAGAAAAAAGGAGAGGCTGTATAATAATAAAGAAATTGTCCGAATACGTCTCCCCCCAGCCCGTAATTAAATGACCAGAAGAGGGAGCCGGACTCGATCAGGCGGTCAAGAAAAGGATAGAAAAAAGAAATCTGTTTGACCGAGTCACAACATGCCTCATTGAAATAATTCCCTGAAACGATAAAATAAGAATGTGAAAGCAGTGCGGATGCTATAAACAATAAGTAAATCGGGAGTGTCTGCTTAATAAAAGCTTTAATGTATATCATCTTTTCCTCTTTCTGGTGCAGATTTCAAACGCGCATTGATGGAGATACTATTTGATCGATACATAACAAAAGGAGTTTATCTATGTCGTACGCCAAGCGAATTGCGAAGGTCGTTTTGTTTTATACCAGTGTGGTCATCTACTCAGTGTTCTTTTCATTTGTATTGGAGTGGATAGTGAGAGGAGGAAGACAACAGGCAATGGACTGGGCAGAGGCACGCACCTCCGCTTTTGGTCTTGTCACAGTGTTTCTCATCTCCCTGTTTCTCATGCTGACGGTTTTCAAACGCAAGCTGTTTATCATCATTACTCTGTTGGTGTCCGCGGTACTGCTGATTTTGGCAGTTGTCAATCGGATAAAAATGACGCTTCGCGGAGACCCGCTGATCCCGGCAGATCTTGCACTTGTCTCAGAAGCAAAATCGATGGTCACTTTTCTTGGTGATCGTCCGGGATGGCAACTCGCCGTGGCAGTAATCGTGGCTATTCTTATTATAGTGGGATTGGCATACGGAATCTACCGCATGCCGAAGGGTCCGAAGTGGAGTCCATTCCGCCTAATCGTTGCAGGTGCCGCCGCCTTCTTGTTTTTCTGGATATACAATGAAGAAGTTGAACAGAAGGAATCAAAAATCCGTGAGCGGCTAGGCCTTGAAATCATTCCGTATAATCAGCAATGGAACTACGACCACAACGGTTTTGTCATGGCTTTCACACGGAATATCAAGTGGATGCAGGTAGAGCCGCCTTCCAATTATAAAAAACAGGAAGTAGAGCGCATCATTGAAAAATACAAAGAGGAACCTTACCAGGTGACAGACCGTAAGCCTCATATCATCATGATCATGAGCGAGGCTTTTTGGGATCCTACCCAACTGGACAATGTGGAATTCAACGAAGATCCGCTGCCCAATTTCCATGCGATGCAGGAAGAACACACTTCCGGTACCTTGCTCGTTCCGGTATTCGGGGGTTCCACTGCAAATACAGAGTTTGAATCCATCACCGGTTACTCGATGAACTTCCTGCCTGCCGGCTCTGTGCCATACTTCTTCAATGTGAAAAAGCCGGTTCAGGCTTTGCCTCATATTTTGCGTGAGCAGGGGTACTCAACCACTGCGATCCACTCCTATCACAGCTGGTTTTATGGCAGGAAGGATGTATACAGGAATCTCGGCTTTCAGAATTTCGTCAGCCTGGAGTACATTCCGAAACCGGTAGTGGATTTTATGTATTACAGAGACCGCGAAGCCTTCGATCTGATCATCAATCAAATTCAGGAAGCGGACCAGCCTAACTTTATCCTGAATGTTACGATGCAAAACCACGGTCCGTATGTGGATGATATGAAAAAGCCGTATGCAACAATTGAAGCTGATATGAAAGATGGATCCTTCTCTCCTGCTGCCAAGAATATTCTTGAGTTCTTCAGTGATAACATGGTCCAGATCGACCTGGAGTTGATCCGGCTTATTGAGAACTTGGATGCGGCCGGTGAAGACGTCCTGGTGATGTACTACGGTGATCACAAACCTCTGCTGGGCAACAACTATCAGGTGTATAAGGAAGCCGGATATTTTGAAGATGAAGTGGACTTTGAAAGTTATCAAAAAATCTACACCACTCCGTTTCTTGTATGGGATAACTTCTCGGATCAACGGGAGGACCTCGACCTGTCCACGTCCTTCCTGCCTGCATATGTCCTCCGGCGTGCCGGTCTGGAGGGGACGCATATGACCAATATGCAGAATCACCTCATTGACGAGGGATATGGTTTCCTGCCAAGGGAGGATTATTTGGGGGAGGCGGGCTATCCTAAAGAGAAACTCGAGGAATACGAAATCTTTCAGTATGACTATTTGATGGGAAGGAAATATGATCCGGATGCAAAGGCGTCAGCCGATCCGGACTACCGTCTTGGTTATGCAGATCCGGAAGTGACGGATGTAACCCACCATGGTGTAGATTTGAGGGTAGAAGGAGAAAACTTTACGAGCTCCACCAAGATTTTCATTGACGGAGAGATGCTGCCTACCGAATTCGTCGATGAGCAACTTTTGTTATCGGTATCAGAAGAAGACCTGAAAGGAAAAGACATTGTCCTAAAAGTGCTTGATTCAAATAAGCTTGCATTATTTGAAAGCGAACCGATGAAGATTGAATAATGTTGCTGGTGATGGCCAGCTGCTATCTCTTTTTCCATACCTTGCATCTGATGTTTCCGAGGGCCTGGTTCCTTTCTGGAAAGCTCAGTAAAGTGCAATAAAACCCTGCATTCTTTAACTGAATGCAGGGCTTTTATCGTCTGACATTTCCGGGAGATTTATCACTCACTTATGGTGGTTAATGTTTATTTGGAAGTTAATAAGTGATCATGTAGACCGTTTAAGGAGACGTTGTTTTTTTTCGTCAGCCCTTTTTCTTATCTTACAGGCTGTTCAAGTACTTTAATCCGTCCGGTAAACAATTTGGTAACTCGCGTTCCATAGAACAAGACAGCCCATCCAATTGAGACTGCAATAGTGAAAAATGAGAGTAACAACACATAAGGGACAAAGGAAGCGGTGAATTCAAAGATGACTTGACCGAGAGTCGGGATTACTGCCAGATGGATCAGATAAATAAAGTAAGAAAAGTGGCTGAGTCGAGCCAGCATGGGGGTCGTATTATTGATCTTTCTGAATAAAATAATCATCAGGAAAAACACAGAAACTACAAACAGATAGCTATCATAGCGGTTGCTGGTGACGAAGATATACGTACCACTCATGACATGTTGCATGATGATCCAATAGCCGATAAATGAACCGGCAACGGGAACCAACCAGCTGCGTTCAAGAAATTCAATAACTTTATCGTAATTCCTGCCCAGATAAAAACCGATAACAAAATAAAACAGCCACGCCAAGACAAAGGTTCTGTGGAAAAGGGGATAACTATCCATCATCCATACGTTGTATTCAGGAATCTTATCGAACGAATATTGATGGGCAAACGTCAGTACAAAAGAGAGAATCAATGGGAACCAAGGTCTGATCTTACTGAGTATCCGATTGAGCAGTATATGGAGAAGATAGAACTGAAAAATCACAAGGACGAAATATCCGTGCCAATTTCCCTGCAGAATCGTTTGTTTCATTATCAGTATGAAACGGTCAGTGTCACCGCCACTTTCCATAAATGCGTAGAAGAGCCCGACAAGGATATAAGGAATCAAAATAAAGCGCACACGCTTCAATAAAAATCCCTTTGGAACCCCATCTGTGTAGTTTCTGGAGATCAGCGTCTCAGAAATCAGAATGAAAATTGGTGTAGCCGCCAGCAATATAAAGCGGATAAAGGTAATGTATTTACTGCTTCCGTCCAGGTCGGGATTTGCGATAGAGATGAAATTGGTAATGGAATGGGTCAGCACAACCGCGATACAAGCCAGAGCCCGGACCATATTGATTTCATTTAATTGTGCTTTCAAAACGATCGCCTCATTTCTTAAGCCGGTATAGCCAAATTGTTAAGTCTTGTGAAAGCAACAGATGCTATTCTAACAAAAATACGGACACAGCAACAAAGCAATCGGAGGGAGTGGAGGAAATATGCGGCAAGCAGGTATATCGGTGTCGACGGAATATCTTTGAAGCATGCATCATCTTTCCGGGAACCTTCACAGTGTAGTTCCGTCATTTCAACTGTGTTATAGTTAACAGATAGGATAGAACCGTGAACGAAACATGTATAAAAGGAAGAACAGAATGAGAATCGGCATTGTAGGGAACTACGGCAATAACAATAATGGAGACGAAGCGATCCTCGCCGGGATTATCGAACAGGTGAAGGACTTCTATAAGATCGGGAACGAAGAGATCACCGTCTTCAGCAATAATCCGCCGCAGACTTCAAACCGCTACGGGGTGAAGGCGGCACCGCTGTACTATAAACGCTCGTCGGCGACGATGACGTTCATGGAGACGGTGAAGAAAAATTCGCCGCTTATCCGTGAACTGGATCTGCTCATCATCGGAGGCGGCGGTATTCTGATGGATTTCTACAACCGCGAGGCACAGCTGTTCGGTTCCTACGGTCTGATGGCCAAGTGGAACAAGGTGCCTTACATCATCTATGCGTGCGGAGCGGGGCCGATCAATTCCTCGGTCGGCAAGTGGTTTATCCGAAAGCTGGTGAATGGTGCCGAAAGTGCGTCGGTTCGGGATCCGAAGTCGAAGAAACTGCTGCAGTCAATCGGCGTGACAGCAGAACTCGACATCATCGGCGACCCGTCATTTGCACTGGAAGCGTCGGATCGCAGGCCTTATGGCGGCAGAATCCGCCGGGTCGGCGTGACAGTCGTTCCGTACTACAGTCTGGCATACTGGCCGGAGGCGAATGACGTCAAATACGAAAGCTATGTAAAAGGGATGGCAGATAACCTGGACCGTCTGCTTGAGGGCCGTGATATCCGCCTGACGTTCTTTTCCACAAAGTATCCGCATGATGTCGATGTTTCCGTCGAGATCTGGAACCGGATGAAGCAAAAGGATAAGGTGGATGTCATCGAGGACAATCTGATGCCGGCGGACATCCTCCGCATCAGCGGGCAGCAGGATCTCGTGATTGGCACCCGTCTGCACTCCGTTTACTTGTCACTTAACGCAGGAACGCCGGTCGTCGGTATTGCTTATCACCATAAGGTAAAGGATTTCTTGGATATGGTGAACCTTTCGGACCGCTGCCATAAAATCGATGAACTGGCGAAGGACGACGGTATCCTCCTCCGTGAATTCGAGTCACTCGACAGTGACTGGGATCAGATTGTCGAAGATACACGTGAGCTCAAAAAGAACCTGAAGGCAAGTGCCGACCTTGGCCGAAAGCAATTTACCCAGGTCGGCATGAAGGAGACGGTGAAATGAAGATTCTCGTACTCAGCAACATGTACCCGACACCGGAACATCCGACATACGGCATCTTCGTCCGCAATCAGGTGGACCTTCTGAGGGAGAACGGCTTTGAGGTGGACGTAGCTGCAATTACGGATCCCGGCAAGGGAAAGGCGGCTGCACTCCGGAAATACGGGGCTTGGGCCCTGCAGTCCTCAAGCCGGCTCTTCCGGAATCGTAAGGGTTATACCGTCTCCCATGCCCACTATGCATTTCCGACCGGCCTCTTGTCGCTTCTCGGCAAGAGGCTGTTCGGCGTTCCGTATGTGGTGACGGTCCACGGCGGCGATTTGGACCAGATGGCGAGGAAAAATGTGAAGATCCGCGATCTGACCCAAACCATCCTCCAGGAGGCTGCCCATGTGATAACGGTCGGGGACCGGTTATACAGAGAAGTGACCGATACATATGGGATTCAGGCGGAGCGGGTCACGGTGCTCAGCATGGGTGTAGACACAGACGTGTTCAAACCGACTCCGAAGCAGGAAGCAAGGGAGAAAATCGGAATCGATCCGGACAGGCGTGCGGTCCTTTTCGTCGGGAACGTGATCAGGGCAAAAGGGACGATGGAACTGGCCGAGGCGATGGGGGAGCTCGAAGGAGAAGGGGCTTCACTCTACTATGTCGGTTCGCGGAAAGACAGTGGGTATGTCGAGGAACTCAGACAGCGAATCTCGGAGCTTGGCCTGGAAAATATCCATTTTATCGATCCGCAGCCTCAGGACCGGCTGTCGCTCTGGATGAGTGCATGCGACGTTTTGGCGCTTCCGTCCTACCATGAGGGCTTTGGTTTGGTCGCGCTGGAAGGAATGGCGAGCGGCGTCAGGGTCGTCGGCAGTGATGTCGGCGGACTTTCGGCGCTTCTAGCTGAAGGCCGCGGCATTGCCGTCCCGCCGAAAGATCCGCGGGCCCTTGCCGAAGGGATCAGGGAAGCCCTCGATCCGGGCAGCGACCGCTTTGACCATGAATCGATTCGCCAAGAAGTGGACCATCATTCCAAAAAACGCATCTTGGAGAAGCTGACTGACATCTACCGGGAGGCGGCAGGCAACAGATGAACCGGATTCTAAAGATTATCGGTGCTGTCGCCGTCATTAATATTGTCGCCCGCCTGTTCGGCTTCGCCCGCGAAGTGCTGATCGGGCACCAGTTCGGCACCGGGGCCATTGCGGACAGCATCATCACGGCCTACACGGTGCCGAATTTCATTTATCTGATCGCCGGAGGCGCGCTGACGACTGCATTCATTTCCGTATACCACCGGTCCGGACAGGAGAGGGGGGCCCTGGTCCGGGAGACATTTACCGGAATCAGTGTCTTCATCCTCCTGGTCACTGCGCTTCTCACAATCTTTGCCGGTCCGGTGCTCCGACTGCTGTTCGGCGGCCTGGAAGGGGAAGGGTACGCGCTTGCCCATGAGCTTTATCTCTGGATGATGCCGTCCGCTTTCTTCCTTGTTTTATCGACTTGGCTGAGCGGACTGCTGAATGTCAACGACCGGTTCCAGATGTCGAGCTTCGCGGTGCTCTTATACAATTTCCTGTTTTTCGCCATCCCGTTTACCTTCACAGGGGCATTGGGGGCAGAGTCCTACGGTTACGGTGCGCTCATCGCAGCCGTTCTGATGGCCGGGTTCCTGTTCTGGGGTGTGCGCAGGCTCAAGCTGTATTCATTCCGGCCCAAATGGCCGGCTGGCGGCAGCCAGGGCGCACTGTGGAAGATGGCTCTTCCAATCATGCTGGGCGGGGCGACGCTCCAGTTTTACTTCCTGATTCACCGGATCTATTCGGCCGGGCTGGGGGAAGGGACAGTGGCGGCCGTGAACTACGCGTCGAAACTGACACAGTTCCCGCAGGCCATTTTGATGACTGCAGTGACGACTGTCATTTATCCGCTCCTCAGCAGGAAGATGGGGGAGGGGGATCATGCGGCCGTCAGTTCGGTTTACCGGAAGGGAATCCGTGCGCTGACGCTGCTCGTCATCCCGGCAGCCATCTTCATCTGGTTTTTCGCCGAACCGATGACGCGGCTTGTTTTCGGGCACGGAAGCTTCACGGAAGAATCACTTGCCCTTACAGCGCCGTATGTCCAATTATTCGGCCTGTCGATCTTCTTCATCTCGTTGAATACATATATCACCCGGTTTTACTATGCAGCCGGTAATTCCTTAATTCCGGTCCTATTTTCGGTGCTCGGCGTGTTTCTTGTCAACATCGCCGTAATCCGACTGACCATCGGGGAAATCGGCGGTGCGGCGATTGCATGGGGCACCATTGCGGGGTCCGCATTGAATGCGGGACTTCTCATGGCTTATGCAGCCGGCAAGCTGAATCTGTCGGTAAGGGAAGGCAAAGGGGCGTGGTGGAAACTCCCGGTCATCCTTCTTCTGCTGATCCCTTCAGCGGCAGTGATCCGTTGGCTTTCTGACGGAGCAACCGGCGGTGCTTTCTCGGAGGCAGCCGGTGGTGCGCTGATATTTGGCCTGATCTATCTGGTGCTCCTCAAAGTGTTCGGGTTACCCGAAAGCAAACAAGTGGTGAAGCTGCTGAAAAGAAAATAAGAATGAGAAGAGCCTGATAGTCCTTCGTAGAGCGAAAGACCGTCGGGCTTTTTTCATATGGTCTAATTTACCTACTCCAAATTCTTCTAATAGATTCTTCCGGCATATTCCTGATTTTTGAATATAATGATAAATTCATAATTGCCACTCATTTCATTGGGTGAAATTATGAATTCTTAAGGGGGAAATGACTTGAAAACGATGAAGCGGGCATTGCTTTTGGCACTCGCGTTCGTCCTTTCGTTCAGCACGGCTGCCTTCGCGGCGGTTCCGACGGCTGGAAACGTACCGTCTTCGGGCAAGCTGGCGCTGGAAAAGCCAGCACTGAAGCTGCCTGAACGACTGGCAGATCCGGAAAAGCCGGAAGAAGAGGTGCGGGTCATTGTCGAGCTGAATGAAAAGCCGGCAATCGAGGAAGCGACGAACAAAGGAATCCTTTATAAGGACCTCTCCAAGTTCCAGAAAGAAAGCACACAACAGAAAATCAAACAGGCACAGCAAAATGTGCTGAAGAACGCAAAGGCAAAAGCGCCGAGCATGAAAGTGAAGAACCAGTTCACAACGGTCTTCAACGGCTTCTCGGCTAATATGAAGGCGAAAGAAGTGAAGGCGCTTTCTTCTCTGAACGGCGTCAAAGCCGTTTATGAAGCGGCTGAATATGAACGCCCGGCGGAAAAGCCTGAAATGATTTCTTCCAAGGATTTAGTACAGGCCCAGCGTTTCTGGGAAGAGTACGGATTCAAGGGTGAAGGAATGATCGTCGGTGTCATCGACACTGGCATGGATCCGGATCACCGGGATATGGTTCTTACAGATCCGTCTACAGGTGAGCTGACGAAAGCGGAAGTCCAGAATGAGCTGGCTGCAGGAACCCTGCAGGGCGGGAAGTACTATACGCCAAAAGTTCCGTTCGGCTACAACTATATGGATGAAAACGACATCATCGGTGACATCGCTCCGGATGCTTCCATGCACGGTATGCACGTGGCCGGCACGGTGGGAGCCAACGGTGACGAAGAAAACGGCGGAGTGAAAGGGGTCGCACCTGAAGCCCAGATCCTCGCGCTGAAAGTATTCGGAAACGATCCAAATTACCCGTCGACTTACGGAGATGTATACGTCAAGGCGATGGATGATGCGATCCAGCTCGGCGCTGACGTTTTGAACTTGAGCCTCGGCTCCACGGCAGGTTACGTCGATGAGACAAGCCCTGAACAGCAGGCGGTTTCCCGCGCTGTCGAAAACGGCATTCTGGTCGCTATCTCCGCGGGTAACTCTGCTCTATACGGAGACGGTTACTTCTATAACTATGTGGAAAATCAGGACTATGGCGTAACAGGGTCTCCGAGTGTCTCGAAGGATTCCCTAGGGGTTGCATCGTTCGAAAACGACATGGTCCGTTCGATGAGCTTCGGCTATACGATCGGCAGCGGTGAAGAACAGCGGAGCGGCTATATGCTCGCTAACGATGTGGACCCGCTGGCCCAAGAACAAAAAACATTTGAAATCGTGGATGCCGGCTTCGGGTATCCGGAAGATTTTGAAGGCAAGGACTTCACGGGCAAATACGCCCTTATCTCACGCGGTGATATCGCATTTACGGAAAAAGGACTGAACGCACAGGCGGCAGGAGCCGCGGGCGCCATTATCTACAATAACGCGCCGGGCACAATCAATATGGCATCCGACCCGGCGATCCGCATTCCGTATATGTCGATCCTCCAGTCGGACGGTCTGGCAATGTCTGAGGCGGCAAAAGCCGGCGAGACCGTGTCGGTCACGTTCGACGGTGAATATGCTGATACGCCGAATGCCAATGCAGGACAAATGAGCGACTTCACGTCCTGGGGTCCGACTCCGAATCTGGACTTCAAACCGGAAATCACTGCTCCTGGCGGTAACATCTTCTCGACACTAGAGAACAATCAGTATGGCATCATGAGCGGTACGTCGATGGCGGCACCGCACGTGGCGGGCGGAGCAGCGCTCCTGTTCGAACGCGTCGATGAAGAATTCGGCCTGACTGGCCGTGACCGTTCTGAATTCGCCAAGAAACTCCTCATGAACACGGCCAAGCCGGTCGTATTTGATGAAGAAAACGGCGACTATGTTTCTCCTCGCCGTCAGGGAGCAGGGCTGATGCAGCTGGCAAACGCGCTCCACACAGATGTCGTGGTAACTGACGCAGCGACTGACGAAGCGAAAGTGGCACTGAAGGAAATCAAGAACAACTCGATCACGCTGTCACTGACAGCGGAGAACTTCTCTGATGAAGACAAGACGTACAACGTCTCCACTGCAGTCCAGGCTGACCAGCCGGTCAATGCTGGAGATACGCTCGTGACGGCATCCAACCTTATGGGCTCGATGGTCCTGACGGAAGAAGTGGCGATCGATGCACCTGAAACCGTAACGGTTCCGGCCGGCGGCACAGCATCTATCGAAGTCACAATCGACCTTTCGGATGTGGACGATCTGAAGACGATCTTCACGAACGGCTACTTCGTGGACGGATTTGTCTTCCTGGAAGATCCGAATGAAGAAATCTCCGGCAATGTCCCGCTTTCCGTGCCATTCTTTGGTTTCAACGGTGGTTGGGATGACGCTCCGATCTTTGATTACTTTGCATGGGACGAGCGTACTTACTGGGGCTACACCGCCCTTGCGGATGAGCAGGGCGAGTTTGTCGACGGAGGCGGAAACTTCGATACTGACCGCTTCGGATTCTCTCCGAACGGCGATGGCCTCCGCGACCAGGTAACACCGGTCTACTCGCTGTTCCGTAATGCCAAGCAGATGGAAGTGAATGTCCTTGATGCGGACGGCAAGAAGGTCCGCACGATCCGGACGGCCGCCGATCTCCGCAAGCACTACATCAGCTCCGCTACGGCATTGCCGTACACGTACAGCATGAACTATGCTTGGGACGGCAAGATCAACGGCCAGCCTGCGGAAGACGGCCAGTACTTCATCGAGCTCAAGGCAGTCATCGACTTTGAAGGCGCCGAATGGCAGTCGATCAAGTTCCCTGTGAAAGTGGACACCGCAGCACCTGAAGCCGAGTTCACCTACAATCCGGAAACCGATGTCGTCACTGCCGGCAACTTCACAGATGAAGGAACAGGCGCAGACGTGTGGGAAGTCATCCTGAACGGCGAAACAGTCGAGACGCTGCCGGTCAGCGAAACGACTTTCGAAATTGCAGCGGATGAAGACGATGAGCTGAAAGCGCGTGTATACGACGCAGCCAAGAACGTGAATGAGTATGAGATTTCCACGGAGCCTGCAGAAAAGAACCCGCCGGTCATCTATATCGATGACCCGACCAACTTCTCCGTATACGATACAAATGAAGTGACGGTAAGCGGGCATGTCGAAGATGAATCCGCAGTGTCTTCCGTTACGGTGAACGGGGAAGCGGTATCTGAATTCGACGGCACGAACTTCTCCCACATAATCACGCTGGAAGATGGATTCCAAACAGTGAAGGTGGGCGCGACGGACGAACACGGCAACGAGATGTCCATCGCCCGCAGATTCTTCGTTGATGCGACAGCTGCACAGCTCTCCATCAAGTCGAAGCTTCCTAAAAAGACCGAAGAAGAATCTGTCACTGTCCAGGTACAAGTGAAAGACAACTTCGATGACATCCGACTCTATGTGAATGACAGCGAAGTCTTCGCCAATGACCTGAGCGAACCTTACGGCAGCAAGAACTTCGACCAGACAATCGAAGTGGAAGTTCCACTCGTAGAAGGCAAGTTTGACTACACGTTCAAAGTAGTCGACCTCGGCGGACATGAGACCACTGAGACGGTTACAATCGAACGGAAACCGGCAAAAGGCGAAACTCCTGGACCAGGAAAACCTGACAAACCAGGTAAGCCAGGAAAACCGGGCAAGCCAGAAAAACCAGGTAAACCAGATAAACCAGGAAAACCAGGGAAACCAGGAAAACCTGGGCAGCCGGGCAAGCCGAGCCAGCCGGGAAAACCGGTACTCCACTATTAATTGAAAAAGCGGGCAATCTCTCATCATGGGAGATTGTCTGCTTTTTATTACAAGATGACAGGAATCTCTCAGATGATGAAATAATTGAGAAAAAAATGAAAAATATATCAACGATGTATATGGTACAATTAGAATTAACAAAGACTGACAAAGTGTTCATTTGGTCTACAAATATATGATACAATCTTCATGAATGAGGTGAAGAAATGGCAGAACAGATCAGACGCAACGACCCGTGTCCATGCGGCAGCGGGAAGAAGTACAAAAAATGCCACGGTCTTCTAAACCAGACGAACATCAATCAGCTGATCGATGAAGAGCTTGAACAAGTGATTGGCAGATTTTATTCATTGGTTCCTGTACCGGGCCATGTGAAGCAAAACGCTCAACTATTTGTCGAGTGGGAGCGCAGATTATCCCCGTATTATGACCGGGAGACCATACATAGCCAAGCAGTCGATTACATGTATCTGATTCAAGAACCGGAATTTTGGAGTATGCATGTCCGGAACAGTTCGGAGAAAACGGTACGACCGGGGGTACAGGACGTCTTGTCAGGATGGGAACAGCCTGTCAGTCTTTTCGGCGTAGTCGAGTCGATTAATGAAAGCGCTGTCCGGCTTCGGGATGTGTTTGGCAGCGGGTCTTATACACTGGATATTCCAGAAGACATGGAACTGTCTGTTGGAGAAGCCCTATTTGGCCATTTCCTGAAGGACAACAGAAGGGAAGGCCGGGTCATGCTGATGAATGGCCTCGCATTCCTGGAATCCGGAAATCCGGACGTCCTTCATGCAGTGGAACAGCTCAGGAAAAAGAAGCACCATCTAAATCAAAGAGAATTCCTTAAGCTTTATTCATTGGATCTTTATGAAATGATCGGGCGTGACGAAGCCGTACTTCCTCCGATATCTGATGATGATGAAGACAAGAAGCGGACAGACAATGTCGAAGGAGAATCGGATGTTCTGTCGCTGGTCGGCCAGTTCCTCTCTGAAAATGAAGTGGAATCGACTGGCCTTGAGGAAAAAACCGGCCACTTCCTGGAGCAGGTGAACCCGAAAGCCCGTAAACCTGAGGGCGTGGCAGCCGGGGCGATCCGCTTCGGACAGATGGCCGGATTGCTCGAAGACTTGGATTTGCCGAAGACCAGGATTGCAGAGCATTTTGATGTATCACCTTCCACTGTGCAAAAGTATGCGGATGACATGCTGAAGTTCCATCGCGTTAAAGCTGAAGCGTAATATCCCTTCATGCCCGGCCGGGCGTAAGAACCGGCCGGGCTTTTTGCTTTGCTGTTTCGGCATTTCGGTTATCGGGTACTTTTAAGATACGACCCGAATAGGAGGGAACCGATATGAACCGAGAATCTGATCCGAACAAACGCCCGCTGGAAGACGCCCATTTCGCAGGACAGCCGGAAGCTGCAGGCCCATTCATGGAAACGGGTCGCACCGATCCGCCGTCACCTGAGCTGGATGGGGAATTGACAAGTGCAACGATGCCTTCAGATGCGCTGCTGGAAGATAATCTCCATCCGTCCGAGCAACGCGGTTTCTATAACGCGGAAGACCGTGAGGAAGCCATTAGGGATGGCAGGCTTGAACAAGATGGGCAGATCGGAGATGCACAGACGGAGGAAAGCATTGCTGTGACCGGCGGCGACCGCGATGTTTATGACACGTTCAGGGATTCAGATAACGGAGACAGCGAGGTTGTCGGGATTGAAGACGGCACTGTGAACGCCAGAGGGGCAGACCGTGAACCGGATGAAGGATCTGTCAGCATTGGACCGGACGCAAGGGAATTCAAGGAAGAACACCTGAACAGGAGCGGCAGCAATGCTGCGGCTGATGGAAGGATGCCCGCCGAATTATTGGATGAGAATTTCTATGACGGGGGAGTGCCTTCGCCGGGAGCAGATCCTAACCTTGGACCTGCACCGTTTGGCGAGGAAGTGGAGCCTGTCATCGACAACTACGAGTCAAATATCACACGTGACCGGATTGATGATCGGCACAGAGAGCGATTCCTCTAAAGAAAAGGAAGGCGGCTGCCTGATCCGGCAGCCGGCTTTTTTGCATAAATTAAGCTGATCAGATACATATATTAAAGAATCGGTTGCTGCGGAACTGAAAGGCAGGTAGTGCCAATGAGCTGCCTGTAATGGTTTCGGGTTTACGTTGCGGAGACACAATAGTAAAATGAGTAGGCACTGTCGACCGCAGGAGGGAAAACAACAATGGAATATAGCATCATAAGAAATCTCATCATCGAAATCCCGCAAGTACCGGGGAATTTTGCAAAAGTCGTATCGGTCATCGGTTCTGAACAGGCCGATCTCGGCGATATTGAAACTTTGAAAATCGGAACCAATTCAACCATCCGGGACATTTCTGTCCAGTTTGAGGATGAAGCACATATTGATCGTGTCGTGGAAAAAATCCGCGAGCTAGGCGAGGGGATAACGGTCCATGCCGTCTCGGACGATGTGTTGAAAGCGCATGAAGGCGGAAAGATTCATATGGGCAGCCGCAGGGAAATCCGTTCCCTGGGCGATTTGCGCCGTGTCTATACACCGGGAGTAGCCAACGTCTGCAAAGCAATCGAGAAAGATCCAGAACAGGCCAACTACTTCACAAGCATCGGCAACAGCATCGCCATTGTGACGGATGGCACAGCAATCCTTGGCCTGGGCAATATCGGGCCTGTTGCCGGAATGCCGGTCATGGAAGGGAAAGCCGTCCTGTTTGACCAGTTTGTCGGCATCAGCGGGATACCGATTCTGCTGGACACAAGCGACCCGGATGAAGTGGTCGAGACGATCAAGCATATCCACAAAGGTTACGGCGGTATCCTTTTGGAAGACATCGGTTCCCCGCATTGCTTTGAGATCGAGGACCGGCTGAAGGCTGAGCTCGACATTCCGGTCATGCATGACGATCAGCATGGCACGGCCGTCGTCACGCTTGCAGCCATCCTGTCCGCATGCCGCACTGCCGGAGTGGATCTCGCAAAGGCAAAAGTCGGCCAGATCGGCCTTGGTGCTGCGGGACTTGCCATCTGCCGGATGCTCATGGCCTACGGCGTGGAAGAAATGTATGGCAGCGACTTGAATGAAGACGCGAAAGCCCGTCTTGAAAAAAGCGGCGGGACAGTCGTTGCCTCTGTAGACGAAATCATGGAGAAAAGCGATATCGTAGTCGCGACGACTGGTGTCCAGGGTCTCATCAAGAAAGAACAGGTCAGGAAAGGACAGATCATTCTTGCACTGTCCAATCCTCACCCCGAAATCAAGCCTGATGAAGCGCTTGAGGCAGGGGCGGCATTCGCTGCGGATGGCCGTCTTGTCAATAATGTGCTTGGCTTCCCGGGTATTTTCCGGGGTGCGCTAAACGCAAAAGCGAAGGAGATCAGCTATCCGATGCTGATTGCGGCAGCACAGGCTATCGTGGACAGTACACGCGAGGGCGATCTTGTCCCACATCCGCTTGACCCGAATGTGCACGTAGCTGTCACTGAGGCGGTCGAGCGCGCTGCGAACACTGCGATTGAACAATGAAGATAATCATTTGATCAACTATTATCAAAGGGCGTGAATATATGGCAGACAATATCCGGTACATTAAAGTGGCAGACAAACAGGAAGCGGCATCCGTTGTTCTAGAGCGAATTCGGGAAGAACTGGCAGGCGGACTGAAAGTGCTCGGACTGGCGACGGGGAGCACAATGGAACCAATCTATGCGGCATGGGCATCATCGGAGCTGGACTTTTCCGAAGTGACTTCGTTTAATCTGGACGAATATGTCGGACTCCATGCGGATAACCCCAACAGCTATGCATGGTTTATGGACCATCACCTGTTCAGCAAGAAGCCGTTCAAAGAAACGAACATCCCAGACGGAACTTCGGACAACCTTGAAGAAGAGTGTAAGCAATACGAGGCTAAGCTACGGGATGCAGGCATCGACGTGCAGTTCCTTGGAGTTGGGGAAAACGGCCATATCGCTTTTAATGAACCGGGTACGCCATTCACTTCCATCACCCACGTGACAAAATTGGCCGAATCGACGCTCGGCGTTAACAGCCAGTATTTCGAAGACCGATCCGCTATCCCGGGAACGGCACTGACGATGGGGATCTCTTCAATCCTTTCCGCGAAGAAAATCATTCTGATCGCATTTGGTGAAAAAAAGAGATTTGCCCTTGAACAGCTTACTAAAGGGAAAGAGACAACCGAGTATCCGATTACTGCGTTGCTCGGCCACCGTGACGTGACCATCGTCACAGATCTGGACGGTATCCAACCATAATCATAAAGATCCCGCAATGCAGGGCTGAGCCTGCTTGCGGGATCTTTTTCTATATTAGAGCCTTGTCTGTCCGGGATTATCAATGTCATCCAGGAAATCGTCGAGCGGTTCCTGTTCATCATAGCGGGCCTGGCGTTCTTCATCACTCAGCATATTCACTTCACTGCCATCGTAGCGTCCGGTCGGGTCGCCGTAGACGGCCTCTGTGCCGTAGTCTGCGCGGTTGCCTTCAGTGACATCTTCGACTGCCGGTTCTCCCCCCACGGCTCCCAGCTCAGTAAAGTGGTTGACCGGCTGCTGTTCTGAGTAGCGTGAAGCCCACTCTGCAGTGTCTTTCCGGTCACTGGCAGACTCCCGTCCGATATCAGGCACGGCATCAAGCTGTGCGCCGTTCTGATACTGGTTACGTGACTGATATTCGAATTCACCAGCTGCGTGTTTCCGTTCCTGGTTGTTCCAGTCAGCACTGTCATGATCGTTCTGTGATTGATCTTCCATTTTAGCTTCCCGGCGATCTTTCACATCACCAAAAATCTCCTTTGTCTTGCCGGCCAGTTCTTCCAGGGATTCTTTCGCTTTGTTGACAAACTCGTTGTTGTCCTGTCCCATCCGGAATGCCTCCTCTTTGATTTTAATGGTCTTTTATAGAATTCCCGCATCTCGGCAATCGTAAACAAGCAGGCCAGAAGAACAAAAAACGGCCGGTTGCCCGGCCGGGAAAATCTGATTATCTTGGAACGCGTGCTGTCCAGCGAGACAGGTCGGCATCCGGTTTTTTTACGGAATCCGCGGGGAAGATGAACGTCCATGGCGTGGTCGTATTGGCATCGACTTCAAGCGGCGGCAGCTGGAATGTCCCTTTGGCGACAAGATCACCGGCACCGTCGATCACTTCCAGGGGCAGCTGTTCCAGGTTGATGCGGCGTGAGTAACCATTCCGTATCAATAGAGCCACAGCCATTTTGCCGTCATCCTGGATGAGCGCCTGGAAACCTGTCATGTTCAATTCCTGCGGTTTCAGCTTCGGCAGGGAATCGACTACTTGTTGAAGGGCTTCTTTTTGGGTGTCGTTGAGACTCTGCTCCCATTCCGGCTTAAGGGCGAGGCGGTGAGGCATGAGCGACTGAACGTTAAAGTTCAGGGTCCAGGCCGATTCCGGCGCTTCTTTCAGGAACTGCTCATTCCTGCTGAAGACGAACACCCAAGGCCGAGCGCTTGCCGGCCCGATTTCACCGAGCTCACGCATATCAAATTCCTTGGATGCCGCAAGCTTGCCGTCTTCGGTGACAAGAAGCAATTCCACCGGGCCCATCTGGACCGGCTTGCTGACCGAGGAGCGGAAAAATGCCTTGACGAGCCAGTCGCCGCTCCGCTCATCAACATCAATATCGATTCCGGCAAGGGACAGTTGGTTAGGCTTAAGCGGATCGAGGTCATTGGCCAGGAACCGCAGGACATATTCCTGTTCCTGCGGAACGTTCCATTCCGGGTGCAGGCTGAGTGCAGTATCGACAAGTTCGCCTGCATCACCGGAAGGTTGGATATCCGTCAATTCTTCGGATGAGACAGAACTGTCCGCACCTTTTCTTTCAGTTCGTTTGAATCGTGAAAAGAGATTCATCTGATCGCCTCCTGTTGTTGTTCCAGCAGCCGTTTCATGTCACGGATGATGATCCGGCGCATTTCCTGGAAGTGTTTTGCGAAAAGGTGAAGCCCTTCACGCTGGTAAATCCGCATCGGGTCCTCCTGCTGGTAGCGTCGGAGGCCGATGCCTTCTTTCATGCGGGTCATGGCTTCAAGGTGCCGGACCCACATCGTGTCGACACGGGAGAGGATCAGCCGCTTGGCGGCTGTTGAGTACTGCTCGTCCTGCAACAATTCATTCAGCTGTTCTTTCGCATCCGTGACCGGACCCTCCAGCGACGAGTGAAGCTCTTTCTGCCTGGAAGTCTCAGGATCGATGGCAGGGGAGTCAGGGAGGAGGGAGGCGAGTACGGTCTCCAATTGTTTAAGGTTCCAATCGCCCGAAGCTCCCTGCTGCGGCGCATGTTCTTCAATTTCAAAGTCAATGGTGTCGTCAATAAGCTTGTCAAGAAGTTCCGGCAATCTGTTTCCGTCCAGCGCCTGGTTACGGAAACCGAAAACAACTTTTCGCTGATCGTTGATCACATCGTCCAGTTTCAGGTTGTACTCGCGTTGCGAGAAGTGAGCCCCTTCAACGATGCGTTGCGTCCGCTCGGTCAATTCATGGACACTATTGTTCAAAATGAGTCCGACATCATCGGTCTTGATGTTTTTCTTGAACTTTTCTGTGTCATCTTTTGCAAATCGGCGGTACATATCGTCCTCCAGAGAAATGAAGAAGCGGCTTTCTCCCGGATCTCCCTGGCGGCCGGATCGGCCCCGGAGCTGGTTGTCGATCCGACGGCTTTCATGTTTTTCCGTACCGATCACATAAAGCCCTCCGGCTTCAGCAGATCCTTCGCCAAGTTGGATGTCCGTGCCGCGTCCAGCCATATTCGTCGCTACTGTAATGGTACCGTACTGGCCGGCATCGGCAATCAGCTGGATCTCCTGCTCTACGGATTTAGCGTTAAGCAAATGATAGGGGAGATTGTGTTTGTCGAGGTATTCCGCGACCGCCTCGGACTGAAGGATGGATGTCGTCCCGACAAGAATCGGCTGGCCTGTAGCATGGCGCTCTTTGACCTCGAGCGCGACTGCCTCATATTTGTCGTGGGTGGTCATGTAGACCCGATCGGGCTGGTCGATCCGCTGTTTTGGCCGGTTGGTCGGCACCTGGATCACTTCCATGCCGTAAACACTGCGGAACTCTTTTTCCTGTGTTTTCGCCGTGCCGGTCATCCCGCAAAGGCCCGGATACATCCGGAAGTAGTTCTGGATGGTGATCTGGGACTGGGCCTTGTTCTCTTCGGTAATCTCGACGCCTTCTTTCGCCTCGATCGCCTGGTGGAGACCGTCTGACAGTGAACGGCCTTCCATGATGCGCCCCGTGAACATGTCGACAAGCGCGATTTTCCCATCTTCGGTTATGATGTAGTCAACGTCCTTCTTGAAGATGACATGCGCGCGAACTGCCTGAATCACATAGTGATACAGCGTCTGGTGGTCCATTTCGTACAGATTGTCGATGCCGAATGCCTTTTCCACCTTGGTGATGCCGGCATCGGTCAATGTGACGGCTTTTGTTTCCGGATCGAAGTCATAGTCGATGTCCATTTCAAAGCGCTTCATGAGAAGTGCGGCAATTCGGTGCAGCTCGGCTGCCGGCTCCATCTTGCCTGCAATGATAAGAGGGGTTTTCGCTTCATCGATCAGGACACTGTCCACTTCATCAATGATCGCGAAATGGTAGGGGCGCTGGACTTTCTGATCCGGCTCGGCTACAAGGTTGTCGCGCAGGTAGTCAAAACCGAATTCCGTTCCGACACCATAAGTGATATCCGCCTGATAAGCGGCTTTTTTCGCCTCGGGGTCCATCATCGGCACATTGAGTCCGGTGTCGAGTCCCAGAAATTGATGAATCTGACCGATCTGTTCAAAGTCGCGGCGTGCAAGGTAATCATTGACGGTAATGACATGGACGCCTTTTCCTGAGAGTGCCCTGACATAGGAAGGGAGGGAGGCGACAAGTGTCTTACCTTCACCTGTGGCCATCTCGGCGATATTGCCTTCAGCCATAACGAGGCCGCCGATCATCTGGACATCGAAATGGCGCATGCCGAGCACGCGCTTTGATGCCTCCCTGACAACCGCGAATGCTTCCGGTGTGATCGATTCCAGTTTTTCACCATCGGCAAGGCGCTCGCGGAAGCGGTTGGTCATGGACCTTAGTTCGTCATCGGACATTTTTTCATAGACGGCTTCGAGCTGGTTGATTTGATTAACGGTTTTATTATATTTTTTTAGCTGCCTGGATGTCGTGGCAGCCGGCTTTTTAAACAGAGATAACATGATGGATGCTCCTTTAGATGAAGTCCTTATGCGGACACTGCTTCATTTTAGCAAAAAGACAGGCAAAAGACTACTTCAGCTGAAACTTCCCTGTAGCTTGAACGTCCCATATTCAGGACCGTTTGACTTATGGTTTTCAGGGAATGGATAAGTAAAAAAGCTCTGTTCTGCGGCAAATGGTGTTTTTAACTATTAATCATGCTATAATACTGAGGATCAAAATAGATGGATTCATCGTTTTGGGAGGATCAATATGACAATCCTGCTGACAATGATTGCGGCCTTTGTCGCTGCAATCCTTTTGACACCGCTGGTAAAACGGCTGGCGATCCGCCTCGGCGCGACCGACAAGCCAAATCATAGAAAAGTACACGCAAAAATCATGCCACGGATGGGCGGTCTGGCGATTTACGGGGCCTTCGTCCTCGGCTATGTCCTCCTGAGGCCTGAAAGCGAATATGCAGCAGCCATCATGATCGGCGCGACCATCATCGTGCTGACCGGACTGCTGGATGACTTCCTGGAAATCACCGCAAAGGCGAAAATGGCAGGCCAGCTCCTTGCTGCCGGCATCGTCGTCTTCTACGGCGGACTGGACATCGACTTCATTAATCTCCCGTTCGGGGGGACGATCGACTTTGGTTACCTCAGCATTCCCTTGACCATTCTTTGGATTATCGGAATCACGAACGCCATTAACCTGATTGATGGCCTCGACGGTCTCGCTGCCGGGGTATCGACGATCGCTCTTATCACGCTTGCCGTCATGGCCGGCTTCATGGACAATATTTTCGTCGTGGCAGTTGCGGCGATCCTGGCAGCATCGTGTGCCGGATTCCTCGTGTTTAACTTCCACCCGGCGAAGATTTTCATGGGAGACACAGGTTCGCTGTTCCTGGGCTTCATGATTTCGGTGCTCGCGCTGACCGGATTCAAGAATGTCACGGTTATCTCACTCGTCATCCCGATCATTATTCTCGGGGTTCCGATCTCAGATACATTCTTCGCGATCGTCCGCAGGATCCGGATGAAGCAGCCGATTTCAGCTCCTGACAAATCGCATCTGCACCACTGCTTGTTGCGGGCAGGCTTCTCGCACCGCCAGACGGTTCTGATCATCTACTCGTTTGCGGCGCTGTTCGGCCTGGCAGCCATCTTGTTCTCACAGGCTACGGTCTGGGGCGCATTCCTGATCCTGGGAATTATGCTTCTGGTCATCGAGCTGTTCGTCGAAGTCATCGGCCTCGCCGGACAAAACTATTACCCGCTTCTGAAGCTGGTCAAAGTGAAGAAATGAAGAAATCCGCATGCTTTATGGCATGCGGATTTTTATACATAGAATCAACTAAAGGAATGGCCTTATGATGAAGGGGCAGTTACTTTCCGTTCCAGCACTCGCTTTCCGCGGGCATGGCCTTAGCCGGCGCCAGTACGAAGACTGGTGTCTGCGTGCATAAGCGAAGCGTTGCGCGGCATCCCTCGGGTTCTTCGGCTCATGCTTTTCCCGCAGGGGTCAGTGCATTCACTACAAGCAACTGCCATATAAAACTCTCTACTTCTGCGATTCAAAAGTTCAGTCTAAATAGCTTCATGGGTGCAATAGATGGCTCCTTTAATGTTGATATCAATCATGTGGTCGATTTCTTTTGCAGAAGGGGAGCGGCAACACGAAACTCAGTCCAATTTCCATACAAAAGCCCATCCGCGAAAATTCAGGATGGGCTTTTGTATGTCTTATTCCGGCTGGCCGCCGGTGGCGTATTCATCGTCGCTATCGCTGCCGTCTGTCAGGCGTGTGGAGCCGGTTTTAAGGCCCAGGTGGACCTGGAGGTTATCCTTGACATCAGCCAGGCTGCCTTCATCCAGAATCCAGTAGTAGGTGCCAGTACTCATATCGTCTGTGCCGGCGAGTTGGACCGGATCGATCTCCGGCATGCCGTTCTTGAGGTAAGCCGCAAGAGACATCATTTCATTCATTTTCATGTTCGTCTTCATGTTCTTGCCGAGGGCGTCCAAAACATCACCATACTTGGTCAGTGACTTGACGTCGGTCGCCTTGTCTGCAAGAGCCTCGAGAATCATCTGTTGGCGCTTGCCGCGCTCGATATCGTTATCGAGCATCCGGGTGCGCGCCAGGGCCAGTGCGTGCCGTCCGTCAAGCTCCTGGAGGCCGGGCTCCAGCTGGATGGTGTACTGGTCGTTTTCGTCTTTTTCGAGCCGCTCGTAGGGGACATCCACTTCTATTCCGCCGAGTGCGTCAACCACATCGATGAAAGCGTGGAAGTTCATCTCCACGTAGTAGTCGATCGGGATATCCAGCAGTTCCTCGACCGATTCCATGGACGCCTTTGTACCGCCGTAGGCATGGGCGTGGGTGATTTTATCCTTGTAGCCTACTTCCGGGATGTAGACAAGGGAATCCCGGGGAATGCTCAGCAGACTGACCGACTTGTCTTCGTTGTTCAGTGTAGCAACAAGCAGGGCGTCGGACAGGCTGCTGTCCATCCCCTTGCCGCGCACTTCACTGTCATCGACCCCTACAAACAGAATCGAGACGTTGTCAGTAAGCGGCTCGACCCGTTCTTCCCGAAGGGTCGACTGATCACGGCCGATTGATTCGTACGCTTCGTCAGCTGCACTTTCCGCTTTCTGCATCAGATGTACGGCATAAGCCGCCACGCAAAGCACTGCGCAGAGAGAGGTGATGATCAGGCCTTTCAGGATCGGCCTTCTCCTGGCTTTGCGCCGTTCTTTCCGATAATCTTTCCGTTTCATGTCGATGCCCCTCCGGCTTCGGAGCCGTCCTCGCCGTCCGTATCCGGGCCTTCTGATTCAAGGCCAAGATGGGAGCGGAGAAGGCCGGATGTCTCCTCCAATTTTTCCTCGTCCAGTCGCCAGTAGTAGGCGCCTGTGGTCATATCATCATAACCCTGCAGCGTGATCGCTTCGATAGCTGGTTTTCCGTCCTTCATGTAGGCGGCTAATGCCTTCATGTCATCAAATGCCAGGTCAGTCGCCATATTGTCGCCGATTGCCTTGATGACGTCTCCGTACCTGGAGACGGTAGAGACCGAACTCGCCTTGTCCATAATCGCTTCCAGAATCATCTGCTGGCGCTTTCCGCGTTCCACGTCATTATCTAGCATGCGTGTCCGGGCGAGGGCGAGGGCATGGCGGCCGTCGAGTTTTTGGACTCCTGGTTCAAGTTGGATGGTGTATTGGTCGTCTTCATCCTTTTCCAGCCTCTCATATGGAACATCAACGGTGATGCCGCCCAGCGCATCCACAACATCGATGAAGGCATGGAAATTCATCTTGACGTAATAATCGACCGGAACGTCCAGCAGTTCTTCAACGGTATCGATCGTTGCTTGCGGACCGCCGAATGCATGGGCATGAGTGATCTTGTCCTGATATCCGACTTCCGGAATATACACGAGCGAGTCTCGCGGGATGCTGACCAATTTAACCGACTTATCATCGTTGTTCAGTGTAGCGAGCATGACGGCATCCGATCGGCTGTGCGATTCATTCCGCACTTCACTGTCGTCTACGCCGATAAACAGGATGGACACATTGTCCTCATAGGGCTCGACTTTTTCTTCCCGGAGCTTCGACCCTTCGCGGTCAATGGACTCGAATGCTCCGTCAGCGGCAATTTGGGCCTGCCGGTACAAATAAACTGCATAGGTCCCGGCAAGGATCAGGGCAGCGACGACAATCACTCCGAGAACTTTGAATATTGTCTTTTTCCTGGAGGCCGATTGTTTTTTTCGATATTCAGATCTTTTCATTTTGTCGCTCCTCCGTACAGGGTCGGGGCGGATTCCGCGTCCGGATATTCAAGACGCTTTTGCTTACGAATGGTTCCGACATTCCCGCCTGACGCCAATCCCATATATTATACTACCTGTACAACTCTGAGTAAATCGGGAAAGCGCTTTATGCGTCGAACTCGAGGAATTCCTTTCTTTCCAATCCGACATCCGCCTGGCCGTTTGTCAGATTGGCGGTCCATTCGCGGAATTTGTCTTCTTCTGCGGCCGGCACGTAGACAAAAGCCGATACGGTTTCGGCATAATCCAGCCGGTCGATCGGATAGGGCGACAGATGCAGCTCGTTTTCGACTTTTCCGAGCCACGTGTAGTCAATTGTCATTTTCATGAGGTGGTGCAGGCGCCTTTCGACAATTCCGGTATTGCCCAACACATCAGAGACAGCACTGCCGTAGGCGCGGATCAGTCCGCCTCCACCAAGCTTGATGCCGCCAAAGTAGCGGGTCACGACCACTACAGTATCTTTCAGATTCTGCTTTTTCAGCACTTCCAGCATTGGGACGCCGGCTGTACCGCTGGGCTCGCCGTCGTCATTGGCCTTCTGGATCTGGTCGTGTTCGCCAATCAGGTAGGCGGAGCAGTTATGGGTGGCCGAATGATGGGCCTGCTTGATTTTGGCAATGAACGCCATTGCCTCTTCTTCGGTTTCGGCACGTGCCGCATGGCCGATGAAACGGGACTTTTTGATAACGATTTCGCTTTCGCCTGTGCCCTTAACTGTGCGGTAGTCATCTCTCATTACATCAGCCTCCTTGCTGTAATGTAATTTTAATATATTTCAATCGCTGTAATGCTATAATAAACACAGTCTAAACTCAAATGCCGGAAATTACCGGTTCCGGATGATGAGGGGATAGAAGAAATGCCTGTAGATAAAGTAGATATACATGCGCTTGATGCCATCTTCAGCTCGATGGTCCGGTCTTTGGACCAGTCCAAAAGCGATATTTTCATTATTAATGAAGAAAGCCGCCGTCAGCTTGAAGAGCTGCGGGAGGATCTTAGACGGACCGATGAAGAGATTTCCCGGGCAATAACCGAAGGGGAAAAGCTTTCTGCCGCTTCGATCGAGGCCCGGGAAAAACTTCAGCACGTCTCTGTCCATTTTGCCGACTATACGAAGGACGAAGTGCGTGAAGCCTATGATTCCGCACATGAAGTTCAGTTGGAGTTCATGCTGAACAGTACAAAGGTCCGCCAGCTGAATGATCTGAAGCTTCATCTCGAGAACCGCATCAGGACATATCAGGACTCAATGGACCGGGCTGACCATCTTGCAGGCCACGTCAATATCGTGACCAAGTACCTGACTTCGGATCTGAAGGATGTCGGGCCGGCACTGGAATCGGCCAAGATGCGCAAGCACTTCAGCATGAAAGTGCTTGAGGCGCAAGAAGAAGAGCGTAAGCGTCTTTCCCGTGAGATCCATGACGGCCCTGCCCAGATGATGGCGAACCTGGTGATGCAATTGGGGCTCGTCGAGCGTGTTTTTAATGACAAGGGCATGGATGCCGGGCTGGGCCAGCTTAGTTTTACAAAGGAGCTCGCACGGAGCACACTGTCCGAAATCCGGCGGATCATCTACGATCTCCGGCCGATGGTGCTTGATGATTTCGGGCTTGTGCCCGCACTCAGCAAGTATATGGAAAAGATGCAGGATTACCATCCGGACATCCGTTTTACATTCGAATCAAAAGGCATCATGGCGAGGATCCCGCAAAGCACTGAAGTGGCGGTGTTCCGCCTTGTCCAAGAAGCCGTCACGAATGCCATCAAGCACAGTGGTGCGAAGGTGATCGATGTCCGGATCGAGATCTGTGAAAACTGGATCCGGGCCACCGTCACTGACGACGGCAAAGGGTTTGACCCTTCAAAGACCGGGGAATCTTCATTTGGTCTCCAGGGGATGACCGAGCGTGTGGCGCTTCTGAAAGGTGAGTTTGACATCAGGACAGAGGAAGGGGAAGGGACCGAAGTGATCCTGACCCTTCCGCATGATCAGCACGCAACAGATAAAGACGCAGGGGGGAAATCAGGTTGACAAACATTATTATCATCGACGATCACCAGCTCTTCCGCGAAGGCGTAAAGCGAATCCTGGACTTTGAAGAAACATTCAATGTAGTGGCGGAAGGATCCGACGGGGAAGAAGTCATGGGACTGTATGAACAGCACCATCCGGATGTCGTCCTGATGGACATCAACATGCCGGGCAAAAGCGGGATTGAAGCGACCGGCGAGCTGATGGCCGCTCATCCGGAAGCGAAAATTATCATTCTCTCGATTCACGATGACGAATCTTACGTGACTCATGCGATGAAAACTGGCGCGCTTGGCTACATGCTGAAGGAAATGGATGCAGATGCCATCGTCCAGGCCATTAAAGTGGTTGCGGCGGGGGGATCGTACCTCCACCCTAAAGTCACGAAAAATCTGGTGGCCGAGT
Organism: Bhargavaea sp. GQ12; assembly: GCF_059758705.1. Classification (NCBI taxonomy): domain Bacteria; kingdom Bacillati; phylum Bacillota; class Bacilli; order Caryophanales; family Caryophanaceae; genus Bhargavaea; species Bhargavaea sp. GQ12. Next base: position 318,716 of record NZ_JCAXEU010000001.1, read on the forward strand.
TCCGCCGCCTCAGCGCAAAAGAACATCTCGGTTCGTTCCACCAGGCAGAGATCCGCCGCCCGTATCATCTGCTGACGAAGCGGGAGTGTGAAGTTCTCCAGCTTCTGACGGACGGGCAGAGCAACCGCGCCATCGGCGAATCACTGTATATCTCCGAGAAGACGGTCAAAAACCACGTTTCCAGTATTCTCCAGAAGATGAATGTCAACGACCGTACCCAGGCCGTTGTCACCGCCATCAAGAACGGTTGGGTCGAAGTGCGCTGACCCGGCCGGATGATGCCTGCCCGGACTTGTCCGGGTTTTTTTGTGTCCGGAAATAACGGAAGGGACGTGACTGCGGAACGCGTGCCGAACCTTTTTGTTCACCGCTTCGTCAAGTTAGCGGATAGTCAATCCGTTGCATCGGAATGTGTTCCTGTGCCAAACTATCCGAGGAGGGAATCGACATGAAAAATCTGAAATGGCTCCTCGCTCCCGCGGCTGCGGTCCTGATTTTAACAGGCTGCGGCGGGGATGAAGGAGAAAATACAAATTCCGCCGATGAAGGCAATGCGCCTTCCGGGCAGCAATCGGCCATCGGTCATGGAACCGAAGACGGTGCGATCGGTTTCGAGATGGCAAATGACGGCTCGATCGAAGAAGCGGCTGGTGTCCCCGAAGACGAAAAAGCGGCGATCCTGGAATCGTTTGATCGTTACATCGAAACATTCAACACCGGCGACATCGATGGCTATCTGGACATTCTCGCAACAGGCGAAGGAGCGTACGATCCTGAACAGGAGCGCGTGGCACTTGAGCAGATGGCAGGGCAATTCGACAAAGTCGAGCGCAATCCGTCTGACATGACCGTCGTTTCCTACGAAGAGGATGAGGCCCAGCTGTTTGCGAATCTGGAAACGACAATTGTTGGGAAAGAGACAAGCGATGAAGTAACTGAAAAAGGTCGCCAGGTCACTGTTTTCACGAAGCAGGATGGCGAATGGAAAGTAAAGGAAGTCTATTACGTCGGCAATATGCCGGGTGCCTGACTTCCTATGCACCCCGGGCGGTTCCGCCCGGGTTTTATTTTTGATTCCGTTTTCCTGTCAGATTTAGTAGAATGGGGACAACGGAGGTAGATAGAATGAAAACGGCCATTGTGACCGACAGCACCGCTTATCTGCCAGGACCGGAAAGGGACCGGCTCGGCATCCGGATGATCCCGCTCAGCGTCACTATTGAGGGGATAACCTATGAGGAAGAAGTCGACCTCAAAGCGGATCAATTCTACGATCTCGTAAGGGAAGGTGAACTTCCTAAAACCTCCCAGCCTCCGATCGGCAAGTTTGCAGACTGTTTTGAGAAGCTCAGAGAACAAGGATATGAATCGGCGGTCGTCGTGACCCTTTCAAGCGGCATCAGCGGTACGTACAATTCTGCGGGACAGGCCGGTGAACTCGTGGAGGGCCTGGATGTCCATGTGTTCGATTCAGAAATCGCCTGCATGCCTCAAGGGTTCTATGTGCTGAGGGCGGCAAAGATGGCTCAGGACGGCGCCTCTCCGGAAGAGATCATGGCAGAGCTGGCCGACATGAAAAAAACATTGCGTGCCTACTTTATGGCGGATGATCTCGCACACTTGCAGCGAGGAGGCAGGCTTTCCGGAGCGCAGGCCCTGATCGGCGGCCTCTTGCAGGTAAAACCTCTGCTGCACTTCAAGGAAAGGGTGATCGTGCCGTTTGAGAAGGTGCGTACCAGAAAGAAAGCGTTAAACCGCATTGCAGAACTGCTTGCGCAAGATGCGGGGGACGGCCCGCTTGAAGCTTCGATCATCCACGCCAATCGTCCGGAAGACGCAGAAGCCTGGCGTGAAGAGCTGAGCAGGAAATTCCCTGAAGTTGAATTTGTCATCAGCTATTTCGGTCCGGTGATCGGCACCCATCTTGGGGAAGGATCAATGGGGCTCGGTTGGGTAAAAAAATGACCGTTTCAGACGGTCATTTTTTATAAATATATAGTTCAGAAAATTCTATAAAGGAGAGGGGTTGCAATCAGCAATCGGCATGAATTGCAGGAATTCCTGCAGGGACGGCTATGGCTCAGGGATCTGCTGCCGGCCGATCAAAAAGTTGTCGGTGACCTGATCAAAGAGGAGCTGATCGGCACCATCCAGGGTATGGAAACGGTGAAGAGGTGGCATGGAGGGACCGCCTGGCGATGCAACCGCTGTCTGACAGAGGACACCCGTGATTTCCATGTATTTAATTGCCGCAGGTGCGGGCGGAATTGCCGGTATTGCCGACACTGCCTGAGCATGGGGCGTGTCGCTTCCTGCGATAAACTGTGCTATTGGCGCGGGCAGGATCGGCCGCCGCAAGGGAAGGCCGAGCTGGTATGGGAAGGCCGGCTCACTCCCCTTCAGCAACGGGCGTCGGGCGAGCTGGAGGAAAGCCTGCTTGCAGGCAGGCCACACCTGCTCCATGCAGTCTGCGGAGCGGGCAAGACGGAAATCCTTTTCGGCCCGGTCCATCGTATTTTGGCTGAAGGCAAACGGGTATGCATTGCGACACCAAGGACCGATGTGGTCCTGGAGCTTTTGCCGAGATTCAAGAAAGCGATCGGCGGTACGGTCATCCATGGTCTGTACGGCGGTTCGGGACATGGAGAGGGGATAGCAGGCCTTGTCATTGCGACGACGCACCAGCTATACAGGTTCAGGGAGGCGTTCGACGCTGTGATCGTCGATGAGGCAGACGCCTTTCCGTACACGTATGACCGGACTCTCCGGCTGGCAGTGCGGAAGGCACTTAAACCCGGCGGGGTGCAGGCGGTCGTCACTGCGACACCTTCACCGGCCATCCTGTCGGAGATCGGAAGGGCGGGCAGGAAGTCAGTCATCCCGGTAAGATTCCACGGCCATCCGCTGCCGGTGCCCCGGACGGTGCCGCTTTTTGGCTACCGCAAGCGGATGGCGGCGGGAAATCTTCCTGTCCGGCTGAAAGCATGGACGGAAGAACGATTAAGGCGGGAAGAGCCATTTCTTATTTTCTTCCCTTCTGTCCTGCTCATGGAACAGTGTCTGCCGCTTTTTTCGGAACTTGACGGAAGGATCGGTGCCGTGCACGCCTCGCATGCCGACAGGCGGGAGCTGGTCATGGCGCTTCGTGAAATGCGTATACCTGGTCTGCTGACGACGACGATTCTGGAGCGTGGGATAACGATCCCGAATCTTCAGGTCGCGATCGTCGGCGCGGAAGGCCCGGTGTTCGACCGCTCCGCCATTATTCAGATCAGCGGCAGGGCCGGCAGGTCTCCGGATCATCCGGACGGTGATGTCGTCCTTTTCCATCACGGCATCACACCCGAGATGGATGCGGCAGTCCGTGAAATCCGAAAACTGAACAGGGAAGGGGGAAAGGCAACTGGAATGCCTGCTTTGTGACGGACCGGTTTCCCGCCCTCCGACTTGGGCGGCGCTGTTCATCGGACAACGCAGGAGTGGCCTCTGCGAACGGTGCGAAACTGCGTTTGTTCCGGCTTCAGGCAGTCCGCCGGCTGGTGACTGGAACGGTACGCCTTACGAGGGGGCACTGGATGCTGCCGTTTCACTTTATGCCTATAACGAAGCGATGAAAGCTTATCTCCGCCAATACAAATTCCTGAAAGATGCAGCTCTTGCTTCCGTTTTTTCGGATGCTATCCGGAGGGCGGACATCCTGAACGGGCGGACCGCGGTGCCGATCCCCATGCATCCTGAACGTCTTAGGGAACGCACATTTCCCCAAGTGGAGGAACTGCTCGTGCAGGCTGGTATCCGATACGTCCAATTGCTTGAAAAAACGACGGTAAAGAACTTGGGCGGAATGGGCAGAAAAGAGCGGATGGCGTCGGATCCTTTATTCCGCTTGTCGGATGGCGCCAAAGTCAGCCCTGTCGATTATGTGCTTGTCGATGATCTGTACACGACGGGCACGACACTCCATCATGCAGCCCTTCTCCTGAAAAAATCCGGAGCCCGCTCAGTCGCCGCCCTGACACTGATACGCGCCTGACCGACATCCATTCGACACATCCGGCGTGGTTTTTTAAAGGGATATCGAGGGAAGATGAAGAATAGAACATATATAGCCTGACAAAGGAGGAGTTCATATGTTGAATTTCAATATCCGCGGGGAGAACATCGAGGTCACACCTGCCATCCGTGAGTATACGGAGAAGAAAATCCAGAAACTCGAGCGCTATTTTACGGATGAGGTGAACGCGACGGCCCATGTGAACATGAAGGTGTACAATGACCGTCAGACAAAGGTCGAAGTGACGATCCCGATGAAGAACCTGACCCTCCGGGCGGAAGAGCGGAACTCCGATCTGTATGCGGCAATCGATCTGATCTCCGATAAGCTGGAGCGGCAGATCCGGAAATATAAAACAAGGGTAAACCGCAAGTTCCGCGAGCGGGAAGGCGTGGCATCTTACTTTGCGGCGGTGGCGGAAGAAAACGAGACGGCCGCCGCACAGGAGGATAACGAAAATGAATTCGAGGTTGTCCGCACCAAGCAGTTCAACCTGAAGCCGATGGACCAGGAAGAGGCCATACTCCAGATGAATATGCTGGGACACTCGTTCTACATCTTCACAGATGCCGATTCGGACGGCACAAACATCGTATATAAGCGGAAAGACGGAAAATACGGCCTCATCGAAACCGAGGTCGAGTAACTGCCGCAACCTGCAAGGCCCGCCCTGGGAGGCGGGCCTTATTTGTTGATGTCCAAGGCCGGGAAGCTCCCGCCCGGCCGCAAGCCACCGCTAAATCTGCAGAAAACTGCTTTCTTTCAGCTGCCGACCAATTTCCGTATGTTTGCAAGGCGTGCATGGCGGGTGGTAAAATGAACTTTGAGACTAGTTAGGAAGTGACGACATGCTAGGCGTTTTAAATAAGATGTTCGACCCTAATAAGCGGGATGTCAAAAAGCTGGAAAAGATTGCTGATACTGTTGAAGCCCGTGCATCTGAAATGGAAGGGCTCTCTGATGCCGAACTTCAGGCGAAAACAGAAGAATTCCGAAGCCGGATCGCATCCGGCGAGTCGCTTGATAAGATCCAGCCGGAGGCGTTCGCCGTTGTCCGGGAAGCGGCTCGGCGTGTCACCGGCATGTTCCCGTTCCGCGTCCAGATCATGGGGGCTGCGGCACTGCATGACGGAAACATTGCAGAAATGAAGACCGGTGAAGGGAAGACCCTCACCTCGACCATGGCCATTTACCTGAACGCGCTGGAAGGCAAGGGCGCGCACGTCGTCACGGTGAACGAATACCTCGCCAGCCGTGACGCAGCCGAAATGGGACAGATCTACGAGTTTCTCGGACTTTCTGTCGGCCTGAACCTGAACAGCATGGACAAGGATGAGAAGCGTGAGGCTTATCAGGCGGATATTACGTACAGCACGAATAACGAGCTTGGCTTCGATTACCTGCGCGACAACATGGTGCTCTACAAGGAAGAGCGTGTACAGCGGCCGCTCCATTATGCGGTTATCGATGAAGTCGACTCCATTCTGATCGATGAGGCAAGGACACCGCTGATCATCTCCGGCCAGGCCGAGAAAAACGCGATGCTCTATATCCAGACCAACGCATTTGTCCGCACGCTCAAAAAGGAAGAAGACTATTCGTATGATGAGCAGACCAAAGGCGTCTCGCTTACAGAATCCGGAATTGAGAAGGCGGAAAAAGCCTTCCAGATCGACAACCTTTTCGACCTGACACACGTGCGCCTGAACCATGCGATCAACCAGTCGCTTAAGGCGCATGCGAGCATGCACAAGGATGTCGATTATGTCGTAGAGGAAGGCAAGGTCGTCATTGTAGACTCGTTCACCGGGCGTCTCATGAAAGGCCGCCGCTACAGCGATGGCCTGCATCAGGCGATCGAAGCGAAGGAAGCCCTTGAAATCCAGAACGAATCGATGACGATGGCGACGATCACGTTCCAGAACTTCTTCCGGATGTACGATAAGCTGTCCGGGATGACCGGTACGGCCAAGACGGAGGAAGAGGAATTCCGCAACATCTATAACATGAACGTCATTGTCATCCCGACAAACAAGCCAATCCTCCGGGACGACCGTCCCGACCTGATCTATGCGACAACCGAAGGAAAGTACAAGGCAGTTGCGGAAGAGATCAAGGAACGGCACGAAAAGGGCCAGCCCGTCCTGGTCGGCACAGTTGCGATCGAGACGTCGGAAATCATATCCGCTTATCTTCGCAAATACGGGATTCCCCACAACGTGCTGAACGCGAAAAACCACGAACGGGAAGCCGAAATCATCACGGAAGCCGGCAAGCGCGGCGCGGTCACGATCGCGACAAACATGGCCGGCCGGGGAACCGACATCAAGCTCGGCGAAGGCGTCCGTGATGCCGGAGGCCTTGCAGTCATCGGTACGGAGCGGCACGAATCACGCCGGATCGATAATCAGCTCCGCGGTCGTTCCGGCCGTCAGGGAGATCCGGGCATCACCCAGTTCTATCTGTCACTGGAAGATGACCTGATGCGACGCTTCGGCTCCGACAACATGAAAAACATGATGTCCCGACTCGGCATGGACGACAACCAGCCGATCCAGTCGAAGATGGTCTCACGTGCGGTTGAATCTGCCCAAAAACGGGTAGAGGGCAACAACTTCGATGCGCGTAAGCGCCTGCTCCAGTATGACGATGTCCTGCGCCAGCAGCGTGAGATCATCTACAAAGAGCGGAATGATGTCCTTGAAACCGACAATATGAGGGGACTTGTCGAATCGATGATCCAAGACGTCATCGAGCGTGTGGTCCCGGCGTATACTGCTGAAGAAAACAGCGAAAACTGGAACCTGAAAGCCCTGGAAGACTTCCTGGCTGCAAATCTTCTTCCTGAAGGCACTTTGACCGTTTCCGCCATGGAAGGCAAATCACAGTCCGAGATCATGGACATGATCAAAGACGAGGTCCAAAAACGCTATGACGAAAAAGAAGAAGAAATGACACCGGAACGGATGCGGGAATTCGAGAAAGTCGTCCTGCTCCGCTCAATCGATTCCAAGTGGATCGACCACATCGATGCGATGGATCAGCTGCGCCAGGGGATCCACTTGCGGGCTTACGGACAAAACGACCCCCTTCGCGAATACCAGAGCGAAGGCTTCAGGATGTTCGAAGAAATGGTCGATGCCGTCCGTGACGACGTCGCCAAGTATGCGATGAAGGCGGAAATCCGCCAGAATCTCCAGCGGGAGGAAGTCGCCAAAGGCGAGGCCGTCAACCCGAAAGAGGGCGGCGGCGAAGTGAAAAAGAAGCCGATACGCAGAAAAGTGATCGTCGGCCGCAACGACCCGTGCCCTTGCGGCAGCGGAAAGAAATTCAAGAACTGCCACGGCACCACCGAGTGATGCCCGGGCGTTGTGCCGCGTGCCCGCATGAACTGAACACAGTCCGAATTACAGGAGGAAACTAATATGATGGAACTTGCAGACGCAAGAAATCAGCTAGACACTACAGCCGGGAAACTGGCGGGCTTCAGGGGGTCTCTTTGACTTAGAAAACAAAGAGGCAAGGATCCAGGAACTCGACGAGCGGATGCTCGAACCGGGTTTCTGGGATGACCAGGATGAAGCCCAGAAAGTCATCTCCGAGGCAAATGGCCTGAAGGATGTCGTGAACGAATACCGGCGTCTCGAGGAAAACCAGGAAAATCTCGAAATGACTCTGGAACTGCTCCGGGAAGAAGACGATCCGGATCTGCATGCCGAACTTTCGGATGAGCTCAAGTCGTTCAGCAGCGACCTTGAGGCGTTCGAGCTTGGCATGCTGCTAAGCGAGGAACACGACAAAAACAATGCCATTCTCGAGTTGCACTCGGGCGCGGGCGGCACGGAATCCCAGGATTGGGCTTCGATGCTGCTCCGCATGTATACCCGCTGGGGAGAAAAGCGCGGCTTCAAGGTGGAGACCCTAGATTACCTGGCCGGTGATGAGGCGGGCGTCAAGTCGGTCACGATCAGCATCAAGGGACACAATGCCTATGGCTACCTGAAAGCTGAAAAGGGCGTACACCGGCTTGTCCGGATTTCTCCGTTCGATTCGTCCGGCCGCCGCCATACTTCATTTGTTTCGTGCGAGGTCATGCCGGAGTTCGACAACGAAATCGAGCTGGATATCCGTACGGAAGACCTGAAAATCGACACGTACCGCTCGAGTGGAGCGGGCGGACAGCACGTCAATACGACGGACTCCGCCGTCCGGATCACGCACTTGCCGACGAATACGGTCGTCACATGCCAGTCCGAACGTTCCCAGATCAAAAACCGCGATCAGGCGATGAAACTTCTGAAGGCAAAACTCTATCAGCTGAAAATCGAGGAACAGGAAAAAGAATTGCTTGAAATCCGTGGCGAACAAAAGGAAATCGGCTGGGGAAGCCAGATCCGTTCCTATGTGTTCCACCCATACTCGATGGTCAAAGACCACCGCACAGATACGGAAACTGGCAACGTCCAGAATGTGATGGACGGTGACATCGACCTGTTCATCAATGCTTACCTGCGCTCCCGCATCTCCTAAGAATAAATTAGTCGGAACCGACACAGCTTACGTGCCGGTTCCGACTGTTTTTATTTTTTTCGTAAAAGGGAGCATACACCTGCCTAAAAGGAAGTCATTCTTATGCCCAATCGATCTATAAAAACACAATTATTTCCTCCGGACTTCATACCTTCGTCACGAAAACCACTGCAGATCCGGCGTTTCATGTTTGAAATCAGGACGGTTTGGTATACTAATGGGGAACACATGTCGAAACTGGAGGGATCAGAGAATGAAAAAGAAACTCTTGGCGATGCTGTTCGGCTCCGCACTCATTCTTGGCGCATGCGGCGGCGGGGATGACACGGCAGATGACGCTGCCGATACCGGCAATGACGACGCAGCGACGGAAGAATCTGCAGGCGAAAGCGCATCCGGCGTAGATGCTGAAAAGGTTGTCCAACAAAAATGTATTTCCTGCCACGGTGAAAACCTTGAAGGTCAGGGGAACTTCCCTGCACTGAATGATGTCGGATCCCGCATGTCCGAAGATGAGATCCGTGACATCATCGAAAATGGTAAAGGCGCCATGCCTGGCGGACTTGTTGAAGGCGAAGAATTGGATGCAGTCGCCCAATGGCTTTCTGAAAAGAAATAATATCCAGCCGTTTTCCCGGTCCCAATTCCGGGAGACGGTCTTTTTTTTGTTATAAATCTGATTATTATAGCTCCTCCTGAATCCTCTTAATCCTCCGATAATTACAGGACTTTTCACTCCACCCTTCATTGTCAAGCGACAAGAATCCAGATATACCAACGTTTTCTGTAGTCAAAATGAAATATACTTGTAATAAAATACGAGTTTTATAGTGTTATAATGAGCGTGCCGGAAAATTTTAGCCCCGATATAGGGCGTAAGGTGATTTTTTAATGATTAACATGAAAGACGTTTATAAGAAATATGCAAATGGTGTCGTAGCAGCGAACGGACTGAATGTCAAAATAGCGCCGGGAGAGTTCGTTTATGTCGTCGGACCAAGCGGCGCGGGTAAATCGACTTTCATCAAAATGATGTACCGTGAGGAAAAACCGACATCTGGAGAAATATATGTCGACGGGACCAACCTGGTCACACTGAAAAACAGGGAGGTCCCGTTCGTCCGGAGAAAAATCGGTGTTGTCTTCCAGGACTTTAAACTGCTGCCGAAGCTGACAGTCTATGAAAATGTCGCTTTCGCAATGGAAGTCATTGAAGCACCCGCAGATTCGATCCGCGACCGGGTAACCGAAGTGCTTGATCTGGTCGGCTTAAAATCAAAGTCACGGATGCTTCCGACTGAACTTTCCGGAGGCGAACAGCAACGGGTATCCATCGCGCGGTCGATCGTCAATCAGCCTAAGGTCGTCATCGCTGATGAACCGACCGGTAACCTGGACCCGGAAACATCCTGGGGCATCATGAATGTATTTAAGGACATCAACGAACAATTGGGCACGACCATTGTCATGGCGACCCACAACAAAGATATCGTCAACCGGATCAGGCACCGGGTTATCGCCATTGAGGGCGGACTGATCGTCCGTGACGAAGCGGAAGGGGTTTACGGCTATGAAATTTAGAACCATCCGCCGCCACTTCCGTGAAAGTTTCAAGACCCTCGGCCGAAATGGCTGGATGACCTTTGCCTCCGTCAGCGCGGTCACGGTCACGCTCCTTCTTGTCGGCGTGTTCGTGGCCATCATGCTGAACCTGAACAAGGTCGCCGATGATCTTGAACATGATGTGGAAATGAAAGTATACGTTGAACTTGCTGCTGATGAGGCTTCGACAACGGCACTCGAAGACCAGATCAGGGAAACGCCGGGGGTTGCGGAAGTCATTTATTCGACCCGTGACCAAGAGCTGGAGCAGATGATCAGTGATTTCGGGGATGACCTGAAGCTTTATGAACAGAGCAACCCGCTCCGAGAGGCCTTCTATGTCAAGGCGGCGAACCCGCAGCAGACCGCCAAAGTCGCACAGACCATCGATGAGTACCCGAATACCTATGAGGTGGTCTACGGGGAAGGGAAAGTCGAAAAACTGTTTGACTTCCTGAACTTCGGCCGGACCGCCGGGCTGGTCCTCATTCTTGCCCTGCTGTTCACGGCAATGTTCCTCATCTCAAACACGATCCGCATCACGATCGTGGCAAGAAAGAACGAAATCGGCATCATGAAGCTGGTCGGCGCGTCGAACAGCTTCGTAAGGATTCCGTTCGTTCTCGAGGGAATCTGGATGGGCATCCTCGGATCCATTATTCCTATCCTGGCCGTCGTCTTCGGTTATATCGAATTCTATGACTATGCTGAGCCGAGGCTCCGTGGCGAGATGATCCAAATCCTGCCTCCTGTTCCGTTCCTTTATATCGTGAGCGGCCTCCTGTTCTTCATGGGCATCTTTATCGGTATTTGGGGAAGCTTCATGTCGGTACGCAAGTTCCTGAAAGTATAAAACACAAATGACAGCAAGATCAGACAGATAGAAACGCAGTGTCCTGAAAGGGGAAATGAAAAGTTGAAGCAGTCGAAGCCACTGATTGCCACCGTGGCCGCCACGATGGCACTGAGCTTTGGGCTCGGCACGACCGGCGTGTCGGCCAGCAAGCTCAATGATCTTCAGAATCAGCAACAACAAATCGAACAAAAGAAAAACGAGCTGAACAGGGGTATCCAGGAGAAAGCCTCCAACATCAAGGCAAACTCCGAGAAGATGGACAAGCTTCTTGCCCAGATCAAGGACCTGCACGGGAAGATTGAGACGAAGCAAAACGAAATCGCCCAGCTCGAGCAAGAGATCGAGGTGACCAAAGCCGAGATCGAAGCGCTCCGTGCCTCCATCAAAGAGCTCGAACAGAAAATTGCCGACCGGGATGCACTCCTTCGTGACCGGATCCGCGCCATGCAGGTCACCGGCGGCTCCACGAGCTATATCGATGTCCTTCTAGGGGCAAGCAGCTTCTCCGACTTTATCGACCGGGTATCGGCGGTCAACACGCTGAGGGAAGCGGATCGTCAGATCATCGCTGAACAAAAGGCGGACAAAGCAACGCTTGAAGACCAGAAAAAACAGGTCGAGGACAAGCTTGCCAGCCAGGAAGAAAACAAGAAAAAGCTTGAAGCGGCAAAAGCAGAGCTCGACCGCCAGAAGCAAGAACTGGACGGGCTCATCAGCCAGCTTGAAGCAGAGCAGCAGCGCCTGGAGAAAGAACAGTCCAGCCTGCAGGCCGAATATTCCGAGGCTCATGAAATGAGTTCGGAGCTTACCCAGCAGATTGTTGCAGAGCAAGAACGCCTGGCCGAAATCGCCCGCAAGGCTGAAGAAGAGCGCAAGCGCAAAGAAGCGGAAGCACGCAAGCAGGCCGCAGCGGCTGCAGCATCGAAACAGGCGGAGTCGAACCGTAAGGCTGCCGCATCATCTTCCGGCAGTTCTGTGGGCTACACGAGCGCACCGGCTCCGGCTGTATCGGGCGGCACTTGGACACGACCTGCTTCCGGACGGATCACATCCACGTTCGGCTACCGTAACCTGAGCTGGGCATCGTCCAACCACGCCGGGGTGGACATCGCCAATGCAACGGGCACACCGATCGTTGCGGCAGGAAACGGCATCGTTTCCTCCACAGGCAGCCACAGGACGCTCGGGAACTACATCATGATCACCCATTCCGTGAACGGTCAGACGATGACCACGGTATACGGCCACCTTTCTTCCATCAACACAAGCAAAGGTGCGCAGGTCAGCAAAGGCCAGATGATCGGTCGGATGGGTTCGACGGGACGCTCCAGCGGACCGCACCTTCACTTTGAAGTGCATATCGGAACGTACGGTAACCCGGTCAATCCGATGCGCTACGTACCGCTATAAAAGAAATGTGAATCCCGCTTCGCAAGAGGCGGGATTTTTCTTTTTTGTTGTCATAGAATGGACAAGATTCTTATCTGCTTGCATGCTGGAGGATGGACGGACTGCACGTCCATCCTCTACTCTTAAAGTTGATCATACCCGGCCGGAGGCGTAGTTGATGCAAGTGACCGAAGTTATCACCATCTTTAAATTATCTGTGCCGTCATCCCATCTGTCGGTGCTTGCCGCGCTCGTTGTCGCCTATGTCCTTATCCGGTTCCGGTACGGAAACCGTCCGGCCGGACTATACGCGGATGCAGCATTTTACTTTGTACTGTTCTGGAAGGGAAGCTACGTGCTGACTGATTTCGGAAGCTTCCTGAAAGCACCACTGTCTCTTCTTTATTACAATGGCGGTATGATAGGCGCACTGGCTGGTCTTCTCGCGGCCCTATATTTCCTCTGGCGCAAAGGCCTGGCCGCATCGCCCGCGATCCTGACCGGTGCAGTGGCTGTCCAGAGCGTCTATCAGATGATGATGGTGTTCTTGAATGACAACGGCATCCTGGCGGAAACGGTGACATTCGTGCTGTTCGGCCCGCTGCTTTTGCTGACGCTTTTCAGGGCGGACAGCACGCATCTATGGCAAAAACAGCTGACGGTGATTTTTCCGGCTGCCCACCTGATGGCAGCTGCCGTACAGCCTGACGGATTCGGCGGTCTGTCATTTGTTTCAACTCTTATTTTTAGTGTTTATCATTACAATCGGCTGGTTGGAGGCGTAAAGAATGAATAAAAAATGGTTCGGTTCCATCATTGCCCTGGCTATCATTGCGGCGATGATTGGCATCATGCTGAAAAACACAGCGGATGACGGCCTCAGCGGGCAGAAAAAGCAGCTTGAGCGTGAGCTCGCCCAATCAGAGGAAGTCCAGGCGGGAGCAGAGGGGGATGCGGAAGTCCAAGAAGGGATCGCCAAGGGAGAGTCCGCTCCCGATTTCACCCTCGGGACACTGGACGGCGGAAAACTAAAGCTGTCGGACCTGCGGGGGGAGAAAGTGATCCTGAATTTCTGGGCATCATGGTGCGGCCCATGCCGTGCGGAAATGCCGCATATGCAGGATTTCCATGAGCAGGAGGCAGAAAAAGCCGGAGTCCGTGTAATCGCCGTGAACCTTTCCACATCCGAGCGAGGGGACAAGGACAAGGTGATGGAAAACATCCAGTCATTCGTTGACGAGTTTGGTCTTACCTTCCCGATTCCGCTGGATATGGACGGGGAGCAGATGGATGCATACCGGGTCATCACGATCCCGACCACTTACATCATCGATACATCCGGCATTATCCGCCATGTGGTCAGGGGGCCGATGGATGAAGAGATGATGAGGGACCTGACTGCAAGTGTCGACTGAGTGATCCCCTGATTCCTGATATAAAAATCGGCCAAGCGTGTCGTATGCTTCCCGATCTGTTCATACACTTGGACGGAGGAGGGATGCAACGTGCGCATGAGCCGATTTTTGCTTTTCGTGGCGGTCTGCGCTGCTGCCGGCGGAATCTTCTACTTCGTCCAGAGCGGAAAAGGGGAGTCGGCGGAACCTGTCAGCGAGAAGAAACCGATCGATGAGGCGTATGAGCTGATTTTGGAAAAGGCCGTCCACCGTGTCGGCGGAAAAGACCTGGTAGAAGGGGCCGTCAGAGGTATGGCAGATGTGCTGAATGATCCGTACAGTACATACATGACGGAAGAGGAAGCGGCTGCCCATCAGGAATCACTGTCGGACGAGCGTGTCGGGATCGGGGCGGAAATCGCGGAATCCAGAGGGCGGTTCATCATCGTGGCGCCGGTCCGAAACTCCCCTGCAGAAAAAGCCGGCATTCTCCCATACGATGAAATCGTCCGTGTAGACGGAGAGCGTGTGGACGGGAAAACGATGAAGGAACTGCTTTCCCTGATCAAAGGAAAAGAAGGAACTGATGTCGCCATGACGATATTCCGGCCTGATGAGGACAGGCACCTGGAAGTGACGATGAAGCGCAGTGCGATACCGGTCAAGACAGTAAGCAGTCGCTTGGTCAAGAAAGACGGCTACCAGATCGGCATTGTTTCCATTTCGATGTTTGGCGAAGAAACGGCTGGTGAGTGGGAAACCCATACGAAGAAACTGATCGGCCAGGGGGCGGACGGCCTGATCATTGATGTGCGCGGCAATCCGGGCGGGTATCTTCACAGTGTATCGCGGATAGCGGGCAGCCTGCTCCGGGAAGGGACGGTCTTCGCATTTATGCAAAACGCGGAAGGCGTAAAGGAACCGGTCCGCTCCGAGGCTCCGAAGGACGATGAGTACGGCAAGGCAATGCGCGGCATGAAAACTGTGCTGATCCAGGACAAGGGCAGTGCCTCTGCAAGCGAGGTGCTGAGCGGAGCGCTCCAGGGCAACGGGCGTGCGTTCATCATCGGGACAGTCAGCTTTGGAAAAGGGACCGTGCAGGAGACCTGGCCGCTTTCGAACGGCGGTGAAGTGAAGCTATCGACACATAAGTGGCTGACCCCGTCAGGAGAGTGGATTCACGGCAAGGGCATCAAGCCGGACCTCGAATCCGAACAGCAGCCGCTGTACGGTCTGCCGGTCATGCCTGTCGAGGGCAGCTTCCAGCCCGGAGACTATGGGGAAGACGTAGGCTACGCCCAGCGGGTGCTTGCGGCACTTGGCTACGATGTGACGCGTGAAGACGGTTACTATGATGAGACGACATTAAAAGCGGTCGAGCGCTTCCGTGACAATGAAAAACTGGAACCGGGCGGTGCGATGGATGATGCCTTTTTCCGGGCACTGCGCGCCAAAGTGATCGAATACAAGGCTGAAGAGAAAAATGACGATCAGCTGCAGCTTGCCGTCAGCTATATGAAACATGTAATAAAGTCCGGCAACTAAAAGCATTCTCATCCCTCCCCGGGTTTGATAGAATGAAGTGAATGAAGTTTGTTGTCTAGAACCGGGGATGGTGACGTCTGATGTTCCAGGAAATCTTGTTTGAATTGCTGCAAGCCGCGGGAAGGTTTTTCATGAACCCGCTGCTCTATATGATTTTGTTGTTCTCGGTACTGCTTGGTTATACAAGGGTTCGGCGTGAACGCCGGAACTTCCGGGTGAGGGTGGACGAAGGCCTGACCGAATTCCGACGGTTGCTGAAGGAATCGTGGCTGATCGCGCTTGTACTGTCGTTCGTCATTGCAGGAGCGGGGCTTGCTGTGCCCAAGGGCTGGATTGTACTGTTCTGCGGGTTCATGCTGGCAGCCGTATTGCTTTTCCGCTATCATGCGGGGGCACCGGTCTATGCTGCAGGGCTCGCGGTCCTTGCCTACTGGCTGATTGGCCGATACGATATTCCGACGGACTGGCCGGTCATCGGCTGGACCTATGCGGGAGTTTCAGGTGAGGAGGCGGTCACCATCACGGCGATTGCCGGCCTGCTGACTGCTGCAGAAGGTCTCCTGATCCGCAAGTATGCGGCGCGGGATTCGTCCCCGCTGCTCCTGAAAACGGGCCGCGGCCTGCAGGGGGCGGCCTATCGGACAAAGCGCCTCTGGCTGTTGCCGCTGCTTTTCGCCGTTCCTGGCGGCCCATTGGAAGAAATGCTTCCATACTGGCCGCAGTTCACGCTCGGCGGAACTTCCTACTATCTGATCCTTATCCCGGCAGTGATCGGCTTTGAGCATACGGCCAAGCACCTTCTGCCCGGACAGGTATACGGACGGTACGGCAAGGCGGTCTTTGTCACCGGACTCGGTGTCACGGCAGCCGCATTTCTTGGACTATGGGAGCCTCTCGCCGCTTGGGCAGTCCTTGCAATCGGATTTATTGTGCGGATGGTGATCACCATCATGGCCGCCGTGCGTGAAAACAAGGGTAACTTCGCAGTGGCGCCGAGGAGCGACGGCGTCGTCGTGGCGGCTGTGCTGCCGGGATCTCCTGCCGACAAGATGGGGATCCTTCCGGGTGAGACCATCCGGAAGGTGAACGGTGTCACCGTGACGGATGAACGGGAATTGTACGAAGCCATCCAGGTCAATGCGGCGCACTGCCGTGTCGAGGTGCTCAATATGGAAGGGGAGCTGCGGCTCTGCCAGCATGTCATTTTCCGTCATGATCATCACCGGATGGGCCTGCTTGTCGTACGCTGACCGTTCATTCGCAGGAGAGGGGGAGCGATCCGTGGAATCATACGCACTAAAAATTATCCTAGCGCTTTTCCTGCCGGCGGCTCTGGTGGTCCTGTTCACACGGGTCACCTATCATCATGTCGTCGGACTGATTCTGACCGTGTCCCTGATTGCGGCATCCGTTTATGCGGGTTACACGCATACGTGGCTGCTGTACGCGATTGATGCACTCTCGCTGACTGCCGGTTTCTATATTGCCGGCAGGATGCGTGAACGAGCGAAACATGGGGACCGGGATCCATCATAAAAACGACCTGGCGCAAAAGTGCGCCAGGTCGTTTTTATGATATCGGCTATTAATCAGCCGGCAAGCAGGCTGTATACCGCGAGGATGGCAATGGTGCCAAGGACAGTGCCCATGACTCCTCCGCCCCACCAGGCAATGAGCGCGGCGGAAGCGAGCCCGATTACACCAAACAGGAGATCATCGGGCTGGGCGTACAGGATAGCCGGAAAGATCAGTGCGCCCAGTACGGCATAAGGAATGTTGCGAAGCACGCCGGATACGGCCGGCGGCAGTTCCTTCCCTTCCAGGAAGGTGAGCGGAATGGCACGCGGCAGGTAAGTCACGACCGCCATGCCCAAGAGCATCCACCAGTACCAGTTACCCATCATGCTCCCTCCTTTCGCTCTACGGCGCGGCGGATCACATTGCCACGGCGCGTGTAGAGAATTTCAACAAAAATCGCGGAAGCGAGCGTCGACACCATGATCGCCCAGCCGGTCGAAAGCAGTCCTGACCAGAAAAAGAAGCCGTTCATCGCGGCCGCTGTCAGTGCGAGCAGGACGACTTTCCTGTTTCCCTTCAGAGAAGGGATAAGAAGCGCGACAAACATGGCGTAAAGCGCGATTGACATCGCTGCCTGCAGGAAAAGCGGCAGGTTGGCTCCGATCATATGCCCGATTCCGCTAAAGATGACCCAGCTTGCATAGGAAAGGATGATGACACCTGCGGCATAGGAAGTCCGGACACGGCCATCGCCGGTCGTGGAGATCACGGAAAAGGTTTCATCGGTGATGCCGAAGGCGTAGACCGCTTTTTTCCATCTGGCATCAGGCTGCATCTTTTCATTGAGCGAAGCCGTCATAAGGAAATGGCGGATGTTCACGATGAACGTGTTCAGTACAATCAGAATGGGGTCCACTTTGGCTGCAATCAGACTGAGGGATATGTATTGGGCAGCTCCGGCAAAGACGAAGATGCTCATGGCCACCGTCTCGATCAGGGAAAGACCGGTTGTCTTGGCGAGCAGACCGAACGTCAGCGCCACCGGGAAGTAACCGATTGCGATGGTCAATCCCGCTTTAAGACCGGCGGAAAGGCTTTCTCGTTGCATGAAATCACATCTTTCTTGCATGATTATAATAAGAATTATACTACAAACATTTCTCGGTGGACGCCTCATTTTGTAGAGTTGCATGAATAGCGTAAAATAAGGGAAATGACACATGAAATCAAGTCGGGGGTAGGACATGGAGAATTGGCTGGATCTTGACACCTTGTTTGAACTGACATCACAATATCGTGCGCTGGGGCCGCTGTTGGGCTTTCTGCTGCCGTTTATCGAGGCATTTCTCCCATTTCTGCCTCTTTTCGTGTTTGTCCTTGCGAATGCCAATGCGTACGGTTTCTTTTTCGGCTTTCTGATCAGTTGGGGCGGAACAGTCGCAGGGTCATACACTGTATTTCTCCTCATCCGGAAATACGGGGATGCGAGGGTGTTCAGGTTCCTTACGAAAAGTGAGCGTGTCCGGAAACTGATCCAGTGGGTGGAGCGCAACAGCTTCGGGCCGTTATTCGTATTGCTCTGCTTCCCGTTCACTCCGTCTTCGCTTGTGAACCTTGTCGCGGGGCTCTCCAATCTGAAGAAGAAGGTGTATTTGTTCACCCTGATGGCCGGAAAGTTCGTGATGATCGGCATCGCCAGCTTTATCGGGCATGATCTGCGCTCGCTGATCACGCAGCCGGGACGTACCGCAGTGGTCGCAATCGTCATTTTCCTGCTGTGGCTGGGCGGAAAGCAACTCGAAAAATGGCTGGAAAAGCGGGTGGAAAATGACTTTAGGTCCATTCAGGAAGAGCAGACAGCAGCAGGGGAAGAAGAGTCACGCGAAAAGGAAAGCTGATCGGATGACCGCAACGCCCCGCTGTGATTACATATGAAAGGAACGTTTGTTCGTTTTTATTTCTTCTATTATACTGTAATGACCAAATAGAAAGGGGTGGCTGCAGATGTCATTCAGGCTGATTACCGGCCGTGCCGGTTCAGGAAAAACCACGATGATCCGGAAAGAGATCGCCGGAAAGCTGCAGGAGAATCCGCTCGGTTCGCCGATTTTTGTCGTTGTACCGGACCAGATGTCTTTCTCCATGGAGAAAAGCCTGTCGACCGAGTTCGGGCTGAAGGGCACGATCCGGGCCCAAGTGGCAACCTTCAAGCGCCTGGCCTGGAGAATCCTTCAGGAGACGGGCGGAATCACCCGGACGGAAGTGAACGGCTTCGGCTATCGGATGCTGATCCGAAGCCTGCTCGCGGAAAACCGTGAAGAGTTCAAGCTATTCCGCCAGGCTGCCGATAAGCGCGGGTTCACGGAGCAGCTGGAAGAGCTTCTGAAAGAATTCAGCCGTTATTGCCTTGACTGCACGAAGATGACCGATATGCACAGTGAGCTGGAGCAAGCCGGGGCGCCGAGGGCACTGCTGGACAAGGCCGATGACCTCGAGCTGCTCATGAGCAAGATTGAGGAGCGGCTTGGTACCGCCTACGTAGACAGTGAAGGTTATCTGGCGCTCCTCGCTTCCCAGATCCGGCATTCCGAACTGGTGAAAGATGCGGAGGTGTATGTGGACGGCTTTGTAACATTCACGACACGCGAACTGGAAATCGTGGAAGCGCTCATGATGCATGCCAAGCGAGTGACTGTCGTTCTGCCCATGGAAGATCCATATGGCGCGCCGACAGGTTCACAGCTGTTTTTTAATGCGCAGGGAAGTGCCGCCCGGCTGATGGATGCCGCCAAGCGGAATGCGGTGGAGATGGAAGAGGGGTTCCACCTCGGAACACCGCGGCGCTTTAGAAGCAAGGCATTGGCCCATCTGGAAGGGGCGTTTGACCGGTATCCGGCACCGACCGCCTCTGCCGAAGGCGATGTGGAGCTGATCCGGGCGGCGGATGCCCGGGCGGAAGTCCACGCTGTGGCCAGAAGGATCCGGCTACTGATGATGTCAGGAATGCGCTACCGGGACATGGCGATCCTGTACCGGCAGCCGGAGGTTTACGATGATCTGATCGAGACGGTGTTTCCGCTCTATGACGTTCCCGTCTTCATCAGCCGGAAAAAGCCGATGCTCCACCATCCGCTTATCGAGTTCAGCCGTTCGGTGCTGGAGGCGGTGGCGGAGGGCTGGGAATATGAAGACATCTTCCGGGCAGTCAAGACCGACCTGTTTTTCCCGCACGGGGCAGACCCGTCGGAATGGCGGGACCGGGCGGACCGCCTTGAAAATTTCGTGCTGGCAAACGGCATCCGCGGGGAGCGATGGTTCGATGAAAAGCGGTGGCAGGTAAAACGCTACCGCGGCCTGGAGTTCCACCGCAACATGCAGACAGACGAGGAACTGGCGATGCAGGAAGACATCCACCTGATCCGGGATGCCATCAGGGAACCGCTCGCCAATCTGGAAGCGCGTCTGCGCCGTGGACGAACGGGCCGTGACATTGCGACAACGCTCTTTACATTTATGGAGGAACTCCATGTATTTGACAAGATCGTCGATCTGAGAAAGAGGGAAGAAGAGGCCGGCCGGCTGTTTGAGGCGGCAGAGCACGATCAGGCCTGGAATTCCTGGATTGAAGTGCTGGATCAGTTTGTCCTTATGTTCGGCGACCGGGAGCGTCCGCTTGCAGAGTTCATCCGCATCCTGGATGAAGGATTCGACACGCTCGAGTTTGCCCGCATCCCCCCTTCGATCGATCAGGTGACCGTGACGACCGTCGACATCTCGAGGCTGATGGACATGGAGGCGGTCTTTATCATCGGCGTCAATGATGGCGTATTCCCGAAGCGCATCGACCAGGAAGGCCTCCTGTCAGACCGCGAGCGGGAATGGTTCATGGAGATCGGTTTTGAACTGGCACCGACCACGAAGATGCGTCTCATGGATGAGATGTACATGGCATACCGCGCATTCACGACCGCTTCCTCAAAACTGTTTATTTCTTATCCGGCCTCAGATCCGGAAGGGAAGGCGCTGATTCCTTCGCTTTATCTGAAGCGAATCCTGCAGGTCCTGCCGGATGCCGCGGAGTCGGATGTGCTCAATGACCCCTCGGGCCTGCCTGAGGAGGAAAGCTGGAAAGAGTACATCAGCCACCCAAGGGCGACGCTCCAATACGCATCCGCCCAGCTCCGTCATGCGGAAAGTGACGGAAACCTTTCCGCTCCGTGGCAGACGGCCATTGGTTTCTACCGGAACGATCCGTACTGGTCGATGATTTTCGGCAAAGTGTTCCGCCCCACCCGGAAAAGGGAAACGGAGCGGCTGGAGCCGGCCGTCACGTCATCACTCTACGGAGAGGAAATCGGCTCAAGCGTATCGCGCGTGGAGTCGTATTTCAGCTGCCCGTTCCAGCATTACGCCAGCTTCGGGCTGAAACTGCGCGAGCGCGGCGAGTTCACGCTGGACCCGCCGGCCCTCGGCGACCTGTTCCATGCCGCGCTGAAGTGGATCTCCGATGAGACCGGCAGGCTGGACAGGCCATGGGGCTCCCTTAGCCGGACAGAATGCCTGACGCTCGCAAGGGATGCCGTGGAGTCGATCAGCCCGTACTTCTTTAATCAGATCCTGCTGAGTTCAAGCAGGTATGCCTATATCCAGAGGAAAATCACACGCATCATCCAGAGAACTCTGCTTGGGCTAGCCGGCCAGGCAAAGCAT
This sequence comes from Bhargavaea sp. GQ12, assembly GCF_059758705.1. Classification (NCBI taxonomy): domain Bacteria; kingdom Bacillati; phylum Bacillota; class Bacilli; order Caryophanales; family Caryophanaceae; genus Bhargavaea; species Bhargavaea sp. GQ12. The sequence continues at coordinate 340,314 of NZ_JCAXEU010000001.1, forward strand.
TCCGGGTTCAATCCGGTTGCCATCGAGGCGGCATTCGGCCCTGGGGAGAAATTCCCCCCTCTGCGTGTCCCCCTTAAACGGGGCAGAACGATGCAGCTGAGAGGAAGGATTGACCGGGTGGATGCCGCGGAAGTGGACGGCAAACCGTTTATCCGGGTGGTTGACTACAAGTCATCGGCCAGGGCATTGGACCTCGCGGAAGTGTACTACGGCCTGTCTCTTCAGATGCTGACTTATCTGGACGTCGCGCTCCTGAATTCTGATGAGTGGTTCGGAAGGGAGGCTTTGCCTGCCGGTGTCCTATACATGCATGTCCACAACCCGATGCTCCGAGCGGACTCCGGTGTGCTGGAGGAGGCGGAGATCGAAGCCCAGGCGATGAAGTCCTACCGGATGAAAGGGTATGTTTTGGACAATCCGGATGTCGTGCTTGAAATGGACAAAAGCTTGGACGGCTCTTCCGATACACTGCCGGTCCGCATGAACAAAAACGGCACGTTTTCGAAAGCGTCCAAAGTTCTCGGACCCGAAAGCCTGTCACTCATGCGCTCATACGTCCGCCGCAAGCACAGGCAGGCGGGCGATTCCATGATTGACGGCGACACCCGTGTGCTCCCGTATCGGATGAAGGACCGGATGCCGTGCCAGACGTGCGCGTATCGCTCGGTCTGCCAGTTCGATCCTGCAGACCCTGCCCAGCGCTATCAGGCGCTGCGGCAGCTGACTCCCGAAGAGTCGATCAAACTGATGGAAAAGGAGGTGCGGGAAGATGAAGATTCCGGCGAAACCCGCTGATGCAACGTGGACGGATGCCCAATGGCGGGCCATCCATGCTTCGGGCAGTGATCTTCTCGTATCGGCTGCGGCCGGTTCGGGCAAGACGGCGGTCCTCATCAACCGGCTGATCGGCAAGGTGACCGATCCTGACGATCCGGTTGATGTTGATGAACTGCTTGTCGTTACGTTTACGAATGCGGCAGCGGCGGAAATGCGCCATAGGATGGCGACTGCCCTTGAAGAGGCAATCGTGAAAAATCCGTCTTCCTCGCGTCTCCGTCGTCAGCTCAGCCTTTTAAACAAAGCCCAGATTTCGACGCTCCACTCTTTCTGTATGAACGTCGTCCGCCAGTATGCTTATGTGCTGGACATTGATCCGGGCTTCCGCATCGCGGATACCGCGGAGGCGGCCCTGCTGCGGGACGATGTGGTCGGGCGCGTACTCGAGGAAGCATACGGATCGGAAAATCCGGAGCCGGTCTATCGGCTTGCCGATAGCTTTACATCCGACAGGGACGACCAGGCCATCGAAGTGCTGATTGACAAGCTGTACGACTATTCTCGTGTCCATCCGAAACCGGAGGACTGGTTGCGGGACATCCCGCGGCAATACCATCTTGCACAGGATGCGGACATTGACAGCCTGCCGTTTATCGGTCCGCTCAAGGAAGCGATCAGCCATCAGCTTGAAGAGGCGGCGTCGATGGCGGCTGAAGTGGGACGCATCGCCCGCCTGCCGGATGGTCCTGCACCACTCGCGGCGACAGCGGAAGAAGACGGTGCCGTCATCGGCTCGCTGCTCCGTATCATGGAAGGCGGCACATGGGAAGAGGCGTATCATGCCTTTTCCGCACTTAAATGGGCCAAGGCCGGCACTATCCGCAAAGACAGCTGCGACGAAGAGCTGGCGGAACGCGCAAAGAAAAAGCGCAATGATATCAAGAAACTGGTCAACGGCCTTAAGGAAGCCTATTTCGTCCGGACGCCTGCCCGTCTCCTGGAAGAGATGCGGCTGATGGCACCGATGATGGATACGCTGGTCGGCCTTACAATCCGGTTTGGCGAGCGGTATACCGATGTGAAAAAGAACAGGGGAATCGTCGACTTTTCCGACCTGGAGCACCTGGCGCTCGCCATCCTGTCCGAAGAGCAGGACGGCCGGCTCGTGCCTTCAGGGATCGCGAATGACTTCCGGGAACGTTTCCGGGAAGTGCTCGTCGATGAGTATCAGGATACAAACCGCCTTCAGGAGACGATCATCTCGCTCGTCAAAAGCGGAAGAAGCGAGGACGGCAACCTGTTCATGGTTGGTGATGTGAAGCAGTCGATCTACCGCTTCCGCCTTGCCGAGCCGATGCTGTTTCTCAGGAAATACCTCAGTTTCAACGGAGAGGCGGATGGCACGGGCATGAAAATTGACCTGAATGCCAATTTCCGCAGCCGGAGCGAAGTGCTTGATGCAACAAACTATGTGTTCCGACAGATCATGGGCGCACGTGTCGGGGAGATCGACTATGATGAAGCCGCGGCACTCAAGCCCGGAGCGCCTTACCCGGGCGAGGGCAGGGCAGCCTCCCTCACAATCCTCCATGGAGAAGAGGAAGAGGACGGGACAGAGGCTTCAGAGCAGGATGAAGAGCTGAAGCAGCCAAGGCTGGAAGCGCGGGCGATCATCCGGGAGATCCGGCAGCTCATGGAATCCGGTTCCGAAGTGACCGATCCATGGACAGGAAGCAAACGCCCGCTCCGTTACCGGGATTTTGTCATCCTGATGCGTTCGATGACCTGGTCCGGTGAGATTGCGGAAGAACTGAAGCTCGCGGGAATTCCTGTATATGCCGAAACGTCCGGCGGCTATTTTGATGCCATCGAAGTGATGATCATGCTGAACACGCTCAAGGTCATCGACAATCCATATCAGGATATCCCGTTCGCCTCCGTGCTTCGTGCACCGTTTATCGGGCTTGGCGAAAATGAGCTTGCGAAAATTCGCCTGGCCGCACCCGACGAGCCTTTCTATGAGGCGCTCAAACAGTATGTACGGAACGGTGTATCAGCGGGAATTCCGGCTGGAACGGAAGAAAAGATCCGCCGGTTCTATGTCCACTTTGAGGAATGGCGTGACCTGGCACGAAGGGGGTCCCTCGCAGACCTGATCTGGCAGGTGTACCTGGATACCCACTACTACGAGATGGCCGGCGCCATGCCGAACGGCAAGCAGCGCCAGGCCAACTTGCGCGCCCTGCACGACAGGGCGATCCAGTACGAGCGGACGTCATTCCGGGGGCTGTTCCGATTCCTCCGCTTCATCGACAGGATGAGACGCCGCGGTGATGATATGGGAACCGCCAAAGCGGTAGGCGAACAGGACGACGTCGTGCGGATCATGACGATCCATGCGTCCAAGGGGCTGGAGTTTCCGCATGTGTTTGTCGCGGGAGTGGGACGGCAGTTCAACAAGATGGACTTTAACCAGCCGTATCTGTTCGACCAGCACTTTGGTCTCGCGGTCAAGGCGGTGGATCCGGACAACCGGATCCAGTACACATCGCTGCCGTTTCTTGCTATCAGGGAGAAAAAAGAACTGGAAATGCGGGCAGAAGAAATGCGGGTCCTCTATGTGGCCATGACCCGCGCCAAAGAAGCCCTGCACCTGATCGGTTCCGTAAAGGATCCTGAATCGGCCGTCATGAAGTGGCAGGAAGGGCAGCTTTCCGGCGGCGAACGGCTTCCGGAATACATCCGATCACGCGCAGCGGGATATCTGGACTGGATCGGGCCCGCCGTGGCGCGTCACCGGGCATTTGCCCCTTATGGCGTGGTTCCGGGCGGGAATCTGATCGATGACCGCTCTTCCTGGACCATCGAGTTCCTGGCACCTTCAGATCTTTCTGCCGAGTACGGGCCGGCTGCAGGGGCAACGGAAGAAGTCCACCGGTTGGAGGAGGAACAGGCAGGCCGCACGGAAGCGGAGGTGCTAGGCCGGTTTAATGCCTCTTACCCGCATGTGGCTTCTGTGCGCAAGCGTTCAAAGCAGTCAGTCAGTGAGGTAAAGCGGATGTGGCTGCTGGAAAACGCGGAAGAGCCGGACCCGTTCATGTCACGTTCGGATGAAATCAGGCCGATGTATATGCATGACCGTCCGGAGTTCATGCAGGAGAGGACGCTCACGGCCGCCGAGATCGGGACGGCAATGCACACGATCATGCAGCATATCGACCTCTCCGGTCCGCAGACTGTCCGGGATGTGCAGAACTTGATCACCGAACTCATCCGACGGGAACTCATCACGGATGAAGAGGCGCGGGAAGTGGATGCAGCCGCTGTCGCCCGATTTTTCGGGACCCCGCTTTACGAACGCATCCGGAAGTCCGCGGATGTCCGCCGAGAGCTGCCGTTTACTTACGGACTCGATGCGGGAGACGGCGACCATCAGATCCTGCAGGGGATTGCCGACTGCATCTTCCGTGAAAAGGACGGCTGGGTCCTGCTTGACTATAAGACCGACAGGACAGGCATGTTCCGGTCGGAAACATCCCTCGAAGCCGCGATGACTGAGCGCTACGGCGTCCAGCTGTCCTTGTATGCCCGCGCGCTCGGGGAAATCCTGAATATTAAAATCAAAGAGAAGCTCCTTTACCTGTTTGACGGGGAACGAGTACTGACCATCCGGGGGGATCATTTTGCCGACACTGAAACCGACCGCGTCTTCTGAACGGATCGCGGCGCTGGATTACTTGAGAGGATTTGCACTGCTCGGCATTTTCGTAGCGAATATGCTGTTTTTCCACACACCGTTCGTCTATATTGATCCGTTCACATGGTTCCGGTCGCTTAGCGATGAGGTCTCCCATATGTGGGTGGATATTCTGTTCCAGAGCAGCTTTTACCCGCTTTTTGCGATGCTGTTCGGCTATGGGATGAATATGCAGTATGAAAAGGCCGTAAGTCTCGGAAAGCCGTTTGTTCCGACTGCGGCCAAAAGGATGGGCGTGCTCCTGCTGTTCGGGATCATCCACGCCTTCCTGATCTGGCCAGGCGACATCCTGATCACTTATGCACTGATGGGCCTGATCTTCATGTGGATGATCCGTCTGCCCGCAGCGGCACTGACGGCCATCGGTGCGGTTGTCTATGTGGTACCGATGGCGGGGCTCGCGCTTCTGACTTTCTTCGTGGAAAAGCTGGACCCGGAAGGCATGATGGGAGCCTATGCGGATATCACCAACATCAACCGATCGATCGAGGCCTATGCCGGCGGGTCGTTTGGCGAAGTAACTGCACAGCGCGCCGCTGATTGGCTGTTTATGAATTCGGCTTCTCTTCCGATGGCCATCTTTATGATTCTGCCGCTTTTCATGTTCGGTGCTGCAGCAGGGAAGGCAAAGCTCATTGAGAAAGCATCGGATAATTGGAAAAAGTGGATATTGCCGGCCGTGCTATTCACAGTTATCGGGCTTACTATCAAGGCACTCCCATATTTTTCAGATTTGCGTTATACGACACAAGTGGTCCAGGATTCATTCGGGGGTCCGATCCTGACTGCAGGTTATGTGGGGCTGGTCCTGCTGCTTCTGCAGTCCGGACTTGTCCGGAAAGTGTTCCATCCGGTCGCTTCCGCCGGCAGGATGTCACTGACTGTCTACCTGACCCAGTCGATCATCGCGACACTCATCTTTTACTCCTATGGCCTCGGCTATTACGGGAAAGTTTCGGTTTCGCTCGGGACTTGGATGGCAGTGGCTATCTTCGCCATCCAGTGCATCCTGGCAAATCTGTATTTCCAGAAATTCAGGCAGGGTCCTTTCGAGCGCATCTGGCGCAGACTCACCTACGGAAAATGACAGAATAAAGAGGATTCCGCACATATCTGTCGTAAGTTGAAAGAGAGAACAACCAACTCAGTATGGAAAGGATGGCGTCAAGATGAAGTTATTGTCGTTCCGGTATGACGGGAAAGAGTGCTTCGGCCCGAAAGTGAAGAAAGAGGAGGCTGTATGGGACCTGGCCGCCATCCATGAGGATCTGGGGGAAGGGGAGCCATTCCCGGCCCACATCATCGACGGGATCGCGGCCGGCCATGAATTCGTGGAAGGGATCCGCAGGCTCGTAGAACGGGCGGAGACCTCTAGCAATTCGGATTCCTATAAACGGGGATTTGACACGATCGAGTGGACAGCGCCGATTCCCCGGACACCCAAAAACGTCATCTGTATCGGCAAGAACTATGCTGAGCATGTCAAGGAAATGGGCGGCGACCGTCCACCGGAAAAGCTGGTCGTCTTCACGAAGGCCCCGACCACAATCGCGGCAGACGAAGAGGAGTTGCCGGTTCATGCCGGCATCACGGAAAACCTGGATTATGAAGGCGAACTCGCGATTGTCATCGGCAAGGGCGGACGGAATATTCAAAAGGCGCTCGCCTACGACCATGTTTTCGGATACACGATCGCCAATGACATTACAGCGCGAGACGTCCAGACGGCCCATGTCCAATTTTTCCTCGGGAAAAGCCTGGACAAGTCGTGCCCGATGGGACCTTATCTCGTGACAAAAGATGAGATCCCTGACCCGCAAAACCTTTCTCTTGTCACGAAGGTTAACGGGGAAGTGCGGCAGAACGGCAATACAAAAGACATGATCTTCCCGATCGACGAACTGATCGCGCAAGTTTCGCGCTATGTCACACTCGAGCCGGGCGATGTCATCCTCACGGGCACGCCTTCCGGTGTCGGCAAAGGGATGAATCCTCCGTCCTTTCTCAAGGCGGGCGATACTGTGAAGGTTTCGATCGAGGGCATCGGCACCCTGTCCAATACGTTCGCCTGACCGTCCTGCGTGATTGCCGGTACCCGATTATGGTAGGATAAAAGGGCAATCATAGAAAATGAGGTGGACTAGTTGGGCATCTTTACGGATACGACACATCTGCACATCTTCACTTGGGTCGTCGCGATCATTTTGTTCCTCGTGGCGGCGGTCATGGCGAAAGGAAGCAAGGGGCGCAAGATCGTTCATATGATCCTCCGACTCTTTTACATCCTCGTCATCCTCAGCGGGGCATTCCTGTTCTTCGCATGGTCCAGCTCCGATGCGGCCATGTACGGAGTCAAGTTCCTGCTTGGCGTCGTGACGATCGGATTCATGGAGATGGTGCTTGTCCGTCAGAACAAAGACAAGCCGACCACCGTCTTCTGGGCGCTGTTTTTCATCAGCCTCCTTGCGACGATGTTCATCGGCATGAGCTTGCCGGTCGGCATGGACTTCTTCTGACAGGACCAAAAAGCCGGAAACGGGTCTTCGGACCGTTTCCGGCTTTTTCCTTTTCATACGGAAGGGCCGGGGAAAGAGAGTGAGACGTTGACGATCTTTATTGAGACGTTGATGATCTCGTCAGAAACGATGAATTCACATTTCCGCCCCATTTCCGGGAGTTTTCATTCACGGATTTTCCGTACGGGTCGCCGCGTACGGTGCGGGATGATAAAATAACGGATGATGGAACAAGGAGTGACGATATAAGTGTTCAAGAAGACAGTTGCCGCATTTGGCGCGGCTTTACTTTTCGGAACCGCCGTGATTCCTGCAGTTGCTGCGGATGAACGGACGATTCACGATGAAAGCATTTATGATACGCTCGTTGACCGGTTTTACAACGGTGCGACAGAGAATGACCAGGGAGCCGATCCCCGTGATAGCCAAGGATTCAACGGAGGGGACTTTGCCGGCCTTCAGGAAAAGTCGGATTATCTCCAGGAAATGGGTTTCACTACGGTTTCGATCGGACCTATTTTCGAAACAGCGACCTATGACGGCCGTGCAGTACTGAGCTACGGAGAGATCGAGGACCGTTTCGGAACGGAAGACGATCTGAGCGATATGCTTACTGCCTATCATGAGAAGGACATGGCAGTTTATGCAGACTTCCCGCTGGGCGGTGTGAGTCCTGATCACGAGTGGACTGCAGAACATGAAGGTTGGGCGATCCCTTCCGATGACGGAGAAACGGTCGACTGGGACTTAGGCAACGAGGAAGTCCGGGAAGCACTAATCGATGCGGCCGTCTCGTTTGCGGCGGAAACCGGTCTCGATGGCATCCGGCTGACAAGCTTTGGTGAGGCGGATCCGGCGTTTTTGAACCGGATGATCGATGCTCTGAAAAAAGAATCGCCTTCAATCACCGTGTTTTCGGATGCACTTTCCGAAGCTGATTTTGATCTGGTGTATGACCCGGATGTGATGGAGGCTCTCCGTGCGGCATTTGTCGAGATGGATCCTGATTCTTCCGGGATGGATGTGGTTGAAAAGAATGATCCTCCGTCGATGATGTTCTTCGACACCCTGAACACCACAAGATTTACGACTGAGATGGTGGAACGGAGAATGTTCCCGCCGACACGCTGGAACATTGCAGCAACGGCGCTCTTCACTTTGCCTGGCGTGCCGGTCATGACTTACGGAACTGAAATTGCTGTGGCGGGCAAGGAAGCGCCAGGTACACATCCGCTCCACAATTTCAAGACGGATGAGGAGCTCAAGGACCACATCACTGATGTGAACGGCCTGCGGAACCAATCGGAGACACTCCGTACCGGAGACTTCAAGCTTCTCCACAATGAAGACGGGCTGATCGTTTATAAACGATTCAGTGATGAGGAGACGTGGATTGTCGTTCTCAACAATACGAGCGAGACACAGCGCATCGACCTGTCCGAAGAGGAGATCGGCGAAGGCAAGCGGCTGCGTGCCCTGATGGATGATAATCTGGTCAGTCAGGCGGACAGCGGTGAATACCGGGTCGTGCTCGACAGGGAAGAGGCGGATCTGTTTATTGTCGAGGAAGATACCGGGCTCAATATCCCGTATATCATTGCAGCTATCCTCGTCTATGTGACGTTCATCGGATTCATCTATATGGTCTGGAGAAAAGGGAAGCAGCGTGCAAAAGACGAGCAGGCTGCCCGGACAAAAAAATAATGAATAGGAACAGGCCTCCATCCGGTAAAGGATGGAGGCCTGTTCGATGATGGAAATAAATTTCAGGACCGCATTGCCCGGTATCCGAGCATGTTGACAGGATCTTTCGGGGATCCGTACGGCGGGGCATACGCCGTCTCAATGGCCGAAAGGTCATCAACGGTGAGTCCGCCCCGGATCGCAGTGGCGATCACGTCGATGCGCTTGTCCGCTCCTTTTTCACCGACCGCCTGCGCACCATAGATGGCGCGGGTGTCGGGATCATAATGGACTTTCAGGACAAGTTTTCCGCTGTCGGGATAGTATCCGGCATTTGACCGGCTCTTGTGGATAACCGTTTTGTAGGCCATCCCTTCTTTTTTCAGCATTTTCTCTGTCATGCCGGTCATACCGGCGGTGAGGGAAAATAGTTTCGTGATCGATGTGCCAAGAAGCCCATCCATCTCCGTGTCTCCTCCGGCAAGGTGGTTTGCAACGATGAATGCGGCCCGGTGTGCAGGCCATGAAAGCGGAACCCGCTTGGGCTTTCCCGTAAACCAGTCCTTGACTTCCGCAGCATCCCCGATCGCGTAGATATCCGGATCGTTCGTCCTCATAAACGGGTCCGTCGCAATCCCTCCGGTCGGTCCGATCTCAATGCCGGCTTCTTTGGCAAGCAGTGTGTTGGGCTCCAGGCCGACAGCAGTCGCGATGAAATCAGCTTCCAGTTCGGTGCCGTCATCGAGGGTGATCCTCCTGCCGTCAATCATTTTCAGCTCCCGTCCGAGATGGAGCCGGACACCGTTCCGCTCCATCTCTTCTGCGAGCAGATCCGACATATCTTCGTCCCCGATCGGCATGACATGGTCATTATGTTCGACAAGGGCAGTCTCGATGCCGCGGTGCCGGAAGTTCTCCGCCAGTTCCACACCGATGAAACCGCCGCCGATCACCAGGCAGGAGGCCGGCTTCTGTTCATCAAGGAATGACTTGAACTGCTCAAGATCGCCGAAGTGACGGAGTGTAAACATTGGAATGTCCGGTTTTCCCGGAACGGCCGGCTTCCGGGCACGCCCACCGGGAGAAAGCACGAGCTTATCATAAGACAGCTCATCGGTTTGACCCGTCTCCAAATTGCAGATGTGGACTTTCTTGGTTGCGCGATCGATTTTCGTCGCTTCATGAAGTAGACGCACATCGATCGATTTCTTCTCACTGAATCCTTCAGGTGTCGCATGGACAAGGTCTTCCTCGCTATCGATCAGCCCGCCAAGCACATACGGCATTCCGCATGTGCCGAAGCCGAGCTCCGAGTCCTTTCCGATCAGGGTGATGTCGGCATCCGACAAAAAGTGGCGGATCTGAGAAGAAACGGTCGCCCCTCCGGCGACCGCCCCGATGACGACGATTTTCATCCAATCATCCTTTCTGGCTGTTAAGCTTCCGGCCCAAGGAAAAACAAGGCAATGCAACCCGGACCGGTATGGGCACCGATCGCGGAGCCGATCTGGTAGATGCCGACCGACGCCGGCTTGTGGGAATCCTCGATCATCCCCTTCAGAGTGAGAGCCGCTTCCTCGTCATCTCCGTGGCTGATGGCCACGTGCTGGCCGGAAAAGCTGCTGCCCCGTTCTTCCATGAGGCCAACCATGCGCTGGAACACTTTTTTGCGTCCCCGGTATTTTTCAATCGGAACGAGCTTGCCGTCCTCGACATGGAGGAGCGGCTTGATATTCAGCAGGCCGCCGATAAAGGCGCTCGCTTTGGATACTCTGCCGCCTTTGGCAAGGTAGTCGAGGTCTTCCACCGTGAACAAAGAGACGACACGGTCCACCAGGATGCGTAAAGCTGCAACGATTTCATCCCGGCTCTTGCCGGCATCCCGAAGGCGGGCGGCTTCCTGGACGATCAGCCCCTGTCCCAGGGAAGCACCTTTCGTGTCAATGATCACAACGTCAAGTTCCGGATGGTCTTCTTTGACCTGGTCACGGATCACCACACTCGTGCTGTATGTACCGGAAAGTTCGGAGGAAAAGGCAATGTAGAGCCCTTCTTCACCGGACTCCGCCAGTTCGTTCCATTTCCTCGTGAACAGCTCAGGTGATACCTGGGAAGTTTTTGGGCGTTCCCCGTTCCGGATTCTCCGGAAAATGGTGGTGGAATCGATTTCCGAAATATCGTCGTATGAGTCACCGCCGATCTCCACGCGGAGGGGAAGGAGGGTCACGTCATGGTCCTCAAAGAATGAGAGCGGCAGGTCGGATCCGCTGTCTGTGAACAGTTTCATCATTCGTCCTCCTTAAGTATTGCTTTCCAGTTTCAGTTTTAGCCGCTCTTCAAGTACGGCGGCAATGCCGTCTTCGTTGTTAGTCCCGGTCACTTCATCGGCGATTGACTTGAGTCCGTTGATGGCGTTGCCCATCGCAACGCCGGTGCCGGCATATTCGATCATTTCATAATCGTTGTCCTCATCACCAAAAGCGATGATCCGCTCCTGCGGAATATCAAGCCATCCGGCCACTTTCGAAATCCCGACCGCCTTGTTCAGGCCATGCCGGATCACTTCGATGACATGCCACGGAGCTCCCCAGCGGCGGTGGTCGATGACTTCCGCATGCACATCGGCCAGATGCTGCCTGATTTTGTCCTGATCTTCCTGCTCGGGATGGATCAGAAGGCTTGTCGGATTGTCCTTGAGATAGGAACGGAGGTCGCCGACCGTCACCGACGGCTCGCCCATCGTGAAGATGTTCATCAGTTTTTCATCATGGCGGTGGATATAGACATCATCCATCACTTCCGCAACGACGTTGTGCACGTTAAAGTCCTGGAGGGCCTCAACGACTTCGCCGACAACCGGCAGGCTGATCGGTTCATGGAACGGCTTCCAGCTCCGATCCGCAGGATGGTGGACAAATGCTCCATTAAAATTGACGATCGGGACATCCAGGTTCAGCTGCCTATAATAAGGCTCGCTGGCGCGATATGGCCGCCCGGTGGCGATCATCACCTGATGGCCGGCCTGTCTTGCAGCTCGCAGAGTTTGCTCCGTTTTATCGGATATTACTTTTTCATCTGTAAGCAGCGTGCCGTCCAAATCAAGTACGATAAGGTGCTGTTTCATATTCGTTCTCCCCCTTCAAGATTGAGTGTAGACCGCAATGGGATGCCAAGTCAAAAATAGCCCCCGGGAAGGGCTGCCGTTCCGGTTTAGTTTTCCTGTTCTGTCTGATACGATAAAAAGAAAAAATAGGAAGTGCTGCACATGGAAATCAGAGAAGAACGGTGGGCGGGCATACCGCTCCTGCATATATACCCCGAAACAGGCGGGGAATCCTCCCCGGTTGTTATATTCCTTCATGGCTTTACAAGTGCCAAGGAACACAATCTGCATTATGCATACAATATGGCCAAGCAGGGACTCCGTGTCATTCTTCCGGAAGCTCATCTGCACGGCGAGAGGGAAGAAGGGCTTGATGAGGTCCAGCTCAGCCTAAGGTTCTGGGAAATCGTCCTGACAAGCATCGAAGAAGTCGGCATACTTAAGGAAGAGATCGGCCGCCGCTACCCGAAGGCGGGGAAAATCGGAGTCGCCGGAACGTCGATGGGCGGCATCGAGACTCTCGGCTGCCTGAAGGTCTATGACTGGATTGATTGCGCGGCTGTCATGATGGGCACGCCGGGATATGTCAGCCTGGCGAAAGCCCAGATGGCGCAATACGAAGCGAAAGGCTTTGAAATTCCGCTGACGCCGGATGAGCGGCGCGGCCTTCTGGAGACACTCGGCAAGTTCGACCTGACAAAAGACCGCAAACCGCTTGCCGGCAGGCCGGTCTATTTCTGGCATGGCGAAATGGACGAGACCGTCCCGTTCAAGCCGACCAGGAATTTTGTCGAGGCGCTGCGGGAAGACTACCGGGAGGCACCGGAGAGGCTGAAAACCCGCTACGAGCGCCAGGCGGGACATGCGGTCTCCAGGACGGGCATGCTGGAATGCGCGGACTGGCTTGCAACCTATTTGAATGATCTCGCCACGGTCTGATATGATGGAGTCAGCAAAGAACGGAAGGGGAATGATGATGGATCAGGAGATGAAAGACAGCCTCATGGGTGCGCTCGAGAACGTGATCGACCCCGAGCTTGGCATTGACATAGTGAACCTGGGCCTTGTCTACGATGTGGATATGGATGAAGCCGGCAAAGTGGATGTCACGATGACGCTTACGTCGCTGGGATGCCCGATGGGCCCGATGATCGTTGATAACGTCAAACGTGAACTGGCCGAACTGCCTGAGGTCAAGGAAACAGAAGTTAACATCATCTGGAGCCCGCCATGGTCGAAGGACATGATGTCCCGCTACGCGAAAATCGCGCTTGGTGTACGTTAATAGAATTACCCAGCCGCACGTGCCTAAAAGGGTCAACGTGCGGTTTTTTCGTTTCGCTTTAATGCTCCGGGGGAATACTTTATAATGAATATAGTCAAATAAGGTCAAAGTCAGTATAGATCAATTCAGGGTTTGGGGGCGAATCAACAATGCAGATGAACATGCAGCAGGACGATCAGCGCAGCCCGTTGGAGAAGTTCGGGCGAAATCTGATCGATGATGTGAAGGCCGGAAAGATGGATCCGATTATTGGCCGTGACCAGGAAATCCGCGACGTGGTCAGGATCCTCTCAAGAAAGACGAAAAACAATCCCGTTCTCATCGGGGAGCCGGGTGTCGGGAAAACGGCGATTGTCGAGGGGCTGGCACAGAGAATCGTCAAGAAAGATGTGCCGGAAGGGCTTAAGGACAGGGATCTGTATGAACTGGATATGAGCGCATTGATTGCCGGTGCAAAATACCGTGGTGAGTTCGAGGAGAGGATGAAGGCTGTTCTTCAACAGGTAAAAGACAGCGACGGCCAGATCATCCTGTTTATCGACGAGCTCCATACGATTGTCGGCGCGGGACGTACGGAAGGATCAATGGATGCGGGAAATATGCTGAAGCCGATGCTGGCCAGGGGTGAACTGCATCTGATCGGCGCGACGACACTGGACGAGTACCGTCTATATATCGAAAAGGATGCCGCGCTGGAACGCCGCTTCCAGCAAGTGCTCGTGCAGGAACCTGATGTGGAAGATACGATTTCAATCCTGCGGGGCCTAAAAGAGCGCTTCGAGCTTCACCATGGTGTCCGCATCCATGACCGCGCCCTGGTCGCTGCCGCATCGCTGTCCGACCGGTACATTACCGAGCGCTTCCTCCCGGACAAGGCGATCGACCTTGTCGATGAGGCAAGTGCGCTCATCCGTACCGAGATTGATTCGATGCCACAGGAGCTGGATGAAGTGACACGGCGCATCATGCAGCTGGAGATCGAAGAACAGGCCCTCATGATGGAAAAGGATGACCGGAGCAAGGCCCGCCTGGAAGACATCCGTTCAGAGCTGCACGAACTGAGGACATCCACAGAAGATATGCGTGAGCAGTGGGAACGGGAGAAAGAAGCGATCCGCACCGTCCAGGCGAAGCGTGAGGAACTGGACCGCTACCGGCGCGAGCTGGAAGACGCGGAAAACCGCTATGACCTTAACCGGGCGGCGGAGCTCCGTCACGGCCGCATTCCTCAGGCCGAGAAGGAACTGCATGAACTGGAGGCGCCGCTGACCGCTTCCGAGAACCGCCTTCTCCGCGAGGAAGTGACCGAAGAAGAGATTGCGGACATCGTCGCACGCTGGACGGGCATTCCGGTCTCGAAACTTGTGGAAGGGGAGCGGGAAAAGCTGCTCCGCCTGGACGAGACGCTGGAACAGCGGGTCATCGGGCAGGATGACGCTGTCCGCCTTGTGACCGAGGCGATATGGAGGGCAAGGGCGGGCATCAAGGACCCGCACAGGCCGATCGGATCGTTCCTCTTCCTGGGACCGACCGGAGTCGGGAAGACCGAACTTGCCAAGACGATCGCGGCGACGCTGTTTGATTCGGAGGATCACTTTATCCGCATCGATATGTCGGAGTATATGGAGAAGCACTCTGTCTCCCGGCTAGTCGGCGCGCCCCCGGGATATGTGGGCTTTGAAGAAGGCGGACAGCTGACCGAGGCCGTTCGGCGCAACCCTTATGCAGTCGTGCTGCTCGACGAGATCGAGAAGGCCCATCCGGATGTCTCGAACATCCTGCTCCAGGCATTGGATGACGGGCGCATTACCGACAGCCAGGGAAGAAATGTGGACTTCACTAACACAATCATCATCATGACATCGAACATCGGCTCCTCGCTCCTCCTCCAGATGGAGGGGATCGAAGACCATGCGATCGAGGACGTTGTGATGGCTGAGCTGAAAAAACACTTTAAGCCGGAGCTGATCAACCGGATGGATGATATTGTCATCTTCAACTCACTTAAGGCTGACGACTTCCTGAAAATCGCAATGAAGGTGATGCGCGATCTGGCCGGCCGTGTCGCCACTCAGGGTATCCGGCTTGAGTTCGGGGAAGGCATCGCCGAATGGATCGTTGAAGAAGGGACCGATGCTGAATTCGGCGCACGCCCGCTTAAGCGATTTATCCAGCGCCATGTCGAGACCGCCGTCGCGCATGGGCTGATCCGGGGAGGCTTCCGGGAAGGCGATACGATCCGCGCAGTGCTTGAAGACGGCAAGGTGCAAATTGAAAAGGCATAAACACCCAACAAAAAACCGTTCCACCCATTGAGGGGGAACGGTTTTTCCGGTTTCATTCGTAGTCCGGCAGCGTCTCTTCCGGAAGAACGGCCGACATCATGAAGAGCATGACCGCGAAAACGACAGAAACGATGGCTCCAAGACCGAAATCGAATGGAACCGCATTGACGGAGCTGACAACATAATTCAGGGTCGTAATGAGAAGGAACGACCAGACAAACGTCATGATAAATTGCATAAGGTTTCACCTCTGAACGGAAATATCCGAACTCATCATACCATAGCGGACAGAGAATGCAAAAGCGGATGAAGACACATTTTTCACCAAAAACAGTCATGCGCAGCAAGTTGTCAAAGAACGTTCAAGTATGTTAAATTGATACCAGGTACTAATAGAAGATGATAAGAAAAGGGGATGCAATATGGGCGTCGGCATGATCGGAATCGGGAAGTATGTCCCGGAACAGGTGGTCACAAATGCAGATCTGGAGAAACGCCTGGATACATCTGATGAATGGATCCGCACACGTACAGGCATAGAGGAAAGAAGAATTGCTCCAGAAAGTGAAGACACTTCAGAACTCGCTTTCCGTGCCGCCGAAGCTGCGATGAAGGACGCCGGAATTACGGCTGAGCAGCTTGGCCTTATCATCGTGGCGACGGTCACGCCGGACAGGCCTTTCCCGAGCGTGGCCACTCAGATCCAGGAGCGCCTCGGTGCAACAAATGCCGGTGCGATGGATCAGTCCGCCGCGTGTGCGGGATTCATGTATAGCGTTGTGACCGCACAGCAATTCGTTGAAAACGGCTGCTATGACTATATTCTCGTCGTCGGGGTGGAAAAACTCTCGAAAATCACCGATTGGGAAGACCGTAATACTGCTGTATTGTTCGGCGACGGAGCAGGCGCTGCCGTCATCGGGAAGGTCGGTGAAGGCCGCGGAATCCTGTCATTTGAACTTGGCGCTGACGGTTCTGGAGGAAAACACCTCTACCAGGATGAAAACATCAAGATGAACGGCAGGGAAGTGTTCAAGTTCGCAGTCCGCCAGATGGGCGACTCAGCGGTATCGGTCCTCGACAAAGCCGGCCTGACCAAAGAAGACGCCGATTATCTGATTCCGCACCAGGCAAATATCAGGATTATGGAAGCCGCGCGGGAACGCCTTGGCTTGCCGCCGGAAAAGATGTCCAAGCGGATCCACAAGTACGGCAACACCTCTTCCGCATCAATCCCGATCGCCCTTTGTGATGAAGTCGGCGCGGGGAATGTCAAAGATGATGATGTCATCGTCCTTGTCGGTTTCGGAGGCGGCCTTACATGGGGTGCGCTCGCGATCCGCTGGGGACGCTGAGAAAGATAAAGCAGCATTATAACAACACCATATATATCAAACCATTCATACAGAAGGAAGGGAAAATGAGATGAACAAGCGACGAGTCGTAGTAACAGGCCTAGGAGCGGTCAGCCCGCTAGGGAATGACGCCAAGAGCACTTGGCAGGGAGTCAAGGAAGGGAAATCAGGCATCGGCATGATGACCCGTCTGGACAGGGAGCAGTTCCCTGCAAAGGTCGCTGCTGAAGTCAAGGACTTTGACATTGAACAATACGTCCCGAAAAAAGAGGCGCGCAAAATGGACCGGTTCACCCATTATGCGCTTGCAGCAGCATTTGAGGCGCTGGAGGATGCAGGACTGCCGCGCCGTCTGGAAGAGGAAGATGCCCTCCGGACAGGTGTTTGGATTGGCTCAGGCATTGGCGGCATGGAGACGCATGAGCAACAGTTCAAGACGTTTCAGGAACGCGGTTACCGTCGGGTGAGCCCGTTCTTCGTGCCGATGATGATCCCGGATATGGCTGCCGGACAGGTCTCGATCTATACCAACGCCAAAGGAATCAACTCATGTACGGTGACAGCCTGCGCATCCGGTGCCAACTCGATCGGCGACGCTTTCGAGGCGATTCTCCGCGGCGACGCGGACATGATGATCACGGGAGGGGCGGAGGCCCCGATCACCACCATGGCGGTAGCGGGATTCTGTGCAAATACCGCCCTCTCGACCAATCCGGATCCTGAAACGGCATCCCGTCCGTTTGACGCGGACCGTGATGGTTTTGTTATCGGAGAGGGCGCCGGCATCCTTATTCTCGAAGAGTATGAACGTGCAAAAGAACGGGGAGCCAAAATCTATGCAGAGGTTGTCGGTTACGGATCAACCGGTGACGCCCACCATATCACGGCCCCGGCTCCGGAGGGAGAAGGCGCGGCCCGTGCAATGACCCAGGCGATCGTGAAGGCCGGCATCAGTCCGGATGAAGTCGACTATATCAATGCCCATGGTACAAGCACACCTTACAACGACCAATTTGAGACCCAGGCCGTCAAATCTGTCTTTGGGGAGCATGCTTACAACCTGGCAATGAGCTCCACGAAATCCATGACGGGACACCTGCTCGGCGCAGCTGGCGGTGTGGAAGCGGTATTTACCGCATTTGCCCTTCATGAAGGCATCTTGCCGCCGACCACAAACTATAAAACCCCTGATCCGGAATGCGACCTGGATTATGTCACGGACGGAGCAAGAAAGCAGGACATCCGGTATGCCATGAGCAACTCTCTTGGCTTCGGAGGTCACAACGTTTCACTCCTTTTCAAAAAAGCGGAATAAGAAAATAGATGCAAAGCCCTGATTTCCAATTGTGGAGACCAGGGCTTTTTTACGTGAAATACGATTCAAATATAATAGGAGATTCGTATGATATTAATAAATTATTCAAAAATAATTATTCTGACATATTGGTATAAACCCTTGATATGATTGGGTTTTAGAGCCGAAAGAATGGTTTGAATTGTATACTCGTTACAGGAAATTCAAAAAACAGCTTGCGGATGTAATCTATTTGTAATAAAATTTAGCAAGAGCAAAAAATAACAGAAAAATAGAAATCTTGAGGTGTATTCATGACATCCAAACTAAACACACCGGCAAAGACACCTCTCCTGGAGGTCCGTAACCTACAGACCGGCTTTAAAATCGAGAAACAATACTATAACGCAGTTGAAGGAGTCTCCTTCAAGGTTGACCGCAAACAGATCGTCGGCATCGTCGGAGAGTCCGGCTGCGGCAAAAGCGTCATGTCGCTTTCCATCATGCATCTGCTGCCAAAGGGCATCGGAAAGGTGCGCGGAGGAGAGATCCTTTTCGAAGGTACCGACATCGTCGGATATAACGAGAAAAAGATGAACAACATCCGGGGCAAAGATATCTCCATGATCTTCCAGGAGCCGATGACTTCCCTGAATCCGGTATTTACAATCGGCTTCCAGATCACAGAAGTGTTGCTGAATCACCAAGACATCACTAAAAATGAAGCAAGAGCGAAAGCGGTTACATTGCTGAAAAATGTGGGGATTCCACGTGCTGACCAGATCATCGATGAGTACCCCCACCAGCTTTCCGGGGGGATGCGGCAACGTGTGATGATCGCGATGGCGATTGCCTGCCAGCCGAAACTGCTGATCGCGGACGAGCCTACCACGGCACTTGATGTCACAGTGCAGGCCCAGATTCTGGATCTGCTGAAGAGCATCCAGGAAGTGAATGACATGTCGATCATGCTCATCACCCACGACCTTGGTGTTGTAGCTGAGATCTGCGATGTCGTCCTGGTCATGTACGCAGGCAAGATTGTGGAACGGGCAACAGTCGAGGATCTGTTCGAAAACCCTCAGCACCCGTACACACAGCTCCTTATGGAGGCCATCCCGAAGATGGAGGAAGAAAAGGAGCGCCTGGCAACGATCGAAGGACTCGTACCATCGGTCAAGGACATGCCTGCAGTCGGATGCCGGTTTGCGAACCGTTGCCCGAAAGCGATGCC
The DNA here is from genome assembly GCF_059758705.1 of Bhargavaea sp. GQ12. NCBI lineage: Bacteria > Bacillati > Bacillota > Bacilli > Caryophanales > Caryophanaceae > Bhargavaea > Bhargavaea sp. GQ12. The sequence continues at coordinate 359,603 of NZ_JCAXEU010000001.1, forward strand.
GGAATGCATGCAGATCACCCCGCTCCTCGAAGACACCAAAGGCGGACACGAAGTGGCCTGCCTGCTGTATGAGGAAAGCTGGCCGAAAGAAGAAAGAGTAGGTGCACGATGACAACAAAAGACTTTACAGAACAGGGGAAACCGCAGCAAGAGCGCAAAAATCTCCTTGAAGTAAAAAACCTCAAAACTTATTATCCGATCCACGGCGGCTTTTTTAAGAGAGTCGTAGGAAATGTAAAGGCCGTGGATGATATCTCATTCACCATCAAAAAAGGGGAAACGATGGGCCTGGTCGGCGAGTCGGGATGCGGTAAATCCACAACCGGCCGGACGATCCTGCGCCTGATCAAGCCGACCGGCGGCCAGATCATCTTCGACGGAGAGGACATTACCAGGATCGGCGGATCCAAGCTTCGCAAGGCCCGCCAGGATTTCCAGATGGTGTTCCAGGATCCGTATGCGTCCCTTAACCCGATGCAGATGGTCGGCGACATCATTTCGGAGCCGATCAAGAACTTTGAGCGCCGTGATAAGAAAGAACTTGAAGAATTCGTCAAGTCCCTTCTGGTCCGGGTCGGCCTTCCGGAGACCGCTTACTATAAATACGCGCACGAATTCTCAGGCGGCCAGCGCCAGAGGATCGGCATTGCCAGGGCATTGGCCCTCAACCCGAAGCTCATCATTGCCGATGAGCCGGTATCCGCACTGGACGTTTCTGTCCAATCCCAGGTCCTGAACCTTCTGAAAGACCTTCAGAAAGAGTTCGACCTCACGTATCTGTTCATCGCCCACGACCTTAGTGTCGTCAAGCATATGAGCGATACGATCGGTGTCATGTATTTGGGCAATCTCGTCGAGGTTGCTTCAAATAAAGATCTTTACAGCGAGCCGCTGCACCCTTACACACAGGCGCTCATCTCCGCGATTCCGGAACCTGATCCGAAACTGCGGAAAGAGCGGATTGTGCTGCAGGGGGATGTGCCGAGTCCCGCGAACCCGCCGACAGGCTGCCCGTTCCATACGCGCTGCCCGATGGCACAGGAAATCTGTTCGCAGGAGAAGCCTCCACTGAAGGAGGTGAGACCGGGGCATCACGTTGCGTGCGTACTGTACTGATCAAAAAATATCCATGAAAATGGGGGGGAAACAAGCATGAAACGCAAATCCATGCTCTGGCTGTTCGCCATGATCCTCGTCCTTTCCGCATTCCTTGCGGCTTGTGGCGGCGGCGGCAGCGACGATGCGTCCGAAACTGATTCGGGCGATAGCAAAGACGGAGAAAAAGCGACTGAAGAACAATCCGGCGAGCCACAACAGGGCGGAACGCTCACATACGGTCTCGACGCTGTTCCTGAAGGTCTCTACAACTGGGCGTTCTACGGTATCGCTACAGATAAAGAAATCATCGATTTCTTCGATGAAGGTCTCATCGACTATGACGAGAACCTCCAGCCGATACCGAACCTTGCTGAATGGGAAACTGAAGACAACCAGCACTTCACATTCAAGTTCAAGGAAGGCGTCAAGTGGCACAACGGTGAGGAACTCACAGTCAATGACTGGGTATTCGCACTTGAAACTATCGCGCACCCTGACTATGACGGCCCTCGTTACACAAACGTTGAAACAATCGAAGGTGCACCGGCATTCCGCGCAGGCGAAGCAGACAGCATCTCCGGCCTGAATGTCGTTGATGACTACACCATCGAAGTTACATTCGATGAGCCACGCCTGAACAACCTGACGAACATCTGGTCTTACCCGATGTCCCAGAAGGAATTTGAAGGAATCGAAGTGGCAGACATGTCCGGTTCCGAACAGGTCCGCACCAAGCCGGTCGGCCTCGGTCCGTTCAAAGTTGAAAACATCGTTCCCGGCGAGTCGATTGAACTCGTGAAAAACGAAGATTACTGGAATGGCGAAGTTAACCTCGACAAGGTCATCATCCGTGTTATCGACAACACGGCGACAGTCGGCGCTCTCCAGAATGGCGATATCGACATGATCTCGCTGCAGCCGGTTTCGGCTCCTGACGTTGAGAAACTCGACAACGTTGAAGTTGTAACCGCACCTGGCCTGTCGTACTACTATGTCGGCTTCAAACTCGGCAAATTCGACAACGCCTCGAAGACAATCACTGAAGAACTTCCGAAATATCAAGACGTCAACCTCCGTAAGGCTATGGCCCATGCCATCAACCGTGAAGAGTGGATCGACGCATTCTTCTTCGGCTACGGCAAGCCGGTCAACAAGCCGGTTCCGACTGCACACTGGATCGCAGCTGATGACAGTGAAGTCGAAGTATACGACTACGACCCTGAAAAAGCGAAACAACTCCTTGATGAAGCAGGCTTCGTTGATACAAACGACGACGGCTTCCGTGAAGATCCGAACGGCGAAGAATTCGTCGTGAAGTTCTCGCACTATGCAACAGGGAACCCTACTTTCGAATCCCGCTCGACAGCACTTGCCCAGTATTGGGAAGAAGTCGGCCTGAAGTCGGAAGTCGAAATGGTTGAAGTCAACCTTTACTACGACATGGTGGAAAAAGACGAACCTTCGATCGAGACATTCTTCGGCGGCTGGAGCACAGGCACAGACCCTGACCCGTCCGGACTTTGGAAAGCTGACCAGATCTGGAACTACCCGCGCTACAACAACCCTGAAGCGGATGCTCTCCTCGAGCAGGCTCTGAGCGTTGAGGAAGTCGGCGACGACCAGGAGAAGCGTGCCCAGATCTATGCTGAATGGCAGAAGAAAGTAACTGAAGATGTTCCGATGATCTTCATCGCTGAACTCGATGAGATCATGGGAGTCGGCGAGAAAGTCGGCGGCTTCTCGATGGACGTTTCGGGCTACAACAGTCCTGCTGAATGGTATCTGAAGCAATAATTACACTGATCTGACCTGTCAGTGGCGGGCGGCAAGCCCGTCCGCCACTGCTCTTTTTTTGCTCTTAAACACGGTAAGACGTATTTATTCTAAGGCTCTGTTAGCGGATAATGTTGATATTTAACTGTGGAATGGAGTGAAGGGCGGCGACTCCTGCATTGAAAGCGAAGAGGGCTGGTCAGCTCCGACAGGCATAAGACATGCCGCGCAGCGAAGCCTGCTTCGCGGAGTGGAATGGCTTATGACCCGAGGAGTTGGCCCTCTACAGCTGGACAGCGGAAAAGGAAGTGGGGAGAGACTTCGCAGAAGGCTCGATGCCTTCCCCGCGGAAAGCGTCCGCCCGTAACGGAAAGCAACAACACTCTATAACAGAGCCTAATCTAAATATCTCTTACCGTGTTTGAGAGTCACAACGAAGAGAGACAGACAAGAAGGAGAGTACCCGTATGCTTAAATACACGCTGCGCCGCGTTCTCGGCATGATTCCCATGCTGATCCTCGTATCCGTCGTGGTGTTCTTCCTGGCGAAGGCGATGCCCGGAGATTCATTGAGCGGCGAGATCGACCCGAACAACACCAACCCGGAGTACATAGCAGAGATGCGTGAAAAACTGGGTTACAATGATCCGGTATATGTCCAGTACTACCGCTGGGTAACTGACTTTATGCAGGGGGACTTTGGAAAATCGACACGCTATAAGATGCCGGTTGCCGACCTGATTGCGGAAAAGTTGCCGAACACCATTTTCCTGGCACTGACATCACTGCTGATCACCTATGTGTTGGCATTTGCAATGGGGATGTATTCAGGAAGGAAACCGTATACGGTCGGAGATAACCTCATTGCCGGATTCAACTATGCGGGCATAGCGATCCCTTCGTTTGTCGCAGGTGTATTCGCCGTATACTTCTTCGCATTCAAGCTGAACTGGTTCCCGTTTGCTGGATCAGTGGATATCGAAATCGACAAGGGGACACTTGAGTACTGGATGAGCCGCATCCACCATGTCATGCTTCCGGCATTTGTTCTCGGGATGTTCAGTACAGCGTCCTACACCCAGTTCCTCAGGAATGACCTGATCGAGAACTCGAGAAAAGACTTTGTGCGGACGGCACTCGCCAAGGGAACGCCGATGGGCAAAATCTATAATGTCCACATCCTTCGGAATTCCATCATCCCGCTCGTGACGTTCCTCGGATTCGATATCGCCGCACTTGTCGGCGGTGCCATCATCACGGAGAAAATCTTCACTTACCCGGGAATCGGGCTCCTGTTCCTGGATTCCGTCAACAACCGTGACTATCCGACCGTCATGGCCATCACGATGATGCTGTCCGCGATGGTCCTGATCGGCAACCTGATCGCCGATATTCTTTACGGAATCGTCGATCCGCGGATTCGCTTAGGTTAAGGAGGAAGCAACATCATGACAACCAATGCAGCAACCGGGGCCGTCAAGCGCCCCGAAAAGAGCTCATCTCCATGGGCGATTGCCAGGAGAAAATTCCTGAAAAATAAAATGGCGATGATCAGCACCGTATTCCTGATTCTTGTAATCATCCTTACTTTGCTGGCTCCATTCCTTGCACCTTATCTGTCGCCGATTCCTGACATCACCAAAGTCAATATCAGCAAAATGAGCATTGCGCCAAACGGTGACCACTTGCTCGGTACGGATAAGAGCGGACGAGACGTCATGACCAGGCTCCTTTACGGCGGAAGGATCTCACTTCTTGTAGGCGCGAGCGCGACATTGATCGTCGTCGTCCTCGGAACCATCGTCGGGTCCGTGGCAGGATTTTTCGGCGGCGCGGTCGACAGCCTGCTCATGCGATTCACGGACTTTGTCCTGAACTTCCCATTCCTCGTCTTCGTCATTGTCCTGAACACGATCCTCTTCGGTATCATTGACGGCCTCTGGGTTCTGATCCTTGTCATCGGGCTGCTCAGCTGGGGCGGGGTCGCGCGGATTGTGCGTTCAAAGGTGCTCGCGGAGAAGGAAAATGAATATGTCCTCGCAGCCATTTCGATCGGCACATCACCGGCAAAGGTCATCATCAAGCACCTTCTGCCGAACGTCCTGTCAACGATCATTGTTCAGTCGACACTCCTGTTCGCGAGCCTGATCGTGGCAGAAACCGGTCTCAGTTACCTCGGATTCGGTGTCCCGCAGGAAACGCCGAGCTGGGGCAATATGCTCGCCTTCGCGAACGAACCGGATGTCCTCCAGGGCAAGCCGTGGATCTGGATGCCGCCGGCACTCATCATCACGGCGACCATTCTGTCCATCAACTTTATCGGGGAAGGCCTGAAAGATGCCCTCAACCCGAAATCACAGCGCTGATTTAAATCAGGCCGTATACAAAAAGCGGATCCCTCCGAAAGAAGGGGTCCGCTTTTTCATATGGTGTATAAATCAGAGAAAGGATAGGGCGCATCCGATGAACCGAATCTTCCTGTTTCTCGTATCGTATGGACTCTGCGTCATCACGCTGTCACATCTTGTGCTGTTCCTGAACTACCGGGCCCTGGGACATTCTTGGGAAACGGTGTTCCGGTATATTTTGTCCACGGCGGACTTCAAGCTCATGGTTCTGTCGCTGATCGTGCTTATTTTCTGCGTTTCCGGCCGAGCCCCATCGCGGATTCCATCCGGGAAAGAGTAGCCGAAGCGATTGCATCGGCTTTCTCGGCACCTTCGTCAAGGATCCGGTCGAGCTCCTTTGAGCCGATCAGTTCATTGTAGCGCTCCTGAATCGGCGTGAGGTGTCCGATCACGGCTTCTGCCACGCCAGCCTTGAAGGCACCGTAGCCGCTGCCCTCGTATTTCCGGACAAGCTCCTCTACGGAATGCCCGGTCAGTGAGGCCTCGATATTCAGCAGGTTGCTTACACCAGGTTTGTTCGGAACATCATAAGCGACCTTGCCGTCAGAATCCGTTACCGCACTCTTGATCTTTTTCTCGATTTGTTTCGGCTCATCGAGAAGGGAGATGAGTGCTTTTTTGTTGGTGTCGGATTTGCTCATCTTCTTAAGAGGGTCCTGCAGGGACTTGATGCGGGCCCCGTGCTGCGGCAGCCGGATATCAGGAATGGTAAGCGTGTCTCCGTAACGCTTATTGAAGCGCTCGGCCAGATCGCGCGTCAGCTCTACGTGCTGCTTCTGGTCGTCACCGACGGGCACAATGTCAGAGTCATAAAGCAGAATGTCCGCCGCCATCAGAGGAGGGTAGGTGAGCAGGGCAGAAGAGACCGCTTCGCGGCCTTCGGATTTGTCTTTGAACTGAGTCATGCGCTCGAGTTCTCCAATATAAGAAATGCACTGCATGATCCAACCTGCCTGTGCATGTGCCGGAACCTCCGACTGGATGAACAGTGTGGCTTTTTCAGGATCGATGCCTGCAGCAATATAGGTGGCCGCAAGACGACGGATGGCCTCACTGAGGTCATCAGGCTCTTGGGGCATCGTAATCGCATGCTGATCAACGATGCTGAAAATACAGTCGTACTCATGCTGAAGTTCTGTAAACTGCCGGAATGCACCGATATAGTTGCCAAGTGTCACTGTACCAGTCGGCTGCACCCCTGAGAAGATCCGTTTCATTGTTATAAAACCTCCTAAAAAATTTATAAAAGTCTAAATGTGTGGCTGGATTTTAGCTGTTGATGGAGTGAAGGGCGGCGACTCCTGCATTGAAAGCGAAGAGGGACGGTCAGCCCCGACAGGCATAAGACATGCCGCGCAGCGAAGCCTGCTTCGCGGAGTGGAATGGCTTATGACCCGAGGAGTTGGCCCTCTACAGCTGGACAGCGGAAAAGGAAGTGCAGAGAGACTTCGCACTTTTATGCTGCCCAACGCTGTGCTTTTGGGCGCAGAAAGAGCTGTGCTGCCCAACGCTGTGCTTTTGGGCGCAGAAAGAGCTGTGCTGCCCAACGCTGTGCTTTTGGGCGCAGAAAGAGCTGTGCTGCCCAACGCTGTGCTTTTGGGCGCAGAAAGAGCTATGCTGCCCAACGCTGTGCTTTTGGGCGCAGACGCCAACCTTCGTATCGGCGTCGGCTCTTAGCCTTCCCCGCGGAAAGCGCCGCCTGTAACGGAAATCAAACGAGCATTATGAAGCCAAAAAAAAATCACCACGCCATCCCGTAAAAAAGGGACGGATGATGTTCAATCAGCCGCGGTACCACCCGCATTGCCCGAAGGCCGCTCAGACCCGTAACGCGGGCGGACGGGCCGGGCTACTGCAGTTCGCCCGGCCGGCTCCGGAGTCCATTCAGCGGGGAACGCCGGCCTGTTCACACCGTCCACAGGCTCTCTGTACGGCAGGTCCCCGCTTACTCTTCTCCATCGAAGCTGATCATCAATTTCTAACTATTATATAGCCCGCCCCGGGAACTTGCAACTGCCTGTCACGAATCTTCTTGAAATTCCTTCCTTCTAATTGTCTGAGCTGATAGAATAATAGGCACAAGAGAAAAAGGGGTTGTTTGCATGAAGCTTAAATGGATGGCAGCGTTTGCTCTCGCGGGCACAATGGCAGCAGCTCCGGCAGCCGCGGCCGAGGAGCCTGCGTCCGATTTCAAAGGCGTGTCCTATGAATACGGGGAGATCGATCAGGAAATGGTGGCTTCATCCAAGCTGTTCCGCTTCGACTCGGGACTGTCATTCGAATATCCGGACGCGGTCAGAGGTGTTTATGTGACCGGACATTCTGCGGGAGGAGAAAGATTCGGACGTCTTGTCAATCTGATTGAGAACTCCGATCTGAATGCAATGGTCATCGACATCAAAGATGATTTCGGATATTTGACCTACGAACCGGCGGAAGACTCACCGCTCGCCGGGAAGGAGATTGGCCAGCCATACATAAAAGACCCGAGAGCGATGCTTGAGGAGCTCGAGGAAAAGCAGATCTATCCGATCGCCAGGGTGGTTGTCTTCAAAGACACCGTACTTGCTGAGAAGCGTCCGGACCTTTCTTACACGGCCGGAGGGCAGGTGTGGAAAAACGGACGCAAAGAAGCGTTCGTCAGCCCCTTCATGAAAGAAGTCTGGGATTACAATGTCGAGATCGCCATCGAGGCGGCAAAGCTCGGATTCAAAGAGATCCAGTTTGATTATGTCCGTTTCCCTGAAGGGTTCGAGACGAGGGCGGATTCGCTTCAGTATACGTTCGGCGACTACGAGGACTCGGAGCTGGATCCGATTCAGCGTCGCGTACAGGCTGTCACGGACTTTGTTGCCTATGCCAGGGAACAGCTGAAACCTTATGATGTGGAAGTCTCCGTGGATATCTTCGGCTACTCGGCCACTTTGCCTGAAGCGCCGGGTATCGGACAGAACTTCTCGAAGATCTCGGAAAATGTGGATGTCATTTCTTCGATGATCTACCCGAGCCACTGGACTTCCTATTTCGGTATCCCGAAGCCCGACCTGGAACCATACCGTCTCGTGGCCGAATACGCAAAGGTCGAGAACGAGAAGCTTGCGGCCCTCGAAACCCCGCCGGTCTCCAGGCCGTGGCTGCAGGACTTCACCGCAAGCTGGCTGGGGAGCGGCAATTACAAACGTTACGGAAAGGCCGAAGTGGAAGCGCAGATCAAGGCACTCAACGATGCGGGAATCAGCGAGTTTCTTTTGTGGAATGCAGGAAACACATATACGGAAGGCGTCGACTATACGCCGTGAGAAAGCAGGTTCACACCAATTTAATTTTCAGGTGTGGACCTTTTTTCGTTTATCTCTATATAAAATGGGAAATAGTACAAATAAAGCGGAACTTATTTTCACCCGGGACGTACTAATAGATAGGGAGGCCATGATGGTCCCGCTTTTCCGCTATTTTCATTCGCCAAGCCATAATTGAGAATGGACTGTCAAACTGTGTTTGTGCCTATTCCGGAATGGGTATAACAGCTCCGACACAAACGTCCGCTCGGTTTAACCGGAAAATATAGCGAAGGTGTGAAGGTTAACGGCTAAATGAAAACTTTTTTCAAAACTGTGTTTCGCCAAGTATAAAAATGGTGTATAATAAACTTATGACATTAGACATTAGAATGATTTTAAAATAGCATATTCAACAGATTCCAACTTCCTACTTCTTGAAAGGACGTGTTGTGGATGAGCGTGACCCTCTTTACATCCCCTAGCTGTACTTCCTGCCGAAAGGCGAAGGCCTGGCTGGAGGAACATGAGATTCCATATACAGAACGGAACATTTTCTCCGAGTCCCTGACGATCGATGAGATCAAGCAGATCCTCCGTATGACGGAGGACGGGACCGATGAAATCATATCGACCCGTTCGAAAATCTTCCAGAAGCTTGATGTCGATCTGGAGAGCCTGCCTCTGCATGAGCTATATGAACTGATCCAGGAACATCCGGGCCTTCTGAGGCGACCGATTATCCTGGACGACAAACGGCTTCAGGTCGGTTATAACGAGGATGAAATCAGACGTTTCCTTCCGCGCAAAGTAAGGGCATACCAGCTCCTTGAAGCACAGCGGATGGTCAACTGAGAAAAATGGGTGGACTGACGGGATGTTCCGAATGACCTGTCAGTCTTTTTCGTTTTTTTCTCTTGCTTTCCTGCATTTGCTCCAATACAATGCTAATACTACAAGCAGCCGCTCCGACTGGACACGCCTTTCCAGTTTTGACGGTGACGGCATATACTGACAGCAGGACACTTGCCATCGGCGGAATGCATTGTCACACCCGGCTCTGAGAAGACCGTCGGAAAGGAGAGGTGTAACATGGAAATCGAACGCATCAATGAAAATACTGTAAAGTTTTTCATTTCGTATATTGATATTGAAGAACGCGGTTTTACGCGCGACGAAATCTGGTACAATCGCGACCGGAGTGAAGAGCTGTTCTGGGAAATGATGGAGGAAGTCGATGAGGAAGCCGACTTCACCATCGAGGGGCCGCTCTGGATCCAGGTCCACGCGATGGATAAGGGACTTGAAGTGACCGTAACCCGCGCCCAGGTGTCCCGTGACGGGAAACAGTTGGAACCTCCGTTCGGCCAGGACGGGAAGCGGATGTTCCAGGAAGATGAATCTTCATACGCAGACCTCCAAAATCTTGATCAGTACGTCCCCGGATTCCGCCAGGAAGAGGACGACTGGGAAGATTCCACCTTCCTCGTCGGCGAATTCGATGATCTGATCCCGCTGGCGCAGATACTAAAAGAAGAGGCGCTCCGAACTTCGCTGCATCTTTTCGAGGATCACTATTATCTCCATGTGGGCTTCGACGGCCTGCCTGGCGATGAAGATGACCTCGAGGATGTGGTCAGCGTGCTCACAGAGTATCTTCAGCGGACGAACGTCACGATTCACCGCATCGAGGAGTACGGTAAAACGATTATCGCCGAAGACGTCTTTGGCACGATCGCGGAACATTTCTGATTTCAGGGCTGTACGGATCCGACCGTGCAGCTTTTTTCTTTTGGTCGGGAAAAGACAAATTATTGGAATTTCCAGATGCGGATTGCAAAATCCGCATCTTTTTATTTTGGCGTGATTTTTTGGGGTGAAATTTAATTTTGGAACAAATTCAGAAGTCAAAATCAAAAAGTGGCTATTCCTTTGTCAGTGAGTGTGGTTGCCGGAATTCATGAGCGCGCTTACAATGTCGGAAAGAGAGGGGGAAGGATGCATCATGTTGGCCGCTGTATTGGATGATGGGACACCAATTATCATTACTCAGGAGTTGACCAGAGAATCACTCCATGCACTCAAGGGCAAGCATCATTTCCGCTGCCCTCAATGCCTGGGGAAAATGTGGCTGAAAATAGGGGATGTACGGGTTCCGCATTTTGCCCATGCGGCAAGAAGCGACTGCAGGCGCATGTTTTCGGAAGGGGAGACACCTGCCCATCTTGCCGGAAAACAACAGCTTTATGAGATGTTTACCGGTCTCGGGCTCAGGACGGGCATGGAGACCTCCCTGAATGCCCTTGGGCAGCGGCCCGACTTGCTGGTGGAATATGACGGCCGGGCACATGCCATCGAGTTCCAATGCAGCCGGATTCCGCCCGTGCTGGTCAGGAGACGTACAGAAGGCTACGAACAGGGCGGCGTTATTCCGCATTGGATTCCGGCCACTCCTGAAAAATGGAGTGCGGGCGGGCAGCCGGTGCGTGCCCTGGCCATCTCTGAATTTCTGCAGCTATTTATCCGGCAGGACAGCCAGTACGGGAAATACCTGATGACCTATGACCCGATTACCAAACACTTTTTTTATTTTATCCATCCGATGCATATCAGCGGCAACACATTCCTTGGGAAACTTGTCGCCATCCCTTATACACTTCAAAAGTTCCCGTTTGCGGTCCCGTCTCCGGCTGATGAAGAAACGTTCGGACAGTATCTAAAGATTTACTCTTCAAGGCGGCAATCGCATCTGAACCGGAGAGTCTCATACAACAGGAAAGGCATCAGAGATCCGCTTCTACGGGCATGCTATGAGAACCGGATCAGTGCAGACCGGCTGCCGCCCCTGATCGGTGTGCCGACACCCGGAGCGGAAGCTTTCAAAGAGAATGATGCGGAGTGGCAGGCTTTGTTCGTATTCTTTGTGTTCGGTGAAAAGGTGAAGGATCCTGAAAGTCCTGTTGTCATCCGAAACTTTCTGAGGACAGTCCCGCCCGAAAAGGGAGACGGTTTTGCTGCAGTTTCTGCCTATGGCCGTTTTCTTGCTTCCAGCGGCGTCACATGCCTGGAAGACATCTTCGGCTGTACGGAGCTGGCGGCTCCGTCAATCTTGTTTCTTTGGAAAGAATTCCTTGCAAGCCATAATGAATATTGAGAAAATGTTCTTGAGTTTATTTTGGCAATCGAAGGAAGGAGCAATCCAATTGAGCAACGAACCCAAAACGGATGTGCTGACAAGAGACGAGGTCGCAGTCGAAGAGACATGGCGTCTGGAAGATATCTTCGCGTCGGACGATCAATGGGAAACCGAATACAAGGCCATTGAAGAGCTGGCAAAGAAAGCGGATACATTCCGCGGCACACTCGGAAATAGCCCGAAGGAACTTTTGGCTGCCATGAAATACCGGGATGAGCTCTCTGAGCGCCTCCAGCGCCTCTACGCGTATTCTCACATGCGCTATGACCAGGACACGGCGAACAGCACCTACCAGGCGATGGACAGCCGGGCAAAATCGCTGTATGTCAAAATTTCAACAGGACTGTCCTATTTGGTCCCTGAACTTCTTTCGATCGACGAGGAGAAGCTTACCCGCTTCGTGGAAGACGAGAAAGAGCTGCAGGTCTACCGCCATGCCCTCGAAGAAGTGAACCGCCAGCGGCCACACGTCCTGCCGGCAGATCAGGAAGCGCTCCTCGCGCAGTTCTCCGAGGTGGCCAATGCATCATCCGAGACTTTCGGCATGCTGAACAACGCTGACCTGGAGTTTCCGACGATCAAAGATGAAAACGGCGACGAGGTAAAGCTGACCCACGGTCGTTATACGACGTTCCTCGAAAGCGGTGACCAGTCGGTGAGGGAAGCGGCATTCCGCGCAATGTACGGTACGTACGGGAAGTTCCGCAATACCTTCGCATCGACATTGGCCGGTGAGGTCAAATCGAATAACGTGAACGCACGCATCCGGAATTATTCATCGGCACGGGAAGCGGCTCTTTCGAACAATCATATCCCGGAATCCGTCTATGATAACCTCATTTCAACGATCAACGATAACCTTCACCTGCTGCACAGGTATGTGGCACTCCGGAAAAAGCTTCTTGGTGTGGACGAACTTCATATGTGGGACCTCTATACCCCACTTGTAAAAGATGTTGAAATGAAAGTTCCTTATGAAGAAGCCAAAAAGCTGATGCTTGAGGGGCTGGCACCACTGGGTGACGAGTATACGGAAATTCTCCGGGAGGGTCTTGAGAACCGTTGGGTGGATGTCCGCGAAAACAAAGGCAAACGCTCCGGCGCCTATTCATCCGGGTCTTATGGGACAAACCCGTACATCCTCATGAACTGGCAGGACAATGTGAACAACCTGTTCACGCTCGCCCATGAATTCGGCCACAGTGTCCACAGCTATTACACACGGAACAACCAGCCGTTCGTCTACGGCGATTACACCATCTTTGTCGCGGAGGTCGCTTCGACCTGCAATGAAGCGCTCCTGAACGATCATCTTCTGAAGACGCTGGAAGATGAACAGAAAAAGATCTATCTGCTCAATCACTGGCTGGAAGGCTTCCGCGGCACGGTATTCCGCCAAACGATGTTTGCGGAATTCGAGCATGCGATCCACCAGCTGGATCAGCAGGGAGTCGCACTTACCGCCGATAAGCTGACCGAAGTGTACTATGAGCTCAACAAGAAATACTTTGGTGATAACATCATCGCCGATGAGGAGATCGGACTCGAGTGGGCGCGCATCCCGCATTTCTACTATAACTATTACGTATATCAATATGCGACGGGGTATAGCGCTGCGGTCGCTCTCAGCAACAAAATCCTTGAAGAGGGGGAGCCGGCCGTCGAACGCTATATCAGCCGCTTCCTGAAGGCAGGTTCTTCCGACTATCCGATTGAAGTCCTGAAGCAGGCAGGGGTCGACATGACTTCAAGCCAGCCGATTGAGGAAGCTTGCCGGGCCTTTGAAGAGAAGCTTTCCGAACTTGAGAAATTGCTCGGCTGAACCATCCGCTTGAAGAAGCGTGAACGATGCCGGCAACAGACTGCAGACAATGTATCCTTGTCTGCAGTTTTTTCTGCGTTATGACCCGGACAACTGATCTTAGCCAGGGTGGGAAGTATCGGACATTTCCGTTTCTCATCATTCAGATTCTTTTTGCTGGAATAGTAAAATTAGGGTTGAAAACGCTCGCAATATGACAACCCTGTGAATTCTTATGTGAAATCTTGCGCAATCAATTATTTCGTGATAAATTAAGAGCGTGAAATATTTCACGAAAACAAACACCCCTTTTGTTTGAACGTGAACATTTCCCCCATCCCCTTCGTGTAATACGAAAATGGCACCCGCTCCTCCCCCGGAGCGGGTGCTCTTTATATTTCGTGAAAATGTCATCCGTTTGAAGGATGCGCATAATAAAGCCGGGACCTTTAATAAGGTCCCGGCTTTTCATGATTATAAGTCCATTTTTCTTCGCCAGAGAGTGGCGCCCCGGACTGGCAGGCATTCGATGCGGCGCTGGAGCAGGCGTTTCTTCAGCTCGCGCTCTGCCGTACGGACATTCACCTTATAAATGGCGGCGATTTCACCTGTTGTCAGGGAGTCGAACCGCCTGAAGAGTTCGTCAAGGGATGGAGGGACGGCTTTTTCCATCTGCCGGCCGAGCAGTTCCTCAAGTACTTTTACATACATTTCATAGTCGTGGATGCCTTCCACCATGAGGCCCTCGTCTTCGAAGTTGTTGTTGAAAAAGACGAAACTTGGAGCCTGGTGCACTTCCATCTCACGGGAGATGTACAGATCGCACTGGAATGACTTGGCAGCATTGACCGACCGGAAGTCCTGGATGAACTCAGCCGCATCAATCCCCGTCAGTTCGGCGATTTCGAGAAGGACTTCCTGTGTCGTGATGTCACGACCCTTCAGGAAGCGGTAGTCGAGAAGCCTGGACAAGTACTTGAATCCGGCCCGCTTCCCCTGGAACTCAGCCGCTTTGACAGCGACTGCCGGCAGAGCCGGGTGAGGGACCCGTGTATCATGGGGGCCCTGGCCAAGGTTCTTTTGCGGAGAGAGGGAGGTCTTCATGATGATCCGATAAGTGAAATACTGTTCATACTCTACCTGGAGGCGGCGGAGGACCGGAATCAGCCCATAGCAGCCGGCATCGGAAGGATCGATGAAGACATAGAGTTCAAGCGGTTTTGACGAGCATTCTGCCGCCAGCATCTCGGAATGATTGGGAAGCAGGTTCAAGGCGATCCCTCCTCATCCGGTGTGGTCCGGTTGACCATATGGTTTGCAGTCAGGATCAGCCGGTTATAGAAGTCATCACGGATCTTGCCTTCCATCCCGACCTCATCCATTGCTTCGGCCATGCACTCGAGCCAGGCCTGTGCGCGGTCGTATGTGATCGGAAACGGCATATGCCGTGCCCTCAGCATGGGATGCCCATGCTCTTCGCTATATAGATTGGGGCCACCCAGGAACTGGGTGAGGAACTGTTTTTGTTTTCTGGCAGTTTCAGTCAGATCATCTGGGAAAATGGGATAGAGCATCGGATGCCGGGCGACTTTACCGTAGAACGTGTCGACGAGATCGGACAGCAGCTCCGGGCCGATCTCTTCATAAGGAATGATGGGTTTCCGGGTCATGATGCATGCTCCTTTGCAAACTCCATTGCCTGTGATTGTAGACTCATTCTATCAACCGGATTCAGGTTCTACAAATAAATCGATTTCCATCCGGGCGACAGGCCTTTGTTCCCAATTGGTAACTGCGCGCGGATGCAGGCTGTGATAGACTGAAGTGAGATGAATTGCTTGTTGAGAAAGGAAGAGAACTTGAGATGAATCAGCCAATCATTCAGAGTGCCGGAACAACCGGCGATGTAACCGAATTTATCCTGCGGGAAGGGACGGAATTGTCCGGAATGCGTCCCGCCGGAAGAATGATCACCGACACCGATTCCGGGACGTTCGTCTACTTGCTGGACGACGGGGAGCGGTTCGTCCATGTTCATTTTCCGGAAGAGATCTGGCCGCAGATGGCGACAGCCCTGCAAAGCGGACAGACGCCCGGGCTCTCCGTGGGCGGACACCGGCTCGAGCTGGTGAATTTCGCGGAGGAGCTGGAGATGCTGATTTTCAATATCGAAGGCAATGACAATTACGGCGAGGTCTTCTCGACGGCGGTCGAGAAGGCATTCAGTCAGATCCTGGGCGCCTGAGCAGCGCCAGACCGAACGGGGGAGTAGCCAATGGGACAATGGGAACGGTTTCTCGAGCCTTACAAGCAGGCGGTCGATGAACTGAAGATCAAGCTGAAAGGCATGCGGACGCAGTTTGCAACCGAGATCGAGCACGCGCCGATCGAGTTTGTGACAGGCCGTGTAAAACCGCTCGCGAGCATTTACGACAAAGCGCTTGAAAAGGGGATCCCGTTTGAGCCGTCGGAGTTGCTGGCGTCGGAAATACCCGATATTGCAGGGTTGCGCATCATGTGCCAGTTCGTGGATGACATCGGAGCGGTCGTCGAAAGTATCCGGCGGCGCAAAGATATGGTCGTGACTGAAGAGCGTGATTATATTTCGAAAAATAAGCCGAGTGGCTACCGCTCCTATCACATGATTGTCGAGTACCCAGTCCAGACGATCCACGGGGAAATCGCGATCCCGGTTGAAATCCAGATCCGGACGCTCGCGATGAATTTCTGGGCGACGATCGAGCATTCTCTGAACTATAAATATAAGGGGGATTTTCCTGAAGTGATCAAGGAGCGCCTGCAAAGTGCAGCGGAGGCGGCCTTTTCACTCGACGAAGAGATGTCGAAGATCCGTGACGAAATCCAGGAAGCCCAGCGCTATTTCAGTGAATACAAGAGCGATTCAAGAAATGACCTGAGGAAATCCGGAAAAGGAGGCGATGAAGGATGAAGTACTCGATTCAGTCCAGGGGCGATGATCTATCCAACGATCTTGCGGCACGCGCAAAACAGTACCTGAATGACTTCGGCCTCGAGTATGACGAGAAGGCACCCGATATCGTTTTGACCATCGGCGGTGACGGAACGCTTCTTCATGCCTTCCACCGCTACCGGGACAGGCTGGCGGATACGGCGTTTGTCGGCGTCCATACGGGACATCTCGGCTTTTACGCAGACTGGCAGCCGCCGGAAATCGAGAAGCTCGTCATCTCAATCGCCAAGCATGACTATGACGTCATCGAGTATCCTCTTCTGGAAGTGGCGATTCAATACCGGAACGACATGAACGATGCAGTCTATCTCGCCATGAACGAATCCACCGTAAAGTCCCCGGACGTCACGCTCGTCATGGATGTCGAGCTGAACGGCATGCCGTTCGAGCGGTTCAGGGGGGACGGGCTTTGTGTTTCTACGCCTTCGGGAAGCACCGCCTACAACAAGTCGCTGGGGGGAGCGATCATCCACCCTGCACTGCCGGCCATGCAGCTGACTGAGATGGCGTCGATCAACAACCGGGTGTTCCGTACTGTAGGCTCCCCGCTTGTTCTGCCGGCCCATCACAGCTGTGTGCTGAAGCCGGTGAAAGGGCCAGACTTCATGGTGACGGTTGACCATCTGCATCTTCTCCACAAGGATGTCAAGACGATCAGCTACCGGGTTGCGGATGAACGCGTGCGCTTTGCGCGTTTCCGTCCGTTCCCGTTCTGGAAGCGGGTCCACGACTCCTTTATCGACAGCGATGTCCTCTGACCGCCGCTACCGGCTATCGTTTACCGTGGAATCGGAAGGTGTCGTATTAAGGGACTTCCTGGCGGAATGCGGGATTTCCCGGAGGACGCTTACTGCGGTCAAATACAAAGGCGGGAACATACTCGTGAACGGTGAGGAAAAGACGGTGCGCCATAAACTGGGGGCAGGAGACGCGGTCACCATCATTTTTCCCCTGGAAAAACCGGCAGCGGGGCTTATCCCGGAAGAGGGCTTGCTTTCGGTGCTCTATGAGGACGAGGCGCTGCTCATTCTGGACAAGCCCGCCGGACAGGCGACCATCCCTTCCAGGGATGCTCCTTCCGGCACCCTTGCCAATTCGGTCGCCGGGAAGTTCGTGAAAGACGGCACGCCGGCGACGGTGCATGTCGTCACGAGGCTCGACCGTGAAACATCGGGAATCGTATGTATCGCAAAAAACCGCCACATCCATCACCTCATGTCAGAGAAGATGAAGGCCGGCGGGGTTCTCAAAAAATATGAAGCAATCGTGGACGGAGGATTCAGGGAGCGGCACTTTTTCATCGATGAGCCGATCGGACGCAAGGAAGGGAGCATCATCGAGCGGATGGTTCTACCCGGAGGTCAGCGGGCCGTAACGGAAGTCCGGGTGGTGGAAACAGCAGGGCTGCCCGGGGATGAGGTTTCCAGGGTGTCGGTGATCCTCCATACCGGAAGGACCCACCAGATCCGTGTACACCTTGCCCACATCGGCCATCCGCTGGAAGGGGATACGCTGTATGGGGGCAGCACGAAAAGGATCGGCCGCCAGGCGCTCCATTGCGCCGGGTTATCTTTCAGCCATCCGCTTTCCGGGGAACCGATTGCCATCAACAGCCCGGTGCCGGCAGATATGCTGGCGGTGGCCGGCTTTCACAGGTGAATGGAGGAGGTCAGCTGAAATCGCTGAATTTCTCCGGCTGGAAAGGTTGGCGGGAAGGAACGCTGACCACTGTTTTTTCCGGATAGCGGAGTGCGCTCAGTTTGCCGCCGAACACACAGCCCGTATCGATGTTGGCCGTGTTGTTCACGAAACGGCATTCGGAAACCGGGGTATGGCCGTAGACGATGAACGGTTTTCCTTTATAATGCTTTGCCCAGTCCCGCCTTACAGGACGTCCGTCCGGCAGCGTCTCGCCGGTGATGTCCCCGTACAGGACAAACGTGCGCAGTCGGCTGCCGTCTTTTCTGCCGATCAGGTCTTCGCGCATTCCGGCATGGGCGATGATCAGTTTCCCATCATCCAGCATTTCATAGAGCGGGAGCGATTCGTAGAAGCGGATATAGCGCTTGCGGATATGCTCCCGCTCCTTGCCTGAAAGGGCACCCAATTCCGCGACAGTCGTTTCCAGTCCATGCTTTTGCTGGACGTTGTTGCCGAGCATGTACCGGTATAGTTTGTTGCAATGATTTCCCGGGGAATAAATCAGCTGGCCGGCGTCCTGAAGGGCAAATAGGAATTTAAGCATCTCGACCGATTTCGGGCCGCGGTCCGTCGCATCTCCCACGAATGCCGGTTTCCGGTCATCCGGATGGACATAGCGACCGTTTTCCATGTGGTATCCGAGCTTGGCGAACAGCTCCATGAATTCATCAAAGCACCCATGAAGGTCCCCGAAAATGTCCAGTTTCAACATGTTAACACCCCATTCAGCATTGTTTAGCAGGAATCGTCTTATCTTGAGTCTACCCCGGACAGCCGTCCTCCAACGCGTTTAAGGGAGATTTGCGGAATGTCAGGTATTGAAAGGAGGGCTCTGCATGCCGGAAGCACTGAATGAGCAGGAAGAAACCTATATCGACGAGGATCTGGTTACCCGATTATTGGAAGAGGGGGATCCGGAGGCATTCAGGGATGAGTTCCTCGCAGGCCATCCGTATGACCAGGCAAAGTACTATGAAAAAGCAGGTCCGGAACTCCGGAGGAAAATGTATGAATTCCTTTCTCCGAAGGAACTCGCGGAGATTTTCGAAGTCTCGGAGATTGAGGACGATGAGTTTGACGCATACCTGGACGAGATGGACACGCGTTATGCGGCGGACATGTTCGCCGGCATGTACGCAGACAACGCGGTCGATGTGCTTAATGAGCTCGACAAATCCAAGGTACTGACCTATCTGACTCTCATGGATGACGAGGCTGAAAGCGAAATTAAAGACCTTCTGCACTATGAGGAATATACGGCCGGATCGATCATGACAACGGAATACGTCACAATCCCCGAAAATTCGACGGTCCGCTCCGCGATGACCATTCTCCGGAACGCGGCACCCGACGCGGAAACCATTTATTATATTTTCGTCACCGATGATGAGAACCGCCTGGCGGGCGTTGTGTCGCTTAGGGATATGATCATTGCGGACGAACATGCAATTGTGGCGGACATTATGAATGAGCGGGTTGTCAGCGTCCTAGTCAGCGAGGACCAGGAAGAAGTTGCTCGGATGATGAAAGATTATGACTTCCTGGCAATGCCGGTGGTCGATTTCCGGCAGCATCTGCTCGGGATCATCACGGTCGATGATATCATCGACGTCATCGAAGAAGAAGCTTCCGACGACTACTCCAAGCTTGCGGGTGTATCGGACATGGATACCATCGACCGGAACCCGCTCGCAGCGGCCAAAAAGCGTCTGCCATGGCTGATTTTGCTTACTTTCCTGGGGATGGTGACGGCCAACCTGATGGGACGTTTTGAACAGACCCTTGATCAGGTCGCACTTCTCGCGGTCTTTATCCCGCTTATTGCGGGAATGGCCGGCAACAGCGGGACACAGGCGCTTGCTGTCGCTGTCAGGGGAATCGCTACGGGCGATATCGAAGGCGAAAGCAGGATGAAGCTTCTCGCGCGGGAAGCGGGAACAGGACTGATCACCGGAACGGTGTGCGGCATCTTTGTCGTCGGGCTGATCTACTTTTGGAAACACGAGCTCGTCCTTGGGCTCCTGGTCGGTGTGGCAATCGTCGGTTCGATCTTTGTAGCTACGCTGGCCGGCTCCTTTATCCCGCTATTGATGCACCGGCTGAAAATCGACCCTGCGGTCGCATCCGGCCCGTTCATCACGACGCTGAACGACATTATCAGCATTCTGATTTACCTTGGGCTTGCTACGGCATTCATTTCCCAGCTGTGACAGTTGGGCACCATCCGGCATAGGATGGGGAAAAAGGATGTGAGCCCATGGCAGAACGTGACGGAGGGCCATTGCTGTTTGTGGATGCGCCGCCTGTTTACTTTGTTTCAGAGCCGGTCTATAGCCGCGAGGCGGTGGAGGAGGTTCTGGCAGAGGAAGAAGTTGCGGAAGAAAGTACATCGGTGTATGAATTGCCGAAGCGGCCCGAAGAGACGGCCCGTTTGCTCACACAGCTCCGGTTTTTGTCACGCCCGTTCCAGCGGGAAGTGTACCGTCCAATCCAGTTTCGGTTAAAAGATGGAACTGTAATCAACGGCGAAATTTTGAATCTCGAGGAAAGCAAAGTCGCTGTCAAGGGCATCAACGAAGAAAAAATCGAAATGGAATTATCCATCGATGATCTGGATGCCATCTGGTGGAAAGGAAAACCTTTTCCGTATTAATGAACACAAATTGCAAACCCTGAAAGCTGGCGGAGATCCGTCGGCTTTTTATTTTTGGCTCTGTTAATGGATGATGTTGATATTTAGCTGTGGATTGGAGTGAAGGCGACTCCACGAAAATGCTTCGCATTTCCTTCGTGCGAGGCAAGTTCGAGGAAGCTGTTTATTGTCCTGCGGAAAAGGAAGTGCGGAGAGACTTCGCAGATTGGTGCTTCCC
Organism: Bhargavaea sp. GQ12; assembly: GCF_059758705.1. NCBI lineage: Bacteria > Bacillati > Bacillota > Bacilli > Caryophanales > Caryophanaceae > Bhargavaea > Bhargavaea sp. GQ12. Next base: position 380,720 of record NZ_JCAXEU010000001.1, read on the forward strand.
AACGCTGTGCTTTTGGGCGCAGACGCCAACCTTCGTATTGGCGCCGGCTCTTAGCCTTCCCCGCGGAAAGCGTCCGCCCGTAACGGAAAGCAACACCACTCTTTAACAAAGCCGTATTTTGGGCGGAAGCTTTCGAAGAACATAAAAAACACCGCCCGGTTGAGTCCGGACGGCGGGACACTCCATAATACGGCGGTCAGTCGCAAATGTCGAGGAAGCAGTCAGTGACGCATGTGACACCGCAGAAGCATCGGATATCGACGGTGAGGCATACGTCGGTTGCGATAAATCCACATGGGTGTGCTGGAGTTTGCGGAACTTTTTCGAGTGCACGAAGCGTAACGCAGCACTTGCCGATGATCCGCTCAATGCGGAAGAAGCATGTTTGGCCAGAATAGGATTCTTTGCAGTATCTAGGGCAATGTGCAGTCGATACTTTAAACGCGGAGCCATCTTTTGTCAAGAGCGAGATGACGCGCGTGTCGACAGGGGAACGCCGGCCAGGGCTGACAAGCCCACCAAGCGGTTCCATAAAGCAATCGTTGCAGCCCATGCACTCATCTGTTCCTGCATCCTGGATGTCCTTGATCGTCCTGATCACATCACAAAGGCAGTGATCGAAGGAAGAGGATCCGGCGGTAAAGTCTTTCTTATCACCACAGCAGCTCATTTCTGAACACCTCCTCCCTTTTGATCTCTGTCTACCATATGCGCTCTGAAAAGGGGTGTCCGGGCGAACGCACAGCCTGCATAGCTGTAAGTGTGCATAACTGTAAGTGGTGGTGGACATACTAAGAGAAAAACGGGAGGTGGAGCCGTTGAAACGATTGGCAGCTTCTGCCGGGCTGTGCCTGCTGGTCGCCGGCTGTGGAGCCGGCGGAGAGGAGATCCGGGTTTCAGGCGGAGAACCCGAAGACAACCGGAAAGTGCAGGAAATCCTCGGTGAAGAGGAACAGATCACATCGGCCGTGGCGGTCTTTGTAAAAGAAGACCTTTTGGTGGGCGTGGAGGTCAGCCCGTTTAACCGATACCGCAAAGCGAAAATCGAAGAAGAACTGACCGGCAAGATGGAAAAAGCATTTCCGGATGAGACAGTCACCCTTTCTGCGGATCTGAAGATCTACTGGGAGACGGACAAGCTGGAAGAGCTTGAGGAGGAAGATAAGTTGCATAAAAAAGTTGAAACAATCAAATCCCTCTCTAAGGAGGAAACCTGATGGACCGCCAGGCGTATACACAGTTGGAGCAGCAGACCACGCCCAAGACGCCGCTGGCCCTGAATTTGCTGAAGGCATTTGTGACAGGCGGAATCATCTGTGCCATCGGGCAGGGCATCATGTATTTTTATATGTACTTCTTTGACTTTACAGAGCGGACTGCAGGCAATCCGACAGTTGCGACAATGATTTTCATTGCCATGCTTCTGACCGGATTCGGAAAATACAAACGGATCGCCCAGTTTGGCGGGGCGGGTTCCGCCGTGCCGGTGACCGGGTTCGGAAATGCCATGATTTCGGCTGCGATTGAGCACCGGACGGAGGGCTACGTTCTCGGGGTCGGCGGAAATATGTTCAAGCTCGCCGGATCCGTCATCGTATTCGGTGTCTTTTCCGCATTTGTGGTGGCGCTCATCAAAACGATTCTTGTGAAGTTCGGGGTGGTCGGATGGTAGCCAGGGGGGTAATCCGTTTTGCAGGCAGGCCGATTATCCGTGCGGCCGCTGTAGCAGCGGGACCTGCGGAAAAGAAAAACAGCCCATTCAGCAATCAGTTTGACCGCCTACATGACTCCGAACTTTGTGGCCAGAAGACGAATGAGCAGGCCCATCGGCAACTTATTGAAGATGCGTGCGACCTGGTGCTGAACAAGGCGGAAAAGACGATGAGTGATGCGGATTATCTGGTATGCGGGGATCTTGTCAATCAGATGACGCCTTCCAATTTTGCCGCCGCCTCAACCGGCCTGCCGTATGTGGGGCTGTTTTCGGCCTGTGCGACTTCCACATCTGCCCTCGCCAATGCGGCCCTGCTTACGGAAGCGGGGGGAGCTTCACTGGTGCTGGCGGGAGCGGCAAGCCACCATAATGCCATCGAGCGGCAGTTTAGGTATCCGATCGAATATGGATTCAAGAAGCCGCAGAATGCCCAATGGACAGTTACGGCAGCCGGGATCGCCGCAGTTACTCCCCACGAGAAGGGCTATCCCGAAATCGCTCAGGCAACAGTTGGCCGGGTGGTGGACTATGGCCTGACTGACCCTTTGAACATGGGAGCGGCCATGGCGCCCGCCGCATTTGATACGTTCAGGAGACATCTGGAGGCTGCGGGTACCGCCCCCGAAGACTATGACGTCATCATCACCGGTGATCTCGGTGCGATCGGGACGCAGCTGTTCCTGCAGATGGCTTCAGAAGCAGGATACAACGTCGAAGGGGAACGGTGGAGAGATGCAGGAAAAGAATTTTATGGCGGGGATTCAGCCTTCTTTTCCGGTGCCAGCGGGGCGGGCTGTTCAGCCGCAATATTTTTCTCCGATGTATACAACCGGATGATGGAAGGGGAATACAGCCGGGCGCTTCTGATGGCCACCGGCGCCCTGCTTTCCCCGCTTTCCTTCCAGCAGGGGGAAAGCATCCCCTGCACCTGCCATGCGATTGAATTGACCATGGGAGAGGGGGAGGAAAGATGATGACTGCATTTGTCATTGCCTTTGTTGTCGGCGGACTGATATGCGTGATCGGGCAGCTGCTGTTTGATGTCGCCAAGCTGTCCCCGGGCCATACATTATGTCTTCTGGTCGTCTCAGGCGCGATCCTCGACGGGTTCGGGCTTTATGAACCGCTGATCGACTTTGCGGGGGCCGGTGCAACGATACCGATCACCTCTTTCGGGAATTCCCTGACGCACGGCGCACTTCAGGAAGCGGAAAAGCATGGCCTTGTAGGTGTCATTACCGGTATGTTCGAAGTGACGAGTTCAGGCATCAGTGCAGCAATCCTGTTTGGGTTTATCGCTTCGCTGCTGTTCCGTTCCAAAGGAAGACCCTAATAAAGCCCTGCTTCCCAT